>CAYZLL010000001.1:0-34920 GCA_964479225.1 uncultured Smithella sp.
CCCGCCGGATCGGCCGCCGGTCCGACAATGACAAAATCATTATACATCAAAGGAATTCTTTCCGTCCCGAAACCGTCTGCAATAAATTTTTCTTCGAGTGACTTGGCGTGAACCATCACCAGATCGATATTGCATTTACGGGCGATATCCAGTGCCATTCCGGTGCCGGCGCCCACATGACGCACACGAATTCCGGTTTCTTTTTCAAACTGATCTTCCAGTGCGCCGACAATACCGGCGTCAATCGGCCCGATGGTGCTGGACAAAAATACAAACCTGCTCCCGTCAGCGGCCAATGCCATAGATGACCAGACCAAAATCAACAACAATGTCAATTTCCCAATAAAACCTTTCATTTTTTCTTCCTCCTTGCGTTAATTTATGCTCGTTAATATTTTGTTATGAATGAAAAATACGCCCCGTGTCTTTAAAATCGTAATTACCGATTTTACTCACGCGATTTTTAAATTGATCCGATTTCAGTGCCTCCATAAAGGTCTGAATAGCCGGTTGGAAAAAAGTGTTCTTATCCAGAATCATATCAAAGCGTTCACTGATGAACGGTTGAAAATTCAAGTCCAGTATTTTCGCCACGGCGGCAGAAGCAATGCCGACATCCGCTTCGCCGGACACCAGAGCCAGACCGACTTCGAAATGCGTGTAAACTTCATCATGGTAACCCTGAATATCATCACCGGATATGCCTCTTTCTTCCAATTCACGATCAATCAGAAGTCTGACGCCGGAACCTTGCTGACGATTGATGAAGCGAACCTTTTTATGCGTAAGGCTTTCCCATCCCTTGAAAATACCGGCCCTGGATTTCACAAGCATAAAACCCACCTGACGATAAAACATATTCACAACAACAGGATGCGTGTCAGAGCAATACTGCTTCAGGTAGGGTGTATTGTAATCTCCCGTTTGCGGATCAAGAAGATGAGAAAAAGCGATATCCGTCAATCCGGTATTGAGAGATTGAAGACCGCCCACACTGCCGGTATTGGCCGAAAAAATATTAAAATCAGGATGATCTTTTTTGACGGTTGTCAGCAGCATATCCAGAACCGGATCATTACTGCCCGCCGCCAGCAGAGCGCCTTCAATGCGATTTATTTTCTTTCTGACCTGCTGCAGGGAATCCTGCGCAGAGCTTTCAATCCAGTCATCAATGAGCCTCTTCGGGAAAATCCACTTGCCGGTCACCCGGGAGCAGGGAATCTTGGAAGCCTTGATGAGCAGATAAACCTGTTTTTCGTGAATATCGAGATACCGGGCCACCTCTTTTGTATTCATCAATTCACCGGACATAGATCCCTCCTCTTGATGTTCTAGGTCATAAACAATATGTCTTGATATTTCAAGAAATATTTCTCAAATTATCATATATTCTTACCAATTATCATAATGGATGAGCCGCGACAATTATATTGACCTTCTCCTGCAAATTGGGTATTTACAAACCCTGAATTTTCATTAAACGATCAAAACGCTGATCAATAATCTGAAACGAAAAAGGAGACTGGAAAAAATGAGTACGGAGATCAAAGCCCCGATGACCGGTAAAATCATCAGTATTGCTGTGCATAACGGAGATAAGATTAATGCCGATGATGAAGTCATCATCATGGACGCCATGAAAATGGAAATCCCGGTATGCGCTCCCGAAGGTGGAACGGTAAAGGAAATAAAAGTTAAAGAAGGCGATTCCGTTAAAACGGATCAAATCCTTATCGTTCTCGAATAAACATCGGATTGGAGGAAGGAATGAACATCATTTCTTCCTCCTCCAAGTTTTATCTTTCATTTGCTTATGGTAAGAATGCTTTCCTGATAAACGTTTTTATTTAACAAAGGAATCATAAATTCCCATGATCATAATGCCGGCAATCAACAGGGGAACAACATACCTGATAAGAACGCTCCACAATTTGCCCACCGATAAACCCGTTTTCCCTCTGTTCGCTTCAGCGATAGCTTGATCCGTGCCCCAAACATACCCGGTAAAAATCGCCGCACAAAAACCACCGACCGGCAGGAAAACAGAGTTGGCAAACCAGTCATAAGTATCCAGAATATCCGTGCCGAGCCCCGGAAAGGAAACACCGCTGAGCACATTGTATCCCAAAGCGGCCGGAAGACCAACAATGAACATAATCAGTCCCATGAGTGTTGCTGCTTTTTTTCTCGGCCAGCCCTTTTCATCAATCAGCCAGGCCGTTACCACTTCCAGAAGAGATATTGACGACGTTAAGGCGGCAATGGCCAATAAAATGAAAAACAAAACACCAAAAAAAAGCCCGAAAGGCATCTGCGCAAAAACGGCAGGCAGGGTGATGAAAACCAGGCCGGGACCGGCACCCGGTTTAAATCCCAGCGCAAAAACGGCAGGAAAGATGGCAAAGCCGGCCATCAAAGCAACCAAAGTATCCAGACCCACGACCCACGCGTTGCTTCCCGGGATATCATCATGATCTTTAAGGTAACTTCCGTAAGTAATGAAAACACCCATGCCCAGACTCAGAGAGAAAAACGCCTGAGAGAGCGCAGCCAGGACGGTCCGCCCGGAAACCTCGCTGAAATCAGGATTCAGATAATAAGCAAGACCGGCTGAAGCGCCGGGTAGAGTAACAGATCGTATAATCAAAACGATCATGATCAGGAATAAGATGGGCATGAGAATCAACGACCAGCGCTGGATCCCGTTGACAACGCCGGCGGCAATAATACCGATGGTGAGGATCATAAATACGGCCGCCCAGATAATGGGTTCCCAGAGACTGGTGATGTGACCTTTAAAAACGGCTTCATGGTTGATTCCGGGAGTGCTAACCGCGATAACGACTTTGTAAATATATGCAAGCGACCAACCCGCCACGACAATATAATAAGAGAGAATAATGAATCCGGTGAAAACGCCCAGCGCGCCGACCAGCCACCACGGACTTCCCGGAGCTAACGCTTTGAAAGCGCCTACGGGATCACGCTGGGAGGCACGACCCAATACCGTTTCATTGACCATCAGAGGATAGCCGAGTAAGAAAACGGCCAGCAGATAAATCACAATAAACGCTGCTCCGCCGTTTTCTCCTGTCATGTAGGGAAATCGCCAGATGTTTCCCAGACCGATTGCGGACCCTGCCGCAGCCAGGATAAACCCCACGCGGCTTGCCCAATGCTCACGATTACTTTTTAAATCGCTCATAGCGTTCTCCTTCGATAATTTGAAGATCTTTATACTTTTCTCGGGGCAGAAAATCAAATTTTTGTTTATAAAATTTTCAGAATATTCAGCAGCATAATATTTGACAGGACACAACAAATCAAATATGAAATGCAAAATGGATTACAGTATGCAACTCGAAAACGATTTATACGCCATTGATGAAAGACTGCTGGTGAAAGCCGATCAGGTCATCCATTGCAACACATTGGAGCAGATAGCGGAATTATCGGGAAAACAGGTTTACAAGCCGATAAAAAATACCTGGCTAATGAAGGATTTAATCCGTACGTTTCAAGATAAACGCTATGCAAATATTTTACACCCTCCCGAAATTAATAAAAAAGTTATTCATTCCATCCAACATCTGGAAATACCGGAAAAAATATTTCTGGAGCTCGCTTTTATTAAAGATAAGTCGCCCTATACCTATGATCACATCTTAATCATTTCCGTGGTTGCAGCCAAAATATCCCTGGACCGTTCAATCAAATATGTCTTTGAAACAGAAATGGCTATCATTCTGAGCCTTTTTCATGATCTTGGTAAGTCACGGATTGACAACAGCATTTTAAACAAGAAAACGCCTCTGACGATTCAAGAGAAAAGTATTCTTGGCGCGCACCCGTTGATCGGATACATACTCCTGCATTATTATTTCGGCAGCAGTCATCACCAGTTTGATTTCTCTTCTTATCAGCATCATGAAAGACTTGACGGTTCCGGCTATCCACTCGGAATTAAGAGAATAAACAAATATGCCCAGCTGATCGGGGTCGTTGACACACTGGACGCCTTGATTTCCGATCGTCCCTACAGAAGCAGACCCTACTCGCTGCGAGCGGCAATAGATTTTCTACTGGAAGAAGCAGACAAAGGAAAATTCAATAAGAGCCTGGTCCACGCTTTAATTATTTATGCCCGCCGGGCAACACCCGGCACCAAAATTGTCATCGGCGAAAAAGGACGTGACAAAGCTCCTGAAATAAATTCTTACGGCAAAATCGCTCAATCATAAAAATAGTCGCTGCGCTTTGTGAAACAGCCGGTATGACTGGAAGTTGTCAGACGTGGTCTTTATGAGATCCGATTGAAGAATAGCGGAAAATGATTGTATTTCGACTTATCCGCGTGTCGATGTAAAGGATGTTTTCGATTCCAGCCAGCGCTTGATACGATTGGCATCTCCGATGCGCGTCAATTTACCCTGTGAATCAAGCAAAACGATCAGTAAAGATCTTTTTCCAACATTCGCCTGCATCACCAGGCAGCGACCGGCATCATCCGTATATCCGGTTTTGGAAAGACCTATTTGCCACTCGGAATTCTGAACCAATCGATTCGTGTTGTGAAATTCCAAAGTCCGCCAACCTGTATTGATAACGGCTTTTTTGCTGGTGCTGAATTCACAGATCAGATCGTACTGATAAGCGCTATCCACTAAACGTGCCAGATCACTGGCCGAAGATACATTCCCGCTGGAAAGTCCGGACGTATCCTGAAATCGCGTATCTCTAAGACCCATGGCACGCGCTTTATCATTCATTGCTTGAATACACGCTCGAAAACCGCCCGGATACGTTCTGCCCAGAGCGTGAGCACAGCGATTATCCGAGGACATCAAAGCGAGCAGCAATGCTTCTTTGCGTGTCAGATAAGTACCCACAGGAATGCGGGAACGGGAATGCAGAAGCGTATCAATATCCTGTTCTTCTATTCTCAGGGATTCTTCCAGATTCACGCGAGCATCGAGGATCACCATGGCTGTCATCAGTTTTGTGATGGATGCAATGGGCAATATGGCCCGGGTCTTTTTTTGAATCAAACATTCACCGGTCCGCTGATCTTCCACCAGGGCTACAGCCGATCCTAAAACAAGTGTGCCGGTATTTGCTCTACTTAAAATATTTGAATTTTTTTTATGATGAACTATTGAACGCTTCTTCTGAAGGGCAGATAAACGCTTCTTTTGATGCGCAGATGAATATTTCTTCTTATGGAAAGCTGAATACTTCTTTTGATGAACCGCTGAATGTTTTTTATTGTGAACGGTGAAATGTTTTTTATATTGTTTTTGATGATTTGATATTTTTTTTGTGGATTTCGAAAATCCGTTGGATAACGGGAACAACAAAATAGCAATACACAATATTACGATGAAAACAGTCTTGTTGCGCTTACACCCCATCATTGCTCCGTTTTGTTAAAATAAATAAACCGACATCTCAATATCTGATTTTTTTGTATATTACATAATTTTTTTCATTAAGTCAATTTTTCAGTTTGAAATTGCCACAATTTCATGGCGTTCATCTCTTTCGTGACAGGCATGAATAACGCAACTGCCGGACAAAACAATACTGGCATTCTTGAAAGCGGTGCATTATATTATTCTCAAAATTTAAAATCATCGTGAGACATGCATGAAACAGATTCTGTTTTTTATATTCAATGTCCTTGCTTCCATCTTTTGGTTGCAATCCGCCTGCACGGCCCAGCCGGTAGATTTGCGGATTCTGTATCTGAATGACTTTCACGGTTTTGCGGAAGCTTATCAGGACGCGGAAAATCACGAAAAACTGGGAGGTATCGCTATTCTCGCCGCAGAAGCCAATCGACTGCGGCAAGAACGCCCTTCTCTTTTCCTGTCGGCGGGAGACATGATTCAGGGCAATCCGTGGACAAATCTATTCGACGGAAAATCGACTATTGAAATCATGAATCGGATGGAATTTTCCGCCATGGTAACGGGCAATCATGAATTCGACTACGGTCAGGATGTGCTGCAAAAAAGAATTCAGGAAGCCCGATTTCCCGTTCTGGCCGCCAACGTTCAGGGCGTAACCGGTATCAGACCCTATGTGATAAAAGAAATAGCCGGACTCCAGGTTGCCATCATCGGACTGATCACACAGGAAACGCCTGTGACAACACATCCCCGAAACGTCAAGGGTCTGAAATTTTTGCCGGCGATAGAAACAGCCCAAAGAACCGTAAGCGAATTACGCAGCCAGTCTGATTTGATGGTTGTGCTTTCTCACCTCGGTTTACCGGCTGATGTTCAACTGGCCAAAACAGTCACAGGCATTGATTTGATTGTCGGCGGTCATTCCCACACCCGCGTTGAAAAACCGATGAAAATTGCAAATACGCTCATTGTCCAGGCCTGGGAACATGGCAAAGTTCTGGGTATCCTGGATTTAACCGTTCAAGACAAAAAAATTATTCAATATGCCGGACGACTGTCTGTTATTCAACCTGATAAAAACAATGCAGATCCTTTGATCCTCGAAATCGTCAACCGTTATCAAAAGCAAACCGACGCCATTTTAGGTGAAGTCATGGGTAAAGCGCTGGTAGATCTCCAGGGAAAAAAATCAAGATTTCAGGAAACCCATTTAGGAAATCTGATCGCTGATATTCTTCGAGAAGAAACAAAAACTGATCTGGCCATCATGAACGGCGGGGGCATCCGGTCCGATATTTTAAAAGGCGACATCCGAATGAAAGACATTCTTTCTGTTCTGCCTTTCACCAATCATCCTGTCGTACTCAAAGTCAGCGGGCAGGAAATCAAAAATATATTTGAATACGGTGTTTCCGATCCGGATCAAACGGGTGGCCGGTTTCCTCAGGTATCCGGCGTCACCGTTTCCTACAACCCGGCGAATCCTGCCGGTCAAAAAGTTACCGACATAAAAATCGGCAATTGTCCTTTGCGCATGGATGCTTATTATACACTCACCACAAATGATTTTTTGGCAGCCGGTGGTGATGGATATAACGTTTTCAGAACGATCATGGAAAGTGAAGAAGATGGTTCGCCCCAAAGTCGGCGGGTTATCCTTTTTGATTCCGGCCGGGATATCCGTGACGTGGTGCGTGATTACATCAAAGCGAAAAAAATGATTTCCGCAAAAGTGGAAGGTCGAATAAGGGAGGAAAAATAAACTATGCGCATCTGGCTGAATGAACAACCACTTCATCTCGCAACCGGCATGAAAATCCGTGATGCCCTGATTCAAGCCGATCTTCTTCATGAAATTGAAAAAGGAAGCAAGGTTTTTGATGAATGGGGCAACGAGGTCGGTTTAGACGGGGCATTGCAGGATGAATGTCGCTATATTTTCAAAACGAAGGATAACTGAGATAAAGAAAGCGGCATCCCGAAATTCCGGAAATGCCGCTTTCTTGCATATCTTCTTTATTGCTCGTTCTGCTTTCCTATCCCATGCTTTAATAGATGGGTGGAATCTGCGGGTTGATCACATCCCTTTCCATATTTCTTTTTTCATCTTTTTTCAAATATTCCTTCATTCTTTTTTCTTTCTGTTTCTGCTCTCGTTTTTCCTGTTCTTGTTTGTTACGCTCATCTTTTTGTCTGAGTTTTTCTTCGTGAGCACGTTTTTTCATTTCCTGCTTGTTGCTTTGTTCCTGCTCTTTTAGCCGATAACGCTGTTCGCGCAGGTTCTGTTCCTGTCTTAAACGATCATCTTTCTGCCTCATTATTGACGTCTCTCTTTGCTGTTGCTCAAGCAAGCGTTTTTGTTTCTCCTGTTCTCTTTCCTTCTGCTCGAATAAACGCCTTTGTTCATCGCGTTCCCGTTGCTGCATTTCAATCTGTCTTTTTTTCCCTTCCTGTTCCTGCCTCTGGAGATCCAACCTTTGTCTTTGTCGCTCCCGTTCCTGTTGTTGATCTATTAATATTCTTTGCTTGTCCTGCTCTCTCTGCTGCTCCAATATGCGCTTTTGTCTTTCCTGCTCCTGCCGGTAGCGTTCATCCTGTTCCTTTTGTCTATACTTCTGCTCACGCAGTTCCTGTTCTTGTTTCAAGCGCTCTTCTTTCTGTCTCATCTTTTCCTGCTGTTCACGCCTTTCCTGCTCCTGTCTGTAACGATCCTTCTGCTCTCTTAATCGCTCCTTTTGTTTACGACGCTCCAACTTGTAATAGGTGTCCGGGTGAACAATACGATGCTGCTGCTCCAGTTTCCTGCGGTGTTCAAAGAATTCCGGACCACGTACTCTGTAATTCCGTCTGTCTGATCGAATATCATTCGCAGAAATTCTTCTTCCATGATCGTACCACGGTTCACGATGATGTCGATGACCGCCTTTCCAGAAAACAATATCCACATACCCGTTGTCTATCTCATAGGTAAAATAGTCGAAGGCAAATGTCACAGATATCGGTGGCGTATAGTACACGGGTTCACCATAGGTTATCGGAACATCCACATAATCATCATTACCGTAACCATATTCATCATAGCCGGGCTGATCATCATAACCGTACCCATATGTTCCTTCATAGCTGGGCGCAGTTGTATCAACAGTCACGGGTACCGGCACACATGCCCAAACGGCAAACACAGAGATGACAACCAAAAATAATCTTATCTTTTTCTCCATCAGTCAGTCCTCCTTATAAACACAACCCTTCAAATCGGTTTGTCTATTTTTTTAGTGTATTTTTTCATCATCCCCATTTTCATTTATTCTTCCTGGGATTTCCTTCTTCCACGAGTTCCTGCAGAATATCCTGCAAATACGGACGGTCCCGGTGACCTGTATATTTTGCCGGAAATTTGATCAGTCGGATTTCGGCATATTTGACGATTCCGCCGGCCTTCAGGTCTTCATAATCTTTGATCAGACGCTTGTCAATCCGATCACGAAACAATTCAAGATCCCTGGTCGTGGCGTATTTGGTCAGGACAACCCCCACACGCATATCCTTATCAATCACACTGTTATCGATATAGGGCATGTCATAGAAGGTAATAATAAAGGAAGGCGCTTTGAATCCCTGATCGGAAGCCTTTGTTTTCTGATACTCCAGCGAGATTTCCACCTTACCGTCATCAAGACCCTGCGCTTTGATTTCCACAGGAATAGCATCGTTATTACCATTGGCGGCGCTGTCCTCTTGCATAACCATCAAATTCTTGTCCTTGTCTTCAATCAGCACGATGCTTTTGACCACCGTGCCTGGCAGTGACGCCAGGGCATTTAACTGTTTGATGGAAAGATTTCTGCCAATGCGCCGCAGTTCGGCGCGCATGGCAAAATAGTCTTTTTGAGCGCCGTCGGAATAAGATTTGTCGTTGTAAATTTTCTTGGTCAATTCGTCATCAAGATCTTCAAAAAGAGGCTTGATATCCACCGTGTCAAAATTGCGCGAAAGCACATCCAGAAACATAACCCTCTTTTTGATAAGGCTGATATTGTCCGGAGTGCTGGCGGAGTTGATATCTTTATCGAACATCGCGTTAAAGAGCATCTGAAACATATTGGCACGGATGTTATTATCCGAGCTTTCACGCTCGGTCATAATCTTCGTATAGACTTCGCGCATTTCGGACGATTTCGTCATCTGAGCCTGCTGGTAGCTGTAAACCGAACCCATAATCGCCACCGTAGCGGCAATCAAGGCCGGTCCCAGCGCCTGCATAATATCCCACAGATCTTTCTTTTTGGAAGGTTGCTCCGGTTTTGGGGATTGCTCTTCGGACATAATCTAAAACCTCACCGGCAATTTTATTTCAGACTGAAATCACGTCTTGTTTCTCCGGGTCCGACAAAGATTTTCCATTCATCTTTGGCACCGGCCACAACAACATAAGACCCCGGCTTAATATCCTTGAAAGCATAATTTCCCTTTTTATCCGTCGTCACGGGTGTTCCAACAACGGCTCCCTTGTCATCCTTGAGCGTTACTTTTATCTCCAGCGGTTTACCGGCTTTATCGGATACGATACCGTAAAGATTGGCCGCATAGATTGTTGTAGCCGTCAAGATTCCCATGATCACTAAAATTGAAATCAATACTTTTTTCATAATAAACCTCCTTTAAAAAGCGAATTTAATATAGGTAGGATCACAGGGTATGTCAATGACTATTTAGGGAGCCAAGCTGAACTATAGTGAAGCGCAAGGCAAACTAATGAGGTTTGCTGAGAACAAGCTTTGCGACGTTCGAAGCAATAATCGAATTATCCCTTGTGCGCAGCACATAGGGATATCCCCTGAACGCAGTAAATGCGGATACCCGATATCTTATCCATTCCTCCTTGCTGGGGACGTGAGAAGAATAGCCTTACGGAATTATGTCGTTATTCTGGCCTCTGATTTTTTCAGCATCGGTAGAAACGCTGTGCGCTTGTTCTCTACGAATTCAAAAACCGAACGAACACACTGATGAACGCACTGACCGCAACCGATACATTTTCGGGTATCCAGTTCTACTTTTTTGTCCACGACCTTTATGGCCGACGTAGGACAGTATTTTTCGCACTTTCCGCATCCCGTGCACTGGGCATCATCCCGGATTTTCGTTTCATAATAACAACGGTAACGCATGGATGTCGCGCCCGTATTGTACGTGCGAAAAATTCCGCAGCAATCCCAACAGCAATTGCACAGACCGATTTGCGGCAGATTCGTATCATCCCTTTCGTGAAACACGGTATGCACCGCTCCGCAATCTCTGGCTTTCTGGATAATATCAAAAGCTTCTTCTTTGCTGATCTGACGCATATATCCGAATTTCATGTAGGTCTTGATTCTTTCGCCGAAACCCATACACCCGATATCCTCCGGCATTTTAAAGCGGCAGGGATCACCCACATTCGCCTTGATCTGCCGGCACATGCAGGCCTTAAACTGACCGATGATGTTTTTAGTGCCATATTCCATAATCAGATCATTAATGGAATTTGTCGGATAAATTCTGGAATCCGGCGCGATTATTTTTTCATCAACAACAATGGTGGATTTCCCTTTGATATTTTTAGACTCGCGCACCATACCGACACTTTGATTGGATATATTCGCATACTTTCCTATCATATTCATGATATTTCGGAGAGGAAAAATATTATAATTGCGAAGGGAATCGAGAAAATGCATATACCTTCGTGCAAACTCTTTTTCCTGCGGTTTGCCGATCAGGTACGAAACCTGTCCTTCGAACCAGCCCACGACAAAAGGATGCAGGGCATATTGCTCTGCGGGCGTTTCGGGATTTTTTATTCCGATAAAAGCCTTTTGTTTCAGAGATTCGAAGATGACCTGGAATTTTTCGCTGCTCAGGCCACTGAGCGCTGCCGCCTGTTCATAGGTGTATAAATCCGCGCCCATTTTCAACAACAGGTGGAGCTCCTCCGGCTCAATGACCAGATCAAGCATTTTGAGGACCGGATCCAGCGGAGGCCAGGATCTTTTATTCTGCCGGTTCATCAAAAGAACAAGATTCCTCAGATCGCTCTTTCGGTTTCGCAGGAAAACTTTATCCTCGTTGGCCATATCTGATCCTGAAAAGATTCTACAACAAAATACACACCGGAGTTATTATGACGCGACGGTCAGCCCCTTGTCCCGTAAATACTTTTTCACATCCTGAATTTTCAGTAGGCGGAAATGAAAAACCGAAGCCGCCAGCAGAATTGTCGCGCCGCCTTTCACAACTGCTTCGTAAAAATCTTCCAGCTTGCCTGCGCCACCCGAAGCCACCACCGGCAGCGAAACGGCATCGGCAATCGCCCTGGTAAAAGGAATATCGTAACCGGCCTTGGTGCCGTCGCCGTCCATACTCGTGGGCAAAATCACACCCGCGCCCATTTCCTGACAAGTCTTTGCCCAAGCAATCGCGTCCTTGGCGACAGGCAAGGTGCCGCCGGAAACAACGAGTTCAAAACCGGAGAGCATCTGGTTGTTTCTTTTCGCGTCGATCGCCACCGTAATTTTATCCTGGCCGAATCGGTCAGCCGCCTTCCGAATGAGCGAAGGATCTTTCACCGCTGCGCTGTTCATGGAAACCTTTGCCGCGCCCGCCGACAAAACCATATCGATGTCTTCCAGCGAAGCAATGCCACCGCCGACCGTGAGAGGAATGCTGATGACTTTGGAAACATTCTTGACCCATTCCAGACGGGTCTTACGGTTTTCCAGTGTAGCGGCGATATCCAGCATGGCCAGTTCATCGGCGCCTTCCGCCTGATAAAAGGCGGCATTTTCTACCGGATCACCTGCTTCCTTAATATCAACAAAATGAACTCCCTTAACGACTTTCCCGTTTTTCATGTCCAAACATGGCATAATCTTAATTGTCTGCATAAAATTTTCCTTTCTGTGAAGTGATGATTGTACTGTTTCTTAAACCAAAAACCTGAGGTTGAAAACTAATATTTTCATTCCGGACGGAATTCCGGCTATCCGTTAAAGACGCAGTTACCTCGCATCAAATCGTGCCGATATTATTTTCTTTATAAACGAAATGATATTGGGAAATTGCGCCAATATCTCCTGATAACTCCGGCGTCCCACCATCACATCAAACTGCATCTGCCGCAGTCGTGCATTGTTCATGATGGCATGGAAGGTCGCCTTTTGAAAAACGTAGAACGGAATGGACAACTTCCAGGCCGCTTTGAGTTCGGGCAGAATACTTTGCTTTAAAGCGTCTATATAAACACCGGAAGCCTCGACGTTTGACGGCAGCGTTTTAATGATGGCGCGTGCTGCCTCCTCTCCGCTTTTCAAAGCATAGAAAATTCCCTCCGCTGTAATCGGGTCAACAAAAGAAGCGGCGTCACCGGCCAGCAGAACATTGCCGCGGCAAAATGGCCTTCTGGTGAGTGGCGAAAAGAGCGGAATGCCATGACCTTGGGCCCGATCTGCCAGACCACGGGGCAGTCCCAGCGAACCCAGAAAATCAGACAGCAATCCACGGGCGCGTTGTGCCTGTTTCAGCGGAACACCGAGGCCAATGGAAGCATCGTCCCGACGGGGAAATATCCACGCATAGCCGTCGGGAAAAGCGCCGAAATAGAAACCCAACTTATGCAGATGTTCCCGGACAATCGCGTATTCATCGAACACATGGACTTCCAGACCGATATCCGCCGGACGCGCTTTGTATCCCCACAGTTGCGCTGAAACGCCATAAACACCATCTGCGCAGATTAAAGCCCGGCAGCGATAAATACGCAGGTTCGTTTTGACCTCAATGACTTTATCGATTTCGGAAATGGAGAGGACAGATTCTTCTTCGTGGATCCGAGCACCTGTCTGACTGGCCCGTTGAGCTAAAAGGTGATCAAAGACCGGCCTGTTCACGACAAAGCCCACAATGTCTTCGCCGGATATTTCTACCGGTCTGCCCCGGAAATTGATCACGGCGCTTTTAATTTCCTGCTCGATGGCGGCCGAATAATCAAAATCCAGAAGCTGGATGGCTTTGGTGGAAATCCCGCCGGCACAAAGCTTCCGGCGCGGCATCTTTTTTTTCTCAATGGCCAGCGTAGAAATTCCTGCACGCGCGAGATGGTAAGCGGCGTTGGCGCCGGCAGGACCTAAACCGACAACAACCACATCATAATTTGTATCCTGATTACCTTCACTCACACGTTACTCGATACAATTAAATTGCATTCACACACGACAGATTTTATATTGTCCGTTTATCAATGACCCGGCTGGCCTTGCCCTCCGAGCGCATGATGGTTTGGGGTTCAACCAGTTTGACCTTTGCTGTGATGCCCAGATACTCTTTCATATCTTTAATGAGGCGCTGCTCGAGATGCTGCAGCACCTTCACTTCACCGGCTTCGTCAAACATTCTTTCCGACACCTCAACCTGAACTTCCAGGGTGTCCAGCGTTCCTTTTCTTTCCACAATAAGCTGATAGTGAGGTTCCAGACCTTCGATGTTAATCAGCACAGATTCGATCTGCGAAGGATACACATTGACGCCGCGGATGATAAGCATATCATCGCTGCGTCCCATGACACGATCCATCCGGTGAAACGTGCGGCCGCAACGGCACGGTACCGTATTCATGCGGGAAATATCGCGCGTCCGGTAACGGATCAGCGGGAAAGCCTCTTTCGTCAGGGTCGTAAAGACCAGTTCCCCGGGCTCACCGGGCGGCAGGACTTCGCCTGTCTGCGGATGAATCGTTTCCACCAAAAAGTAATCTTCAAATACATGCATACCGTCCTGCGCTTCGCCGCATTCCATCGCCACACCGGGTCCCATGATTTCGGAAAGTCCGTAAATATTCATCGCCTTGATGTCAAAGGCGTCCTCAATCTGCCGGCGCATCTGCTCACTCCACGGTTCGGCGCCAAAGATACCCACACGCAGCTTCAGTGCCCGCATATCAATTCCGATCGCTCTGCCCTGCTCCGCCAGATTCAACGCATAGGAAGGCGTACAGCAAATCGCCGTCGGACCGAAATCCTGCAAAATCATCAATTGCCATTTCGTGTTGCCGCCGGACATGGGTATAACGCTGGCGCCAAGCTTTTCCGCTCCGTAATGAACGCCCAGGCCGCCGGTAAAGAGACCGTAACCGTATGCATTATGAATAATGTCGCCTTTGGTCAGATTGGCGGCGGCAAAACAACGAGCGATCAGTTCCGCCCAGTTATCGATATCACGCCGGGTGTAGGCGACCACCGTCGAACTGCCTGTCGTTCCCGATGAAGCATGCAAACGCACGATATTGCTCATCGGCGTCGCAAACATGCCAAACGGGTAATTATCGCGCAGGTCCTGTTTTGTCGTAAACGGAAATCGCTTAAGATCATCAAGCGATTTTATGTCATCCGGCTTGATACCGGCCTTGTCGAATAATTTCTTATAAAAACCGACGTTTTGATAAACCCGGTGAACAACCTGCTGTAATCTTTTTAATTGTAATGCCTCCATCGCTTCACGGGGCAGCGTTTCCAATTCTTCATTGTAAATCATGATGTCATTTCTCCTGCCGTTACATTGCGCGTGGTATAACACAATTCCCGCTGGCTGAACAGGAAGAAACGATGCAATGGAAGAATATTCAAGCGGGAAGAAAGGAACCTTTAGGGCAATTTTGCAATCCGGGTCACCCTGCGCTTCCGGTAATAATCCTGCGCCCTGGTCAGCGCGCGGATCGCCTGTTCCGGAGATGAATAGGTCATAATCCCCAGCGCGTCCAGATGTTTCACGATGTTGCCTTCCCCCTCCATATCAAAACCGACCAGATCAATGACTGGCAAAATCGGTTTGTTAAAATGCCTGATCTGCTGCACGATGAGGTCTAAAAGCTGCATCTCGCCTTCCATCATTTTCTGCGCCGGCTGTTCCATTGCATCGCGCGGAAGCACCGGAGATTCCAGCCAGCGCCTGGCTCGGGTCGTCATGTAACCCATGCCCAGCAGCAGCACGGCATCCAGATCCATATGCTTTAAAAGCGCTTCAACAGAATCCGTAATCATTGAAACCCTGCCCGGCGCGACCAGATCAACAGGATTGCGCCTGCTCCAGAAGGGTGGAAGAAAGGTGTCGAGCAACTGAACAACCCGTTCGTCAAGAGGAGGAATCTCCAGGCCTGCCGCTTCGCACAGATCAGCGGAGATGACGCCCCACCCGCCTCCCTGTGTGACAATGCCGATACGCTTTCCCGTGACCTCCGGTTGCGAAAGCAGCAGTCCGGCCACATCGATCATTTCATCAACTGTATCGGCTAAAATGACATTGGCCTGACGGCACATCGCCCGAAACACGGAAAAACTTCCGGCGAGCGCTCCCGTATGCGACATCGCCGCGTCCGCTCCGACGGAACCCGTTCCTCCTTTCAGCAGCAGCACCGGCTTCACGGCTGATATGCGCCGCATCGTTTCAAAAAATCTTCGCCCCTGGCGGACACCCTCCACGTAAAGGCAAATCACTTTTGTCTTCTCATCCGTTTCCAGATATTCCAGATAATCCTCTACGGTCAGATCGGCCTCATTGCCGGAACTGATCAAGCGGCTGATGCCAATATCACGCCGCAAAAACCGGTAAGAGATGGACGTCCCGAGATTACCGCTCTGTGTAACAATGGCAACAGGGCCCTGTTTAAACTCCGAAGCGGTCATCAGCGCCTGCACGGGTGACGGATAAGCGCTGTAAACCCCCATCGTATTCGGTCCCACGAGACGGATGCCACCGGCACGGGCAATGGACAGCACCTCCTGCTCCAGCGCTTTTCCCTCCGGGCCCGTTTCACCAAACCCGGCCGTGATGATGACTGCGGCCTGAATACCCGCGTCAATGCATTGACGGAGGGTGTCAGGAACCCTTTCTTTGGGCACAACAATGATGCCCAGATCAATCGGCTTGGGAAGTTCGGCCAGACTTTTATAAACAGGTCTTCCAAACCATGTTCCACCCTGAGGGTTGACGGGATAAAGATTACCGGCGTAACCGGCCCGGATGATGTGATGGAAAATGTTAAATCCCCACTTGGTGGGATTGTTGGACACACCGATAAACGCGATGGCCCGAGGCTCAAACAAAGATTTAAAAAAAGATGGAGTACTCATTAAAAATTATTATATATCCGTTCACTAATGTACGTCTGTTTTGCGATCCGGATGGACACATTTTTTTCCGTTCAATCTCTGCTCAGTCTCCTCACGAAGATTTACCCCCTTACCACCAGAAAAAGGCTATTGTCAAGACAATGGCTGAATGCTCAGGATATCCCGATCATCATTGCGGCCTGCGGGTTTTCATGCATTCGTGTTCTTCACCCAG
Source organism: uncultured Smithella sp. (assembly GCA_964479225.1). GTDB lineage: Bacteria > Desulfobacterota > Syntrophia > Syntrophales > Smithellaceae > Smithella. Next base: position 16,788 of record CAYZLL010000001.1, read on the forward strand.
GTGTCCGATATAATCTTCAAAAGTCCAGTTGAGGGCCGTCTCCGTAATCACCGCAAACACCATATCCTGAGGATTGGACAAAACCGCCTTGAAGCTTCTCATCACCTGCAAAACCTGTTCACGCTCCTGTGCATGCACAATGACAATTCTGTATGGACAAAGCTCTGCCGATGGTGATTTCTCATCAGCCTGCTGCTTTCCCACGCTTTGCAATTCGCCATTGGCCATCATGTCGAGTAATGCATCTCCCACTTTTACCTTCAACAGGGATTCGCTGATGTCCCTCAAATCAAGTCCAGGCGCCTCCTTGCTTACCGCGTAAAAAGAATTTTTGCCTTTCTCCAGGTCGTCTTCCGATAAACCAAAGCTAAAACCGATGATCCTGTCTTTCATAAGCGTATACCTTTTTTACGATTTGATAAGCTCCGCCAGCATTTTGCTGTCCGCGCCGAAATAAACCTTTTTACCGATTTTCACCACCGGGCGGCGGATCAAACGCGGTTCTTTGAGCATGAGGTTGATCAAATCATTATCTGTTAGGTTTTCCCTGTTCAAGCTCAAAGCCTTGAAACTCGGGGATTTGAAACTGAACATATCCGAAGCCGGTTTCCCCGTCAACAGCGCCTCTATTTCCGAACGCGCAAAAGGTTCCTTAAAATAATCGCGTTCATGAATTTCCACCTTCTTCTGCAAGAGAAACTCCCTCGCTTTCCGGCAGGTGGTTCACTTATTCCAGCAAAAAAAATCGATTTTCATTTTTATTCCTCCCGCTTCGTATCCATTTTTTATCCTAACTCTCCACGGAAGATAAAGAAAATTCCCATCTACTTTTCTGGATAAACAAAAAAACGCAACCCTTCGCGAAGGGCAAATGCGCCATGCAGGTACAAACCGCCGAGCCAGAAAGGGACATAAAAAACATCCGCATGACGGTATTGCATCAGTCCGACGGCGGCAACCACACCCTCCGCCAACATTCCGCCGATCGCCATCACGACCACAATCAACAGCAACCACGTCCTGTCGTAAGAGCAAAACCAGCGTAACGCAAAAGTCCCATAGAAAATTACCGATAAGAAAACAGGTTCAAAATTACCAAAACCGCTCAACAGATAAATCAGCGCAAACATGACAACCGATTCCGTCAATGCACGGGCGCTTCCGGGGGAAACACTTTTTTGTACAGCCATACCGGCGGGAACGCGCTTGATGATCAACAAATAGGCAAACGCCATAAAAATAAAAGCCAGGGTAAAATTCGGATACACCCACCAGGGCTGACCAAACCAGAACGGATGCGTATAGGAAAGCGTTTGCGTATAGACATGAACACCATCGCAAAAAGTAGCAACCGTCGCCCCCAGCAAAGCCAGGATAATCATGCCGCCATAATGATTACGCCCTATGATCATCGCCTCCGATTCTTACTGTGCATGGATAACAGCTCCATCTGTAACTCTGTTTTGATCTTCATACACCAAATGTCGGAACAATTCTCTTATTTTTTAAGCATTCTGATGGTTTCAACCGATTTCACCACCGGCAAGCCTATTATTTTATTGACACAGATGAACGTTTTTTTTAATCTATGTCATAAAATGCACAAATTATAGGAGATTAAAATGGAAGGACTTTTTGGTAAAATTAAAAAAGATGTTAAAAAAGGACTCGAAGAAGGCATTGCCGCCGTCATGCAGGGGGCAAATGTCGTATCCTTGAAGATGAACGAACTTTCCGAAGAAGGGAAAAGACAATACAAGATGTTTAACCTGCACGTGCAAATTAAGGATCAAATGAATGAAATGGGCGGCATGGCCTATGCAGCTCTGGAAAACGGCAAAAGTCTGGATGAAGACAAAAAGATAAAAGCAATCTATAAAAAGATAAAAAAACTCGAATGGCAACTGGGCAGGTTCGATGGTGCGCCTAAAGTAAAGGTCGTATCACCCAAAAAGGCGGCAAAGAAAACGGCCTCGAAAAAGACAGCTAAAAGATGATTGGAAAAAGTGATACCCCCCAAGGTCTGCAGTCCTTGAGGGGTATGGAAGGGGTTTGGAGGGGTTTAATTTTAACAGATCACTTTTGTATCATTGCACAGGGATTCATTCCTGCCCTGTTTCTGTTCGTATATTTTAGCTGACAATCGTTTTTACAGCATCGATAACCGGATTGGTAAAGAGCGCCATCAGGATGGTGTACAAAGCAAATACCCCGACAACTTCACCCACATACATTTTCTCATATTTGCGTTTCAAAGAAACCATGATTAATCCGCCAATGATCAGACAACCCAACTGGAAGAACGGAAAGTTGGCTGTTCCTGTTGCCGCATATTCTGCGAATCCGAAAGTTGCCGTCAAAAGAATAACTGCGGCCGCTACGATGGTTGTTGCGAATGTCTTTTTCATGATCTGTTACCTCCTTGAAGATAATTTGTTGCATTTGCCTTTATTTAATGAAAAGAACGTGCCAAATTATCCATAAAAATGAATTTATTCATTATCTATTTGAAATATATGGATATTATGATGCTATTTATCCGGTGTGCAACCTGATCAAAAAAGCTATTCGGCAATTATTCTCAATGAAATGTTCAAGCCGTTGAATGAAATGTTCAGATTTTCGTTATTTATTCATCCCCGGATGGAATCGGCCCGCAAGATATACATAATAGCTATTGAGAGGCTAACTCAAGGAAATCCTTACTTTTCAATTTATCATTTTTATGCTAAGTTTTTTCATAATCTTATTATCCATTGAAATAAAATGAGAGGAAATGATTGATGGACAACTTTGACAAAAGAAAATACATCCGTTACCCTGCCGAGCTCAACGAGTTTGTTACTATTTCTTATCTTGATGAAAGTTCCAGCAAGACCGGGCAGCGCATCGGCCTTAATCAGAACGAAAGTTTCGATGGATGCTGCGCTGTTTTTGTCGGTGAGTTAAATTTCAAACAGGGCCAGGAAGTATTTTGGGAAAGTGGCTCAATGCCTAAAGTCAAAGCTAAGGTGTCCTGGATCTCGAAACTGGAAGACCAAATTTTCAAGGTAGGTTTTTATATCATCGGATGATGACACCCGGAATATCCGGCGGGTCTTTTTACACAGCACACCCTGAGACAGATCATGGAGGGTGGAATGGCCTGATCGTGGATTTTTTACTTTTCCAGAACCTCGACCTCCGTAACCTCCGTTATCTGCCATTGCTCGGCGATTTTTTGCAGTTTGAATTGCAGAACAAGCACTTCATCGTTTCTCTGTCCGTCGGCGCCGGATGCCTTGGCGTATGCAGTGGTCAAGGCCTGTGCCTGCGGCACTTGAATAGATTCAACCTTCAAATCTTCAAATTTTACAGAAAAATCTTTGTAGTAGTTTTTCGCCATTGTCAAATAAGTCGGCACATCATTTTTGGAAACGGTTTGCGAAATTCTATAAGCGGGAATATTGACCTGACAGGTCCCGGCAATTTTATCCTGCACGCTCTTGACACGGGTAACCACCGTCAGTTGGCTTTCACCCGGAGACCAGGCCATTTCCCGGGCCAGGGATTGCAAATGTTTTTTTACGGCTCGGGCTTCCCAATCAACGTAGAAAAATAAAAACGCCGCGAACGCTGCGATCAGTATTAATCCCGCTGTCAGATATTTTTTTATTACCACAATGGCACTCCTGCAATTCGATGGACAGGTGTCTGGCCGAAAACATGCCTCTCGGCTGGCACACTGCGATTGTCCCCGACGACATAAACATGCCCGGGCTTCACGGTGACCGGTGGAAGATTCCAGTTACTTTTGCCCGACACATAAGGTTCAAATATTTTATGGCCGTTGACAAAAAGATCGCCATCTCTAAATTCAACACGCTGCCCCTCTATCGCTACAACGCGTTTCATCAACATAATTTTTTGTCCCGCCATCCGTATCGTCACAACATCCGGCGGCTCCGGCCGTGAAAACAGGTAGCGCGCAGTAAAACAAAAATTGAATGAACCGGTGACATAGGTTGGCGCCATGCTCTCCCCCTGTATGCGAAAGGGGATGAACACATATTTAAAAACTATAAAGGCCGTTGCGGCCACGAGGACAATACGAAGCAGGTATCGTCCGGTTATCTCAGGAAAGAAGAATTTTTTTATGACGTTATCAGACATCCTTCATTCCTTGGTTCAAAAATAATGGGCAAAAGGCTGTGTTGATCTGACACGGCCTTTCTTACTTTTTCAAACAATCATTTGGCACAGACTTCATTTTTCAGCGCATCCATCGTTGCCCCGGCAGGAATATCAAACATTTTTTCTTCCCTGCTATTGGCGGTGGTTAACAAGACTTTGCCGTCTTTATCATAGTGGTTGATGGATAATATTTTAAATTTTTGCTGCTGGCAGTCTATGACGTAGAGGCAAACCTTTTCGGCCAGATTTTCATACCGGTCAACCGACAGTCCGTCTTTAATGCGAGCTTGTAATTCGATCGTTCTGCCTGTGTCGGAATATGTTTCTTTTCCCCACACCTCCACCGTATTTTTCGCGGCGTCTTTCTTCAGGCTTTTCTGATCATAGGAATAGGTATTCCCGTCATGATCCGTTTTATACTTGACCCAGTCTGTTGAACCCTTGCCACAACCCGTCAGCAAAAAGAGCGCCAGCAGGCACAAAGAAAAAAATAACATCAACTTCTTCATAAATATCTCCTTTCATTAAAGCATTCCTTTTTTGAGTATTGCGATAAGAAGCCAGACGCCGAGTAACGCTGCGGCGCAAAATCCCAGCATCCCGATTAGAGAAAAACCGTAAATCAGCGGCGGTGTACTGAATGCCAGCAGAAGAGCGGAGCCGACAATCAGAGCTGCAATGATGATAGAAAAAGAAAGGCGGTTACTCAACTGGTCGAGGGTTTTCATAAAACTTTCAAATCCCCGCACATCCATATTCATGATGAATTTATTCTGGCGGATAAGACGGGTGACCTGAAGCAATTCGGCGGGGAGCGCCCTGAGAACATGAACTGAATCAGAAACGGTGATCCATAAATCCTCGGCAAGCTGTTTCGGATGATAGCGCGCCAGTTTGACTTTTTTCACAAACGGTTCGGCATAAGCAATCATATCGAAGTCGGGGTCGAGCAGTCTGGCGATGCCTTCCATGGCGGCAAAGGCCTTGATCATCAAAAATATGACCGGCGGAATTCTGATTTTATTGTTGGTGGCTATGTCCATCAAATCCTGAATCAGACACGCCAGATCGATATCTTTCAGGGATTTGAAAAGGTGTTTGCCCATAAAATCTTCAATCTCTTTTTCAAATACCCCGATATCCGGCTCCTCATCGTATTCGCCCAGTTCCAGCATCAGCCGCGCACACCGTTCAGGATCCCTGCGCGCCAGTGTTTCCAATATGTCCACGAAAAGTGCGCGCCGCTTTCTGTCCACGCTGCCGGTCATGCCGAAATCAATCGGGCAGATGACGTTATCCGGCAATACGAAAATATTGCCCGGATGGGGATCGGCATGAAAGAAGCCGAAGTCAAAGACCTGCTTCATAACAAAATCCGCGCCGCGGGCGGTAATGATTTTCGGATCCAGTCCGGCGGCTTCAAGTTTCTCTTTTTCGGAAACTTTGATGCCGTCAATATGCTCCATGGTCAGAACGCGTGTGGTGGAGTAATCGGAATAGACCCGGGGAATATAAATGGTCCGGTCATTCAGAAACTGGGCGGACACCCGTTCCATGTTGGCCGCTTCCATACTGAAATCAAGCTCGCGCTCAAGAGTGCGCGCGAATTCTTCAATGATCCGGGTCGGTTTTTGAAAGGAAATCTCTTCGATATTCTTCTCCATCAGAGTGGCCAGATGAAGCATGATTTCCAGATCGATTTCAATGATCTTTCTGAGACCGGGCCTTTGAATTTTAACGGCAACGACTTCGCCGTCATTGAGCACCGCTTTGTGAACCTGAGCGATGGAAGCAGAAGCCAGAGGTGTTTCGTCAAATGATGAGAAAATATGATCGATGCTGTCGCCCAGCTCGTTTTCGATAATTTCCCGTGCTTCGGCGCAGGGAAAAGGAGGAACGTCATCCTGGAGTTTTTCCAGTTCTTTTATGACATCCGCGGGAATAATATCCGGACGCGTGGAAAGGATCTGGGCAAATTTGATGAAGGTCGGGCCCAACTCTTCAAAAAGAAGCCGCAATCGTTCCGCCCGGCTCAACTTTTCGACATTCTCCCGCTTGTGCCGGGAAATCATCTGAAGACCGATCTCGACGTACTGATCGATCTTCAGCCTTTCGACAAGATCGTCAAATCCATAACGGAAAATGATGGATAAAATCTGGCGATAGCGGCTGAAATTCCGGTAAGTCCGGCCAAGAACACCTATTTGTCTGATGCTTAACATTCACTCACATTCCTCAATGCGGCCCTGCCGGGGCCTGTATTTTGGGCCGGGAACAAAATGGACAGACGCTATTTCTTGCGAGTTTTTTTCAGATTGCTGATCTCTTTTTTCAGAGCGTTCAGTTCCTTCCTGCTGGCGATATCCGCGTTGGCCATATAGTCGGCAATACCTTTTTGAATTTTCTTCTCCATGTCGACTTTGGCCTTGTCATATTTTTTCATAATGTCATCAATGAACTTCTTTCCTTCCGCCTCGCCCATTTTTGTCTGCTTAATAATGTCTTTGGCCATAGCTTCCATTTCCGACTGAGTTTTCAGCGCAAGACCGATTCCTGTCAACATAACTTTTTTCATTAATGCAAATGGCATAACATCCTCCTTTGGTTGATAATTTTTTATCCAAAAACAGATTCTTCGATTCTTAACGAATCCCTCGCTTGCCATGACACATTGCTTCTTTCACGGAAAATATAAGAGAGTTCCTTTTGTATGTCAATGAGATTTAAAGAAACCAGCCTGTCGGTCCCCGCAAAATCCGCAATAAACATTGACTTACCCTGGTTAATTCTCTTATAATTCTGTCACACAAAAATTGGTGTATCGGTACCTCTGTAATGATAAAATCCTGAGGGTATTATGATTTCCAGACGCGATTTTTTAGCAACACTGGTAAAAATCGCCCCGATCGTCGGGGGAGTGGGCGCGATTGTGCTCGACCCGTATTGGCAAAAGTTTTTAACGGGCGATAATGCAGGATCTGCCCTGGGAGGCACATACCTTGACGAACTCATCAAATCGGCCCCGCGGGCACGCTATTGGACACCCCTCCCGATAAAAGACAGCCTTTATTCCGGAGAGAAGACGATTGCCAAATGTCATCTTTGCGCCAACGGCTGCGCCATTGCGGACGGGCGGCGCGGCAGATGCCGGACACGCATGAATGTCAAGGGAGAGCTCAAGAGTCTTGTCTATGGCCGCCCTATCTCCATTCACGTGGATCCGATTGAAAAGAAGCCCCTTTACCATTACCTGCCGGGAGCGGCAGCCTTTTCTCTGGCGACTGCCGGTTGCGTGCTCAAATGCAAGTTTTGTCAAAACTGGGAAATTTCCCAGGCATCGCCGGAAGATCATCCGGTGGCCTTTACGCCACCCTCCAAAATTGTCAACGCCGCTTATGGCAGCAAGGCTCCTGTGATCGCTTTTACGTATAATGAGCCGACTGTTTTCACGGAATATCTGACGGACATCGCCCGCGATGCGAAAAAGCAGGGCATACGCTGTGTCATGATCAGTTGCGGATTCATGAACGAGGCGCCGCTGCAGGAAATGTGCGATGTGCTGAGCGCCATTAAGATCGATCTGAAAGGCTTCAGCGATGATTTTTACCGCGCCGCCTGCGGGGCCAGACTTCAGCCTGTTCTTCGCACCATCAAACAGATCGCGAAAAGCGGCATTCATCTGGAAATTGTCAATCTGGTTGTGCCCACCTTAAACGATTCCGATAAAATGATGAAAGGCCTGATTGACTGGATACTGGGAGAAATCGGTCCTGATGTCCCTGTGCACTTTACCCGCTTTCATCCCGATTATCAGTTACTGAATCTTCCGCCCACACCTGCCGCCACGCTGCAACGCTTGTATGATCTGGCTCTGAGCAGTGGCATGCACTACCCCTATGTGGGCAATGTTCCCGGCCATCCCGGCAATCACACCTACTGCCCGAAGTGCAGGAAAATTGTCGTCGAACGGCAGGGATTTTTTATTACCGGGATGAATCTCCAGAACGGTTTGTGTAAATTCTGCAAACATAAAATTGCCGGAGTGTGGACCTAAACAGGAGGCATCAAAATGAAAATTTTGCGATTCAACTTTATATGGATAGCCATCATGGTTTGTTTTGCCTTGGCCTGTCAGAACAATAAAGTCTCGAATGCAGAAGTTCGCGAACCGGTTGTCGCGGGCAAATTCTACCCGGAATCAGCACCCAGGCTAAAACTGGCCATCGAAAAATTCCTCCAGGACGCCGTACCGGCAAAAGTCAAAAAACCGGTGGCGATCATTGTTCCTCACGCCGGCTATATTTATTCAGGACAAATTTGCGCGGATGGATTCAAACAGGTCAGCCATCAGTCCTATGATGTCGTGGTCGTGCTGGGCACCAATCACACCAGTCCTGATTTGAATGGCGCCGCACTTTATCCCGGTGACGGTTTCCGCACGCCCCTCGGCACAGCATCCGTGGACAAGAGCATGATGTCCCTGCTGGTGAAGGAAGCACCAACCATCTGCACGCTGGATAAGGCACCACACACCTCCGAACATTCGATTGAAGTAATCGTGCCCTTTGTTCAGGTGGTTTTCCCGCAAGCAAAAATAGTTCCCGTTGTTGTCGGTTCGCATGACATAAACATTCTGACTCGCTTGGGCCTCGCCCTGGCCAGGGTTTTAAAAAACAAAAAGGCTTTAATCGTTGTCAGCACCGACCTTTCCCACTACCCCGCACAGGAACAAGCCAGGATCGTTGACCGGGAAATACTAACGGCGATAGCCACGCTGAATCCCGCCGAATTGAGCAAAGTCACCCACAAGAATATGAATAAAAATATCGCCAACCTGGCCACGTGCGCCTGTGGCGAGGCGCCGGTTATCGCGGCAATGGTCGCTGCCAAATCGCTGGGTGCCGTTCGCGGCGAGATTGTCAGTTATGCCAATTCCGGCGATGTTTCAATAGGTGAACGTTCACGTGTTGTAGGATATGGCGCGATCGTATTGGCCGCTGATGATAAAGGAAAAGAAGCTCTCAATCCCGCAAAACCGGCGACTCCTGCTGATCCTTCCATCCTGACGGCGGAAGACAAAAAGAACCTGCTGCGGTTTGCCAGAGGAACCCTTTCACGAATATTTGTGACAGATACAACACCTCTGGCCAGGGATTTTTCTCCTAATCTTCAACAACCAAGAGGCGTGTTTGTCACCTTGAAGAAGAAAGGTGAACTGCGCGGCTGCATCGGTCACATGATCGCAGATGAACCGCTGGGCAAACTGGTTGGAACGATGGCGCTGCAGGCCGCCTTTAATGACCGGCGCTTCCCTCCTCTGACGGCTGATGAACTTCAGGATATTGAAATAGAAATATCCGTGCTGACACCGATGAAACAGGTAACCGGCGCATCCGATATTTTAGTCGGCCGGGATGGTGTCCTGCTCAGCAAAAATGGACTGTCGGCCGTTTTCCTTCCGCAGGTGGCCACGGAACAGGGATGGGGTCGTGAAGAAATGCTCAATCATCTTTGCCAAAAAGCGGGACTGAGCACGAACTGCTGGAAGCAGAACGCCCGATTTTCAACTTTCCAGGCTCTGGTATTCAGCGAATCCGAGTTCAAATAACATGATGAAGATATCTCTTCTCGCCATTGGGCTCATTTCTATCCTGGGACAGGTTGTCCTGTTGCGGGAATTGAATGTTTCCTTTTATGGCGTCGAGCTGATTTATCTTCTCGCTCTGGGGTTCTGGCTTTTCTGGACAGCCTTAGGCGCTATCATTGGACGCCGCGTGCATTCCCCCTCCCTTCGGCAGATTGCTCTACTTTTCATGATCTTCGGATTTGTCATTCCTCTGGATATCGTCTTCATCCGCTCCAGCCGTTTTCTTCTCGGCGGTCTTCCCGGCGCGTATCTTGATTTTTTTCAACAAATCATGGTCGCACTGATCGCGCTGCTGCCCGCAGGGCTCCTGTCCGGTTTATTATTCCAGTGGGCAGCCAAAGCCTATGTGGCCAAAGGCGAAACACTCGCTATTGCTTACGCCATTGAAAGCGCGGGTGGATTACTGGGCGGATTATTTTCCACCTTATTGATGATGTGGAAATTGCAGAATTTCACTTCGGCGCTTCTCTGCGCCTTGTTTGCTTTCATCATCCCTACAATTATTTTGAAAGATATCAAAGCGTCTCGATGGCGGACGATCGCGCTTCTTTTATCCTGTCTTGCGTTCGGTCTTCTCTGGACATCATCTTCTTTGGATAACAAGTTTACTCAATGGAATCATCCCCGACTTTTAGAAAGCAGGGATACGCCGTATGGCAGAATTACCGTAACGAAGCTTCACAACCAGATTTCTGTTTATGAAAATGATGCGTTGAGTTTTGAAACAGAAGGAACCGACGCTGAATATTTCTGCCATTTGACAGCCCTCCAACATCCCCGTCCGACGAAAGTGCTCATTCTGGGCGGCGGCATTGAAGGTCTTGTTCGGGAAATAGCAAAGTACTCGCCGCAGACGGTTGATTACGTTGAGCTCAATCCCGCCCTGCTGAAAATGGTGACAAAACATCTTCCGGAGGACATCCGGAAATCATTGAGCGCCCCGGGCGTCAACATTATTTTTGATGATCCGAGACAATATCTCAAAAAAAGCGGCTTGTATGACCTGATTCTGGTTGGCATGCCGGAACCGGGCTCCGGGCAGACCAACCGTTTCTTCACCCGGGAGTTTTTTGAGCAATGTTCGGCAAAGTTAAATCTGGGGGGAATTCTGGGCTTCCGGCTGCGCGCGTCTGAAAACTTATGGACAAAATCACTCGCCAACCGCAACGCCGGCATCTTCAATGCCCTTCGCTCCGTTTTTCAAAACGTGCTTTTTCTTCCCGGCACAACCAATATTGTAACAGCTTCGCAAGCTCCACTGCCGCAAACACACCCTGTCATGATTCAACGGTTGCAAAAAACGCAGAGTGCAACCCGATTAATTACCCCAGGGTATATTCAATATCTTTTTACCAACGACAGATTTTTTGAAGTCAGAGATTTGCTTAATAAAAACAACTCCTCGGTCAATACGGATATTCAGCCGGTTTGCTATCAGTACGCTTTCGTCATCTGGTTATCGAAGTTTTTTCCTCGCCTTGCTCTGATGGACGCCTCGAGTGGCATAAAGAATTTATTGTCCGAGCCGCCTATATCGCTATTATTATGGATAGGTTTGCCCGTTATTTTTCTTTTGAGCCGTTTTCAATCCACGCTGCGGCGTATGTTGCTGGTTGCCGTGGCAGGATTTGTCGGCATAGTCATGGAAACTATTTTCATTCTCTATTATCAGGTAAAACACGGCGTGCTGTATCAGGATATCGGCATTCTTTTAATGAGCTTCATGGCAGGTCTCGCGCTGGGTGCTTTGATCGCACAGAAAGTTATGTCCAGGCCGGTCAAGCATCGGTCAAGTTCGCGCTGGTATGGCATCTTATTGATCATTGGTTTTTGCATATTATGCGTTCTCACGAAAATATGTTTGTTGCAGAGCGCTGCTGCCGGCCTGATGCAGGTTTCCTTTCTTCTGCTAACAACCGGTTTTTTTGTATCGGGCATTTTCGCCTATGCCAGTCTTTATGAAATTGATCATCAGCAGGAGGTCGTTGCACCACTGTACGCCGCTGATCTTATCGGCGGATGCATCGGGTCTCTTCTGGGCAGTTTGTTTTTAATTCCTTTGTTGGGAATGGATTCAACAATATGGGCAATGCTTGTGTTTGCCGCAGCTTCTTTGCTTTTGGTCTGAGAGGAAAAAGCAGTGAACAATCCTTCATTCATGACTGTTCACTGCCTATTGGTGATTTATAGATGTCAGGATAATTCAATCTGGTAATAAATATCGTTTTGCCCCGATGAGAAACCTCTGATGCGGCGCTCGACGGCTTTTTTTCCAAAGATGACAAAAGCCTGCCTTATGTAACCTATAATCAGATACTCAAAATAGATATGCTTTGTTGGAAGGCCGGAGATCGTAATGTGAACGACATTGTTTTCGAGCCGCGAGTCAAATATACCGCCATCAAAATACGTTGACCAGATTTTGGGCATGACTAACTCCACAAATTGCTTGATATCCTTCGTAATGAGAAAGGAATGGTAAGGACCACCCGGCGCCAGGGAGAAATCGGCCGATTTTTCTCCCAGTTTCCAATAATGATTGTTATCATTTTGGAAAAATTCCTTCAGCACATCATCCAAGAATATAACAAATTTATCCAGCGGAATAAGTGTAACATTCATAATCATCTGGCTGAAGTATTTGTCTTTTGCGGCAAGTTTTTCAATGAACGATTTCCATCGCGCTTCACCGAACGTTTTGATGATGGTATCTTTACGTGTAAGAAAAGCCGTACCCTTGATGTTCATGACTCATCCTCCCTGTGTTTTGTAATTCATTTTGTGAAAAAAGACTTTTAGACTTTTTTACAGCACTCTGGTTTTGTGTTTTTGTAGAATAAATTTAAATGATGGCTAAAATAATGTCAATAATAATGTTTTTAACGAATGCCCTGTCAACATACAACGCTAAGAAGAAAAATTCTTAATTCTTGAATGCACGGATGGTTTGATCAAGCCCGGTTGCATAATGTTTTGCAGACGAAGCACTTGGCGTTCGAAGTCACCTTCATTGTCTTGAGCCGTAACATCCAGCATTTCTCCAAAACGTAAACGGACCCGCGAAAACGGTTTGGGCAACATGAATCGATCCCAACTGCTAAAATACCACGCCCGTTCCGCAGAAAGATAAAACGGCACAATAACCGCTCCCGCAGCTTGAGCCATGCTGATCACCCCGTCTTTCACAATCCCGGCCGGTCCTCTGGGTCCGTCCAGAATGTGACCGGCGAAGCCAAATTGCTTCAGGTGATCAATCATCTTTTTCAAGGCTTGTCGTCCTTCCCGTGAAGACGATCCCCGCACGGTATGCCAGCCGGTTTTTTCGGCAATATTGGCGATAATGTCACCGTCCTGGCTTTGACTGATCATCAACGCGGGATGGAGAAAGCTATAGGTCTTAAAATGACGTATCGCCGAAAAAAACTGCTGGTGCCAGCAGCATATGATCACTCTGCCGCCACCTTTGAGGTATTGCCTCCACTGCTTTTCATTTTCGATATCCATGCGAAAAGTCCAGCTATAGGCTCGAATCAGGTAATAAAGGGATCTCAGAATTTTGTTAATTAATAGGTAACGATAATGCTTAAGCAATAAGGAACCTCCTTGAAGTTCAATAAAATTAGAGAGTAAACTTTAAACCCAACATGACCTGATAATCAAGAACACTGCCGAATTCCGTTTCTTCATCACCCGCATGCATTAAACCGGAAGAAAACAGTTCCCAATGATTTCCCATAATATATGAAAAGAGCCCGAAAAGCTGGCCGGATCCGTCATCAATATTCTGTGTCCAGCGTAATGTAATATTGAATCTGTTTTGGATATTGACTTGATGGTACTGCAGCATGGCGTAGTTTTTTCGCAAGAACCTTAATCCGGAACTTGAATTTTGTAAAGAAGCATTTTTTTGAAACATTCCGGCAAGGTCTTCCCTTTCAGAGTCTGAAGCCGCGTTCTGCAATAAGTCATTGTAAAAGTCGGCAACTTTCCGCGCTGTTGTGAAATACAGGTCGGCTTCATCACGGCTATAACCTTGTCCGTTGTACAAATACTCCAGAGTTAAGGTGCCGCTATTTTCAAAGGTGTAGGCACCTCCGGCTAAAATGGTCGGTTTTATTGCGCGGTCATCGCTATCGATTCTTTGCAGGGACGCTCCGAAAGATGACGTATCTTCAACAGGATAATAAGCATCGCTGCCTTTGCGCATACTGCCCTCGGTATAAAGCAACAAAGCATCAGAGGCAGTCCAACCTCCGAAAAATCCGAATGTATTGGTCTGCATAAATTCCTTTCGGGAATAAATTAAAGAGCCATAAGCCTTTTCGCCCGTATAATCCATCTTGACAGCATAAACGGTATGGAAGGGATCCGGTCCAAGCGGAAGGCTGCGGCCTTCATCCGTATTAACAATCAAAGAGAATGCCCAGTTCAAATGCGGAATGAAAACAAGACGGCCGAAATCCATTCCCGGAACTTCCATGTACGCATGAACACGGCCATTATCGGCGAAAAAAGGATTGGATGGAGAAAAAAGAAAAGAGGGGCCCCATTGCAAATTCTCCCGTCCATAAGACAAAAATATTTTATGCCATGCGTTCGCTCTTACCAGCCATTCGTTGATGTACCAGTCGTCCCCCCATTCCGTATCGTCTTCTCGCATTCCCTCTTCCCACGCCTGAAAGTCGATTGTTCCGCGGGGTTTGACAGAAAGCTCCAGATAATCTGAATCAAAATACAAATCCGGCCTTATTTCAAAATTGGCAACATAACCCGGTAGTTCGAGAAGATCGTTATGGGGATTCACGATTGAGTCGGCAGGATTTTGAACAACGCCATAAGCAAGAATGCCTGTACTCGCGGAAAAGTATTTTTTTATTTTTTGGAATCGCGTCCGGTTTTCATCGGGAAACTCCAGGTCTTCGCTGTGCTTCGCGGCGGAAGTGTTTTCTGACGTAAGGTCATCCTCTTTAAAAACAACAGGATTTTCACTCCGCAATACCGTTTTCGTCTGAGCGTCTGAAATACTTTCCGCAGAAGTATTTACCGTCGCATTAACGAAGATGTTTTTCTGAGAATCTTCCAGGGCAAGGGAAAGACTGGGCGATAACAAAAAAACGGCCATTAACAAAATAACGGTCGCGCAAATCAATGCTTTTGTCTTGTTTTTTTTCATAAGAAAACCTACCGGGTCAACAGGTTTAAATTAAAAGTTGCATCGGATAATTTTTTCAATGATGGCTTACTGTATCGCAGAACAGTGACATCGTCTTTAATGATGGCACTGGTGATGATCATTTTGGAAATAAATTCCCGGGGCTGATCCTTGATGGTCACATTGTTTTTGTACTCAAATTCCGCAGATTTAAACATTTTACCGGAAACCGTGTAGAATTCTGCCCTCAATCCAACAAGACGATCCTGAGATACCCAGTATTTGATGCGATCGTAGGTGGCTCTGCTATCGATTGCCTTCAAATGCATGATCACACAGGGCTCTTTGTTGAACTGACCATTTTCATGGCTGATGATCTTGTAATCTCCTGAATAATTCGTGGCCGCGATGTCTCCGTTGGCCGCAGTTCCCAGGAGCTTTTGTCGAGGGGAAATAGGAACCGGTTTGGAAAGCCCCGGCTTGGCAAACCACATATTGCGATCCTGCATCAGTAATTTTTGACCCTTGACATTCCCCGGCGCCAGGGTCGTCACTAAAGAATTATAACCTTTAGCGGCAACCTTCAATTTTCTGTTCTGCTCCCGTCCGTTTTCGATGGAATCCATGGAAATATCCCACTGGATTCCTTCAAGATTGCCTCGTGCTTCGTCAGCTTTTTGAAGCATTTCCCCGGGGCTCATCTGCGCCTGAACGGATGATGCGTGAATGCTGAAGACAAGAACAAAAAATAAACCAGCCATTATTAAGCATTGTTTCCTTAACTTATTGTGAATCATATTATCTCCTCTCAGATATTTAAACGTGTCCCAGTGCATCCACGATATTTTGTCCGGCTGCGCGACGGGCCGGGACGATAGCCGAAAATAACGACAGCACCACTGTGCTGAGCAGCAGCAAAAACAACATCACCGGCACCATATCCACAAACAGGGACACAGACATGGAAAATCCCGGGGGCGTGTATTTTGGCGGATAAACCTTAATGATTGCCCACACACACGTATGCAGGACAATGCCGAGCACACTGCCCAAAAATCCCAGGAAAGCCCCCTCCAGTGCGAAAAGCAGGGATACACCTCTGCGCTTTAAACCTAAAGCTCTCAGGGTTCCTATTTCTCTTGTTCTTTCCAAAATAGCCATGCCCATCGTATTGACCGTGGTCATTACAACGATCACCAAAACGATGGTAAAGAGAAACATAAACATGGTATCCAGAAACGCTTTCTGCTTGGAAAAAGACAGGGATAATTCATCCCATGTTCGTATTTCACAATCGATTCCGGCCGCCTTTATTTTCTTGAGAAGAACCTCGCGCATTCTTTGCGTGTCTCTCCAGTCGTCGAGCAGAACCACGATTCTTTCCGCCGATTGCGTATCGAGCAATGATTGAGCGAAATAAAAATTAAACCGCATGAATTTATCATTGGAAAAATCATTGCCGGAATCATAGACGCCATTGACTTGTATATCCAAAGCGTTCATCTGGCCGCTGATCGTCGGCGCCATGACAACCCCTTCTTTACCCGGCGCCATATCAAGATACCTGGCCAGATCTTGAGCCATTTCAGCGCCGTATTTTACATCATCTTTTAATTTTTGTCCTTTGATCGGTAGAAAATCGGCCCATCTCGCCTGGATAATTTTATCGTCACGGGGAACCACGCCCTGCGCGATAAAAACCGTGGAAACTTTTCCATTGGTCACGATGCCGGTAACCTGAATTTGCGGCGTAGATAAAATCACTCCTTTTTCCGCCCCGGCCAGTTGAATAATTTTCTGAGTCTCTTCTAAAGAAAACATATATTTTTCAGGTTCCAGCTTTCCTTTTTCCTGCCAACCCGCCTTGTTGATTCTTAAATTACCCAGGCCTTCTCCGTGAATGGCCATGTAACGCAGTCCGTTATATACATTATGGATATAGCCATAATAAAGACTGATCGCTGCAAAACCAACGCTGATCGCCACAACGGTTACAAAAGAACGGCGGCTGTTTCGCAAAATATTCCGGAAAGCCAGCTTCATCCATTTCATCATAATCCGGGATCCTCATGGACGATCTTTCCGTCTTCAAGACGGATCAAACGTTTGACTTTATCCAGGAGTCTTTGATCATGTGTGGAAAATATAAACGTTATTGCGTCCTTTTCATTGAGTTCGCGCATAATATCGATCACCATATGGGCAGTCTGGGAATCAAGGTTGGCTGTCGGTTCATCAGCGATCACGAGGGATGGATTATTCACCAGAGCACGGGCAATCGATACCCTCTGCTGCTGACCGCCCGACATTTTCGCCGGACGATTATGAGCCAGTTCCATTAAACCGACCTCCTCAAGTCGCATCATCGCCTGCTTTCTTGCTTCCGACGACGAAGCGCCTTTGATCTGCAAAGGGAGCATAACATTTTCCAGAGCCGAAAGAACCGGCACCAGATTAAAACCCTGAAAGATAAATCCAATGGTTGCATTGCGATGTTCGCTTTTCTCGTCATCTGTAAGCCATCGGACGTTTTTACCGGCGATGGTCAGATCTCCCGTCGTCGGAGCATCAACGGCGCCGATCAGATTCAGAAGCGTTGTTTTACCAGAACCTGACGGTCCCCAAACGGCAACAAACTCCTTCTTATCGATTTCCAAGTCAATTCCGCGCAGCGCCTGAACCACGGTTTCTCCAAGATAATAATCCTTGGTAATGTTTTTCATTTCGATGAGAGACATTTTATTTTTGACCCTTTAAGAGTGAAAGTCATCTTTGAAATTGCCGGTTTAAGCGCGATCCATCAACGCAACGGTTTCAATTAATTGGATGAACATATAGACTAGTTTTTTATTTGTCAATGGAATAGGAGGGATATGGCGGGATGTGATAGCAAGGGGGGCAAATGCGCGATAAATGACTTCCCAAAATCATTTGATTGTATCAAGTTTTATTTGATTATCTCCCCGCGCTTATCACTTTTTTACCTATTTTTACCCCAAAACCCGCTTCGATTTGTTCGTCTAAAAATTCCGGATCAGCAGTTCGTTAACCTTCTTGGATTTATTGCCTCCTCCTGCCGTGTATTTTGTGCTGACGATCTCAATTTTGTACCCTTTGAATAGTTGTCTGATCTCTGCTGTTATCGCATGGTTTGGGGAGCG
>CAYZLL010000001.1:35020-41135 GCA_964479225.1 uncultured Smithella sp.
ATAATCTTTTCCACTTCCAGCACCGTGCCGCTCATGGCGTCGAGCGGGTAGGTCACGGAAATAATATCCCCGGCCTGGATTTCGATATTATCCAGGAACACGCCAAACGTCGGTTTTCTCCGGACGCGTGCGTAAAAATCAAGATAGAAGGTACCTACGTGCGTGGCCATTGTTTCGGTCGGTATCGCATTAAAGCAAAAGAGGCTGGTATCGCCCTGCCAGTCGCGTGTTCCATAGCGCGTAATGGACGTGGCATCGGAAAAATATAAAATGCCGTAATACGATGACAGGTCGCCCTGATCGGCGGACGGGTCCACATCATAGCCGACCGTAAACCGGTTAAACAAATCGCTCGTATCGCTGCGTTCCACGTATAAGGAGTTTTCCTTGATTTCGTCGGCAATAATGGAATGCCCGCTGGATTGATTCAACTGACGGACGATCAGCTTGGCCTTGCCAGTCGGCGAGACGATAAACCGGCTGCGGCACTGAATGGCCAGATTTGCCAGCAGATCGCTGGCCAGAATCGGATCATTAATCAGGAAAGCAAAGGCATAAGAATTCGTCGAGAAGAAGGACCCTGCTGCCGTAAACGTGGTGGAATCCACATCCGCGATGGACGCGCCCATCTGGACCGCCCAGATATGTTTGATAACGTGATCCGGGCGCTCGATCAGCGCACTAGCCGAGCCGGTATAGGTGCCGCTGCCGTCATCCTGATACCCGTACACATTGGCCACGACATACTGGCCGATGCGGACGTCGGCGGCGGAATTGCCGCTTAAAGTCACAGCGCCGCTGCGCGTGACCGTGCCTGATTTTGATGCCGCGCCATTTTTAGTGACTCCGCCACTGCGGGTGACATCGCCGGATTTGGTGACTGTCCCTGATTTAGCGGCGCTTCCAGTTTTCGAAACCGTACCTGTCTTTGTAACAGTCCCGCTTTTGGCCACACCAGTGGCGGCGCTGGCGGCTGTGGACGCAGGTGTAACCTCTATTTCAGCCCAGACCTCATAGATCTGCGTATTACTAACACTGGCGTGACACGTCAATGTTCCGGTGGCTGCATTAATTTCTGCCCAGGTATCATAGCTGGTGCCGACACTGACCCAACTGCCATAAAACACTTGATCTGTCACGCTGCCAGAGCAGGATGCTGTAGATCCTCCGAAAGCGAAACTCGCATGGCCGCTGGAACCTGTCTGCTTCACCCTCATACACGCACGTATTTTATAGGGCGTGCCTTGCGGATATTGGTATGTTAATTTTTGGATCTTTAACGAACAATCGCTGGCAGTTACCAATTCGCCATATGAATTGATGTTTTTATCAACGATATTCGTGGGATTTGTCCACGTCCCACTGTTGACGCTGTATAAATCAAAAAACCATGTTACTATCTCATTACTGCCGCCCGCTCCGTGACTGTGGCTTCCGGTGCTGACGCCGATGGTGTCGCTGACGCCAATGCCGTCGCTGATGCCGATGGTATCTGAGACAGAAATGCCGTCGGTCACCGATATTGTATTTAATATAGATAGAGCGTCGGAAACGGAAATGCCATCCACGACGCCGACACCATCATTGATGATAATGCCGTCATCGATTAATAAGTCTATGGCTTGAGATATGGTCAGGCGATAAGGCACGGTGAAGACCGCCAGGCCTTCGTACCCGGCCAATTCATTGCCGCTCTGGCCGGTGTATTTGGTGCAGATCGATGTCACACGCAGGCCGTCCACGTAAATATCATCTATCTGTTTCACCGGGTGACCGGCAATTAGATACACAAAGACAGGCAGAACTTCCCAAATGGCCACGCCCTTTGCGTGCGCAGACGCCGTTGTGCTGTTGTAACCGCGGGTGCAGCCGGTCAACGTGTTGCTGCCGTTGCCGGTGTAAGAGACCTGTTCATCGCCGATCTGGGCCACGCCATTGGCCGGGAAATAGGATGAATCCGACAGCACAATGCTGGTTGCCGACACCGTAATGTCATCGGCAAGGCTGTTGACGTCCCCGGCCACGATCGCATGGCAGGGCACGTTCGTCAGGTGGCCGTAAATGATGTTGGCCTGCTGGCCGTAAACATCCGGATCCGCATCCGGATAATCATCCGGCGTGATGATGTAATTCGTGCCTATTTTCTTGTTGTATTTCTGGAAAATGCCCCGGATCGTCAGCGTGCAGGTATATTCATCATACTTGGGCGCGCCGTAAACCACGCCGCGAAAGATCGGTTCCGCCGCGGCATACGTAATGCCGTAAAACCACTGATACAGCTCTGCCGTAATGTTTTCGGGCGGCTCGGCAGCGGTGAATTTATCCGAAAAACGCGATGTCTCCGTATTGATAATGACCACTTCAAAATCGTGGATCTCGATGCTGCCCAGGACGCTTCTGCCCACGCCCGTGTCGATAAAACCCCACTGCTTGACCAGGCCTGAATGCGCAGCTCCGCCCGATGGCGTCACGTCGCGGTCCGATAAATAAACCGGCGAGCCAAAGCAGAATTTTAACAAATTAATCGGGCGAGGATTATCCGTCCGATTGTTTTTGGCGGTGACAAAAGAAGCGTCCATCTAGATATTTTATCTCCGATTGTATTTACTCGCCGCTGACCTGAGTCAGATAGTTTTGGATCAGGGTATCGCCCTGCGCTTTGGCATCTGCAAAGGTAATGGTGCCATTATACAACTGCGTGACGATCTGATTCATTTCGCCCACCAGTTTCTGCATTAATCTGAATAATTGCATTTCATTCATATTAAATCTCCTCCCGTAAATGTATTGTTCCGGCATATTTGCCGAAGCCGACTTCTTTGAGCGGAAGTTGGATATCCATCATCCGCACCGTATGCGTTGTGCCGTTTTCGTCTGTCAGCGTAAAGGTGCTGGCCGGGCCGACCACCGTGGTGGTGAAAAATGACGACAGGTTACTGAAATCGGTTGCCGAGGCCTTGTCGAAAACGAGATTCCAGAATTTCTCCTGGACGCCTTTATTGTAGGCGTAGAGCTTGCGCCCGGCGGAATAATCCACCGGCACGTTGACCTTGTCCGGATCGTCCAGCGGATACACGCGCCCCACGGAAAACTGGAATGACGTTGCGCCTTTTGTGAAGATAAGTTTGCTCACTGCATCACCTTTTTCAGTTCCGGCACGATGTATTGCCGCGTTATCATCCGCCAGTCTTCGCCGCTTTTCGTGGCCGCAGACGCGGGCACATTAATAATGATATTGCCGAAATTGACGCCGCTGCCGGCACTATGCACGGCGAGCTGGCCTTGCGCATTGCGGGTCAGGGGCATTACCGCTTCCGGGCCGGCTTCGCCCATGATGCCGGTATCGCCGTTGGCCATCGGGAAAACAGTCGGAGAACCGACAATGCCGCCGCGCAGGTACGGCACAAGACGACCGCCGGAAAACACGTTGCCGCGGGCACTTAACTCCAGATCCGCATCGATGTTAAAAAATGAGCTGGTATCGGAACCTGACGAACTCCAGGAAGATTGCGAACTCCACGAGCTGCCCGAACTTCCGGAAGCCATGTTCAGGTTGATTTGCTGACCGGCCAGCGTGTGCAGTTTTTCAATCTTGACAATGATGTCATCCACGACGGAGGAGACATTATCCACGCCTTCCAGCGTGATGGTCTTCTCCATCGACGCGATTTGCTGCGACAGATCGGCAATCAGGCTGATCAGATATTGCGCTTCGTTTTGCGCCGCCTGCATCTCGTTCTGGAGGGTCTGACCCCAGAGGCGGTCGGTTTCTATCTGGCTCTGCGTCTGCTCTTCCAGCGCGGCCATTGTCTGCTGCTGATTGGCGGTGGCCCGTTCGATGTCGGATATCGCATCCTGCGCGACCTGCGACGCCGAAAGGATATCGGCGGATTTGTACCAGTCGCTGCCTTCCGAGGCGATGCCTTTGGAAAACTGCTTTTGCAGATCGGCCACGGCGTTTTTGTAGTCTTCCAGGGCTTTGACCTGGTCTTTCCCGCCGATATTCATGGCACCCAAATACTGTGAATTCAGGACCGAGCGCTGCGATTCGTAAGAGGAAACGCTATTGCCCTGCGTGGGTCCGTTGATCCCGGAAATCAGGGCAGCGGTGGATTTATCAATGTCCGCGCTTTGCTGCCGCAGTGCTTTGAGCTGTTCGAGGTGCGCCCGTTCATCCTCGATGTTTTTATCCATTTTCGCTTTGAGCGAATCATAATAGGTTTGATAATCGTTCAGGCGGGATTCGAGGCTTTGCAGATCTGCCTTTGCGGTCTGGGCGGACAGCAACATCTTCTCGCGCTGAATCTGCGCATTTTTAGCCGCCACATCGGCATCGATGGCTTGCATTTTTCCCGCAATATATTGGGCATCGGTTAGTTTTTCCTGATCCTCTTTTTTGCGCAGCGCCGCCTCCTTCGTGATTTCCAGGCGTGACCGCTCGGCATACTCTGTTAATAATTGCAGCCGTTTATCCAAAACGGCTTTGGAGGCCGTAAGTTCATCGCCGCCCGTCGCCTTGACGATATCCAGATAGCTTTTCAAGCTGGATTCCGCTTCGGCAAAATACGTTTTATTCAGCGATTGCATTTCGTTCAGCTCGGATTGTTTCTGGGCCAACGCCTGCTGGGACGCTTGCAATTTTGCTACAGCATCAGTTTTTACTATGGCTGCGGTTTTGACGGATACTTCCTCTTCCAGACCGGCCAGCTTTTCAAAATAGGCGACCATCGGCGCGGGGTCAAAACCACCGGCTACCGAGGCGGCCATTGCGGCAATAGGTTCGGTCAGATGAGAAATAAAACCCAACGAAAGATTAGCCACCTTGCCGAGCCCTTCTTTAAAATCCTCAATATTGGATTTGTATTGCTGCATTTTTTCCGCGTTATCTTCAACCAGCGGCCCAGTCTTTTCGTGTTGTTTATTGAAGTTTTCCCAGGCAATGGTGAACAGATCGACGTCTTCCACACCTTCGGCTATGGCCTTATCCATAATGCCTTGTTGTTCTTTGGTTACCAGGCCATATTGCTTCAGGGCGCGCGGCATTTTTGTGCTGATGGCATTCACCAGATTATCGAAGGTTGTGGAAACATCTTCACCGCTTGTCCGGGCCGCCTGCCGGGCCATTTCGGCGATTTGCGTGGTCTGGTCAGAGGTCAGGCCTAAAAGATTGGCTTTGACGGCTTTCTGCATCAGCATGCTGTCATCGATCGTGCCGTTGACCGCCCGTTTCATATTGGAGATAATTGCGTCGGCGGATTCGCCGCTGGCGGCACTCAAACTGCGGAAAGAAGCCTCCGCCTGCTCGGCCTTCGCGCCCTTCTCCATGTATTCCATTCCTTGCTGGATGGCCATATAGACGGAGGCGGCTTTGGCAGTCATTTCCAGATACGAACTTTTTAAGGTATTAAACGCCGATGTTGTCTTTTGGCCGGATGCCGTTACCCGCTCCAGCGCCTCTGTACCGGTTTTGCCGAAATTGGCCAGCGTGACGGACCCGTCGTCCTTGACACTCAGCGTGATTTGTATCGTATTGGAGTTCATGCGATCTTCACCATATATACCGGGATCGGTTGTTTTCTTCGATCATGTTCCACAATATCCACCAGCCTGCCCAAGTCCTTCCATTCTTCCGGTGACAGATCATTTTTCTCAAAGGGATAACCTGCCGTTTTTAAATTCAGGATGTTCAGCATTTTGAGCGTATAGGGGTTTAAATCCTGCGCTCGTTTCCGGTCACAGCGCGCACAATTTTGACCCAGCCTGTCGCCGAACTGATTGCCGCATTTATCAATCTGTAAATCATCGCAAATGCCTTTGCGAATATATTCCAGATCGGTTACGTAAAATTTTCTTCCTTCGCTACCCTCGTCAACGGCACTTCAAAAACATGGACCGCCAGCGTCTCGATAATATCGGACGCATTATCCTCGACGAGCTTTTTCCAGTCGGGATCATAATTTTTATCTGCAGGAAGACACGAAATGGCCTTGCCCTGCGCATTTTCAAAAGCCCCTTTGCCGAATCCGGATAATATCATTGCGCCGTATTTCTGGCGCGTCTCACCCAGCGCCGAGCGCACTTTGTTTCCTTCCCGCACGATCTGTTCGTTCTGGTA
>CAYZLL010000001.1:41235-61534 GCA_964479225.1 uncultured Smithella sp.
GCGGCCGCGTATTTATCGACCTTGTTTTGCACCTGGACAATCACCGACCCATAGGTGTCATCTTCCAGCACCTGCAGCTCGACGTTCTCAGACAAGCGTTTATTGTTGACGCCCGGCTCTGATTTCAGAACGCCGCACTTGGGAAAAATAATTTCGGCCTGATACTTGTAGGTGCCGTCATACAGCGCGCCTTCCGCCTTGAGATACAGCCCGAATGTGTCATTGTCGGTAATGTGCTGCTGCATAATGTATTCACGGAATTCACGGCTGATTGATACTTTCTGGGTGCGGCCGGTGCGCTGATAACGACCGGCATAATCCCCTCCGGCGCCCGGCACAAACTGGCAGGAGCCGTTATTGTTGAAATCCCAGTCAATCTGGCTGATTTCGCTGGTCACCGTCCGTCCGCCGGAAAAGGCGGAGCCCGTCCATGTTCCGCCGTGGATCACGGCTAGCCGGGACACTTTCAGGGCATCCTCGGTCACCCTGGCCGGAAACGTGCCCCAGGCATCTTCCGTGGGCCGGTACAGGATTTTATAATTCACATTGCCGGAAGTGCCACCCGGTGATGTAATAGTGATCACAGATGGCGTTGCCGCGGATACCGCCGAATAAGCGACTTGCGTCCAGACACCGGCTGTCAATTCTACTTTGATTTCCTGCACATTATCGAGGCGTTCCGCGGCCGTTGATCCGGCCACTCCGTTGGCGGCGAGTGTCAGAGAAGTTGAATTGCCTGGCGCGGACACTGTTTCGGAAATGACATCCGTATCATTTTTTCCTGTGCCGATGATATTGCCGCTCATTTTTACCCAGTCATCGGCCTTAAAAGATAATTTGAACGCATTGACAAACATGGAGGCCAAAAGAATCTTGCCGACCGTTTTGCCCAAACGATGGCCGAGGGTGAACGATGGATTTTCACGGTCACTATCCACGGCGCTGCCTATGGGCAGGATGGTATGTTTATAACCGTCGCCGAGTGCAGCCGATGAGCAACTGCCCAGGCCATACGCCATAATGAACGCCAGATGCTGTGGCGTGGCCATCGAAATGTTAAATGGCAATAAAGACAGGGCGCCGCGATCATAGATATAATCGGGTTCTTCCTTGCCGATGGCCTGGTTTTCGTTGGTTTCCCGGCGCGGATCCAGCCGGGCGACATCGCCCAAATCAAACAACAGGGTCGTATCAAGCGTCTGATACGTGTTGATGGCCGATTCCCTCACCCCGGCAGAGACCGCAAACATATTATGTGTGGCGTGAATATCTCTCATTTTATATCCTCCTAATTTATATTGATCTAATTAATCCGTATGGACCTCAACCATATCAAGCCCATAAACCAGGCCGTAAACCAGCATACCGCCATCCGCTATAATCAGGCTTTCCTCCCGTGGCCGCCAGAAATCATAGTTTCCTTCGATGCCGCCGATCCAGTGACCGGTCAACGCGGCGCGGACTTCATCGATGATTTCATAGGCAGCCAGCAGGCCTTCTTTTCTACTTTTATTGTGCCGGACGATCAGGACGATCAGATAATCCATTGATTGCGATGTGCTTTGGCCGATCTGATCAAACGGCTGATATTTGCCGCCCTGATAAATAATATTTAACGCCGGAAGCTTTTGCGGCATCTTCAACAGGTCATCAATATCGCCCTGCCACACATCAATGGTATTGACCTGGCTAATGGCGCCCAACTGGTTGAGCAGATCGTCCTGGATCGCAATGAGCATTCCTGTATCCGCCGGCATTAATAACCCTCCATCTTAGTGCGTGTGAAGATCCGGTCCTGCTGAGTGAATTCCACAGAGTCGTTCCCGTCTGCGGGGGCCGGAGTATCCGCGCCAAACTGGATTTTCCCTTCCGCGACTTTTTCCAGAAAGCGAATGGCCGCGTTGTAACGGTCCTTGCGCACCTCCGGCATGGCCAGATCGCTGCGGGAATACAGATTATAGACGGCGATATCCACCGACAAATCGGCAATTCTGGCCGGGACCGGACTGATCGGGATGGTATAATGCTGCTGGCAATACGCATCAATCGTGGCATCGGCGGTGGTAATGGCTTGCTCCACCGTATCGTCATCCACCACGCCCGCGCCGTGATCATCCGACAATTGAATCAACGTCTCTTCGCTGATTTGTTTCGTGATATTTTCTATCGTACAGTACATGGATCATCCTCCTTCAGGGCGCATAATGCAGATTGCGCACAACGTAAGCATATTCACTGGTGTTCATCCGTGCGTCCATCCCGTAGGTTATCTCGACGGTTACGACTCTTTTCTCTCTGGATTTTGTGCTGTCGATCACCGCGTTTTGCGTGGCGGTGATCACCAGGTCATGCGTGGATGACGAAGGGGAAAACGCTGTCCACGCCAGCACACTGGCACCGGAAGATACATCGTCGAGCTTGTACCGCGCCGCCGAAGGCGTCACCGCGTCGCCGTTTTCGTCCTCAAACGTGAGCGTCAGCGTCAGCGTCGTATTTTCGTTAATGATTTCCATAGCGAGTCCTTATGTCACCGAAGCATAGCGCGCGGGGACATTAGAGCGAGCTATCCCTGAGCGCAAGCGAATGGGATTCGTACATTTACCTTTATGCATTTTAAACCTTCCTGGACTATAGTGACTTAACTGATTGTTATCGCCAGATCGACTGTCCAGGTCTGGCCGCTGACCTTTGTGCCCTGATCCGAAACCTTGCGGTTCAGGTTTTTGCCCGTGCCGCTCGATCCGTTGGCCACCGTAAACTCTTTCCAGGCATGATTGGCGTCCGTAGAGCCGAAGGCGGCGCGAAACGTGATGGTCTGGTTCGTGCGCGACGGATAGGACGATGACATGGCCTTATAAAGCTTATTGGTTGATGCCTGCAGGTCGGTCTGCGTGGCTGCTGCCGCCGTGTCGCTGTCGCCGACGCCGATGTAGGCATTGGCGTTGGAAAACGCCGTGCCGCCGACGCCGATCAGAAGATCCAGCAGTTCGCCGATGCCCTCGTTGAGCAGCAGATTCTGTGGTATTTCGGCTGTCTCATAAGGATTGCCGGACTGATACGCTCCGTCATCCGCATATTTCCGGATCGTCCACAAAGCCTTGTAGTGCGCGTGTTCCAACATCCGTTTGCGCCGGGTAAGCACGCTGATTACGCTATTCCATATTTTTTTCATTCTATTTCCCTCCCTATGAGCTGAATATTATATTGCCTGTTTTCGGCGTGAACGTGATGTCCACCCGTTTGATATTTGCGTTGTATTTGATGACCACATCCGCGCCGGAACCGGTATCCGCAAGCGCCAGCAGCGCCGCGATCAGGCCGAGGGCATCCACGCCCAGGCCGGTATCACTAAGCGACACGCCGACATTGATCTCGCCGACCGTATCCACGCCCGCGCCGGATTCCGCAAGCGAAAGCAGCGCAGCGACCTGTTCGACGATGTCCGCGCCCGTGCCGTTATCGGTCAGAATCATTACCGCGCCAATGCCGTCGCCGAAGGTATCTGCGCCCGCGCCGGTGTCGGTAAGCGACACGCCGACACTGATCTCGCCAACGGAATCCTCTCCCGCACCGGATTCCACCATAGTCAGCAGCGCAGCGACCTGCTCGACGATGTCCGCGCAAGTTCCGTTATCGGTGATAGCAATTTGCGTCCCAATGCCGTCACCGAAGCTGTCTGCGCCCGCGCCGGTATCGGTAAGCGACACGCCGACACTGATCCCGCCGACTGAATCCACACCTGCGCCGTTATCGGTGATGGATGCTATTGTGTAATAGGGGTATCTAATGATGACAATTCCGGAACCTCCAGCGCCACCATTGCTTGCCTCGTCTGAGCCGCCGCCGCCCCCGCCTGTGTTAGTAGCCCCAGCACTACCCGCGGCTGTCACGCTTCCGTTGCCGCCGCCGCCTAATCCACCACTACCGGGCGTTGCGCCCCATCCGTCAAAGCCACCTGCGCCACCACCTCCAGCATAATATTCCCCTAGCGCTTTCCAGTTTATTCCGTTTCCTCCGTTTCCAGCTTGTTTTGTAGCGGAATTACCATTGGCCCCAACTTGGCTGGCACCGCCGCCGCCGCCAGACGCTGTATTGGGAGCTGAAGAACCTGTTGAATTGCCTCCACTATAACCTTCGCCGGACACTCCATTTCCACCCGATGCCACAAAAAGCTGCGCGCCGCCGCCAGAGCCACCATTTTGTCCAGCACCGCTACCGCCGATACTTGACCCGCCACCACCGCCACCGGTAGCGCTAATTACTTCCGCGCCGCCGCCATTAAGCGATGATACGCCTCCTGCACCGCCTATATAATGTCCGCCGGCGCCGCCTGCGCCAACGGTAATGGTTTTATTGCCAGTTGTAACATTCAATGTGCCTTGTTTTAGCCCACCTGCTCCACCACCACCACCCTGATTTCTGCCGCCTCCAGCTCCACCAGCAACAACAAGGTATTCCACATCGCCGCCGGTAGTGACGGCTAATGTGCCTGATCCGGTAAATTTATGGACAACATAACCATCTTCATATGGTGGCGACGAGACAGGATTAAGCCCATCGTGATCTGTGTAAGTTATTGTCCCGCCTGTTGCTTGTACGCGCATATTATAATTTCACCAGATCCCACGCTTGATTGTCTTCGTTCCATTTATACATTCCGCCGTCTTTCGGCATGGCCACGGGTGGCTCCCACTGACAGGTTGTTTCGTTGAGTTTCCATGATGCATAGGGCTGGGGAGCGATAAATGCATCCCGCCGGGCATCGTAAGAATAGCCTATGCCCGCATAATTCTTGCGGACGGTGCCGTTGTACGACGTCTTGATCCACACGGTATTCGCGCCGAAAAGTTTGTGAAGTAATTGTTTGCCCTTGTCCTTGTCTTCCCATTTGACGCTGACTGCGCTCAGGGTGACGTTATCACCACGGACATTTTGCAGGGCTTGGCGGGTCAGTTCCGGGCGGGCCACCTTCACGGCATCCGCCAGGCAATCGTAATTGTCGATCACGACGACCCTAAGTACGATATTGTTTTTATCCAGCTCCGCGTAATGCGCCATAAAATTAACCTCACCATTGAATCTCCCTCCCTTTCGGGAGGGAGATTCTTTCAGCTTGCCTCACTATGTTGCATACGTATCTTTGAACAAATATCCGAGGTCGGCGTGCACCTGCACGATATCGGTTTCTTCGGCCACTTCGTACACATCCTGATGCTCTGCCGGTTCTCTCCATGTGGTTACACGGCGAGGCTGGCCGTCTTCATAAGCGATGCGTGCCTGCAATCCTGCCGTGGCCACTTTGAGGCCCAGTTTCGGTGCGCGGTAGAACAGGAAGCCCATGCCTTTGCCGGGGGTAACTTCCCAGATATTCGCGCCGCTGAACTCGGTGCCCGCTTTGGTTTCTTTGGCGCTGTTCTTGACGGCGGTGCCGACGAGCACTTCATCCAGTTCCAGCATGGCGGCCAGAAGCTCTTTGGTCATGACGCCGCGCTGGGTGTATTTGATCTTGTCGAGGATCGCCTCGCATTCGCAAAGCGACAGATAGGTCGCGTCATCCAGGAGCAGCACATTGGGGACGATGCCCGTTTTGCCCTTGATCGCTTTTTTACCTTTGGTAATATCGGCAATAAAGGTATTCGTCGCGCCTGTGGGTGACCAGAGACCTTCTGCATCTTCGCCGCCCGCCGCGCCATCCACCCAGGTGCCTGCGGTGATCAGCGATCCGACCCGGACTTCTTTTTTCAGATCGACCTTGTCGGCGGCAAATTCGATGGCGTCTTCATCCGGCCGCAGAGGCGGCGCTGTCGCCAGCTTGGAAAACCGGCGATCTTCGTCGGTGACTTCTTTGGCGAAGGCGTACTCTTTGGTGGCGACGGACACTTCGTCGATCTTGTAGCCGCCACGGTTGGCACGGGTGCCTGCGGCGCGGATACCGGCTTCATCCCGGAACCAGTCGCCCTTGTTATACACGGTTATTTTTGCCTTGGGATCTGCGCCGTCCAGAATCGGGAAGACGCGGTCGGCAATGTATTTCAAATTCTTAAACGCGATGGATATGTTCTGCAACGGCCCGGAGACCAGCAGTTCTTTTACGCTTGTGCCCATGTGAAAACCTCCTGATGAGTTTTTTGTTCTATGTTGTTATCCCCGTTGTTCCAGGTTCAACGTTGAACATTGAACCTGGAACGTTGAACGATTTCTAATGCACCACTGTTCCCAGCGAGTAAATGGTGACTGCTTCCGTTCCACTGCCGACGTTATCCAGACGGCAAAGGAACCGCTTGCTGTTGTTCTGCGCGATGGTCATGGTGCCGGACAATGTCACGCCCGTGCCTGCCGTCAGCGTAATAGTTTCCGCCGCGTCCGCCGTGTTGCGGATGGTGAACTCGAAGCTGGAACCGACAATGCCGCCCGCGAATCCCGCGACGATGAGCGCCGCTGACGGCGTTACGTCACTGCGGTTTGCGCCGGCCGGATCACGCAGGATCAGGCCGCCGATGAGTTCTGCAGCGGTGTAGGTTTTGGCTCCGGCAGTGGCATCGGTGGTCACCGTGGTGATAAACCAGCCGGTCTGCGTAATGCCGGGAACCTGAGCGGTTAACAGCACCGAGCACAGATCGTCTTCCGACGCTGCGGACTCAATCACCAGCGCACGGGAATAGGCCAATGCCGCTGCGGCTGTTTTTCCCTTGCCGGCGTCGACGGCGCTGACGTACTCCGCCTTGACAAAGGCATTGACGGCAATGGCGTCATTCATCTGCAGTTTGCTGACGCCGAGAATGCGCACGGCAGCTGCTTCACCTGAAGCGGGGGCGTTTTGCAAAATACCGAGCAGCGCTTCGGTTTCGTTATCGGGACGCCGCACACCGGTTGAGGTGAGCACGACAAACTTGTACTGATCATCCACCAGGCTTTCGATGGCCGGGAAAGAGAGATCTAAAATTCCATTTTCCATGTTTTACTCCTTTAATTAGTTTTCTGGATTCCGGCTCGGAGGCCGGTTTGACAGCTGTTTTTTTTATTGCCCCTGAAATTCCGCCTGATATTCATGCGTCAGATCGGGATTCTCTTTCTGCACCTCGGCAAACGCCGCTGCGTAGGTCAAATCTTTTTTCTCTGTCATCTTGGTTCGCGTCAGGATTTCTAATTTCTGCCCCGGCGATCCGGCGCCGCCTGCGTCTTTGTCCCGCGTGGCCACTTCGCCGAAATGAACCAGCGGCGTTGCAGATTCCAGAAGCGCTTTCATGCGTTCGTAGGGGGTGGCCTTTTCTTTGGTCTCGCCAAATTCGATTTGATTATCGGCCCCGGCCAGCGAGAAAAGAATTTGCGGCAGGCCGAAGGCAACGGTTGCCGGTGTGATTTTGCCCGCCTTGATCAGCGATTCGCAGAAAGCGGCAATCTCGCCGGAGATGGTGGAAAGGCGTGTTTGACGCTGTTGTTCGGCAAATTCCGCCTGCGCCGCCTGTTTGCCTTTCGCCTCCGCGTCTGTTCGGATTTTCTCCAGATCGGCTTCCGAGTACTGGATCGCTTCGCGCCCGGTTGCTGCCGGAGCTTCGCCCGGAATGGCTTCATCCGGAATTTTGCTGACATCGAAGCCGATGGAACTCAAAAACGCTTTCAACTTTTCTTTAAAATTCATATGTAAAACCTCCTTTTTGTTTTGTGTTTCAGAATACTCAAAATCTTCCACGGCTCCTTCCGCGAACGCCACATCAGGCAATCCCTTCACGGCGGGCGGCATCGCGCCCAGAAAAGCAACATGCCTAAGCGTGCCGTCCGGATAAAAAGCGGCGGAGCGTTTCTTGAATTTCCCTTGTTTGATCATGTCTTCAAATTCCGGCTGGATCTGTTTGAATCTGGCCAACAGTAGGGCGGGCTCCCCGAGCACGCCGCCTGCTTTCTTTTTCAGCCCTTCGACCCAGCCCCAGGCCGGCGCGTCATCTGCCGGATGGCCGATGCACGCGGGCGGCTCATGCTGCGCCGTATTGAAATTGGCAAGCGCCTTATCAATGAGATCATCGCCGTCGTGTTCGACGCCTTTGCTGTCTGTTTGTTTTCCGCCCCGAAAAATGGGAATCCAGTCGTCAAACCCTGTAAAATTCATAGCACACCTCCTTCTTTTGGCAGCGATTGATCCCTATTTCGATCTCATGACAAATTCATTGATCATGCCGATAATTTCGTCGCTGTCTTTTTTGCTCAATCCTAAATACGGACGGGCTGGAATATCAGCTTTCAGTCCGCGTCCGGCCGGACCGCCGAATTGATGAATGGCGGCGTAAACCCTGTTCGTCCCTATGGCCACGCCGTTATTGCCGATCATCTGCGGCCGGATGCTGTCTCGCAAATGTCCCGTCACGGTGAGCGTTCTGATGCGCTTCGGATTGGGCGTTTTGGATTTCGCCCACCGTCTGCCTTGCGGAGAAGGCCCTCCGGATTCAAACCGCTTCTTGGTCTGCTCGACGATCCTGTCGCCGATGGCTTTCATGATGGGCGACATGTTCGACATACGCGAGGATGTCTCCTTGAGCTTAGCTCTTACGGTATCCGCTCCATCCGTTTTTACAACTATTTCGGGCATTCAAATTCCCCTTGACTTTTGTCCCGGCCGGACCGATAATTCTTTCAAAGGATTTGCTGACGTGTTTCGGCCACAGGCTGCCGACACCTTCCGGCCAACCGGATGATGAGTGCGAAGCGGGGATAGTTGCCGATCCCGTACACGTTCAACGAATCCTTTCATATTTTGATCTCACGTTCCGCTTAGCAACTTTGTCCGTTGTTTGAAACAGGGTCAGCACGTAGTTGCTTGCGTCACCTTTGGTTTTTTTCAGCGCCGCCCGGTATAATTTCCCGTCACGCCACAAATAAATGAGTCTGTTTGCCCCGCGTTGGTATATTTCCCCTTTGTCCATCATCTCCGGTATCAATCGATATTCGGCCAGTCCGATTTCCGGATGCTTTATTAAGTGTTCGTCCACCGTACCCGATGATATCCGGACTGTCTGATTGCGTGTTTCCAGCGCTTGCATCGTGGCGTCATCCAGTACCGCCACCGGGAATTCACCCTTTATTTTACCGGAAATGAAACGTTCAAAAGCCGGTTCCCGCACATAGGAGCTTATCCATTGCCTGGCGGTGACGTTGGGTAATGTTTCAAATTTATCCGTCAACACTTTGTAACCTTCCGACTGAGCCGCGGCCCCGACGTTGTAGCCCCATCCCTTATCGATACCGGCCGGTTCGCCGGTTGCGGGGTCATTGGGTGACGGCGGCGCTTCGCCTTGCCCTCTTTTTTTAGCCGCTGCGTATTCGCTTCTAGTCGATCCAAACACGCGGCATTTACATCCCCAGCCGTTGGGCGGGTAATGTGTTTTCCAGAAAGGATCATCAGCCGGTAAGGTCAGGCCATCCCAGGCCAGATGCTGGGGCCGCGGCACTTTGCTGTCGCCGTGCTTGTAGGTCAGATACGGCATGACCTGCATTTGTTCCGGGTCGGTCAACTGTTCCCAGCGACCGGCGGCATACGCCGTCCGGATGTTGGTGGAGTAGATCAACTCACTGCGCCAGTTGCGCGATCCGTTGTGGCTCCAGCCGTTTCGCGCCACGATGCCGTCAAAATCTTTTTGAAATTCCCGCAGCGTCGTCCCCTTCGTAATGGCCTTATCCACTGCGCCGCGCAAGTCCGACAGCAGATCCGCTTTATACGCGCCTGCCACCATAAACCCTTTTGCATGCTGGTCTTTCCAGAGATCATCCCATTTGCGCGTCGGGATATTCAGCTTGTTTTGAAAGAACGTTTCCTGCTCTTTAAAGGGCAGTTTAAAAACTGTTAATAGCTGCGCGTCTGTATCGCCTTCAGCGAATTTCAGACTTTTTTTTTAACCTTTTCCGTGCTTGCTTCCGCGGAGGCTTCATATCGCCCGGCCATGTCGGCCAGCATCAGGCCCCTGGCCATGATCGTACCGAGACTTTCCGGCTCCATCTGTCCCCAGAGATCCGCAATCCGGTCGCGCAGCTCATCGAGTGATTGGGCCTGGGACACCAGCTTTTTGAGCGGGACCATGTAGATTTCATCAGTCGCCTGCAGTCCCTGCTGCGCGGTTTTAGCGGCAATCACATCGGCAGCATCCTGCGATAGGGCGAGTTCCTCGGTGAACGCTGTTTGAGAGCCCCATCCGCCAATCGGTTGAGTCCGGGGAGGTACATTGACCAGATCCTCTCCGTCTGCGGGCTGGGGGATGCCGTAGGTTTCATAAAAATAGGCCTTGCCGACGGGCAGGCCGATATCGACGACCAGGGTTTTATCGACTGCCACCCGGCCGGCCAGATCGGCGTTCGCGTTGGCGAAAGTCTTAATTTGAGGATAAGCCTTAACATCCGGAAAATTGTAATCAACAATCCACTTGATGAGGGTATCGTTTAAACAGGCATCGAGTAAATCGGCGTCCGCCTCCGTGAGCTCCTGCTTGGTCTCGCCTTGTGTTTCTTCGTTACCCAGTTTGCCGGCGGTGCCTTCTGTTGTGGCCGTTTGGCCCAGGACTCTTTTAGAGATTTGCTTGTCCATGTATTCGCAAAGTTGCTCGTGCGTGACAGACCCGGTGCGGCTGGCCTCTAAAAATTCCACGGACATATTATCCGGCATGGTGATGCCGGTATCCGTCTGAATGGCCTCGATGGCGTTCAATAATGTTTTTTTCGCCGCATCCAGCGTGCCGGACGGATATTTGCCGACCGTTGTCGGCATGCCAAACTTCTCTAAAAATACCATCCAGAATTTAATGCCGTGCTTTTTAAACCAGACCGGCCACCAAAGACTCTGGCCGAGGCCTTTGCCGTAGGGATTGTCGCTGTCGCTGTAGGTGAACGTTATAAACTTGCGCTCCGGCAAGGCTTCGCCGTCGATCATGTTCTGCAACGTCAGCAGGCGCAGTTCGCGCCCAGGCGTGAAAACAAACCGGCGCGGGTGCTTGCCGATGAGTTTTTTGATACGGAGACTGCCGCCTACGGCCTTCCAGATAATTTCCGCTTCGTAATGGCCATAGAGAATAGCCTTGAGCAACTCCTGCCGGGCCTGGTCGAAATTGCAATCCAGCAGCGTCTGAGAGACAAAATCGGCAATGACCTGCTCTTGCGTGGTGGAAGAAGGCCTGCCCAGCTTGCGGGCGGACTTGGCGGGGATGATTTCCCATTCCTTGCCGACCACGGCCATCGCGCGCTGCTGCAATACCGACCCGGCATGCGCGTCGCGTTCGATTTCGTCGTATAATCGCAATCCCCTGCCTGCCGCTTCGGAGCGCAAAACAGGATCGGGATTTTCGAGCCGCTTAATCCACCCGGCAAACATATCGATGTCTTTTTCGATGGTGGCTATTTCATCGGTCGTTACTTTCGTTTTTTTAGTTATTTCGTCCATTTTTTTGTCCCTGCCGTGTTTTGAGGCCTGATGGCACAATTATTATGGCCATATTTCGCCCGCTAACATGTTTATAAACAGTGTCAATAAAACTCCCGACCCAATGCAGCCATTTTCCGCCCCGAAGCCTTTAAAACGATTTTTGGCGCGGGGGCTGACTATCCTAAAAAAGAGCTCATGCTTCGTCCTGCCGTTGCGTTGGTTTTTCCGGTGGACGCAAATTCGATTGCACCGCCCCATTCCTGCCTCGTGGCAAACCAGGCCATTGCGCCGGCAATGCCGGAATCGCCGTGGCGCTTCTTGTTATCCTTGCCCTTCTGCCGGATCTCCGGAAGTTTGGCGACGCCCTTAATAACCATAGAGGGAACGCTAAATATGATAATCATCTTTCTGCTCATACAGGAACCCTGGGCAAGGTAACCCTGTATTTGCATTCCCGATCCCAGAAATAGCAACGGCTAAAATTATCCGTTAATTTTTTTCAATAATTGTGATACAGAATAACCAAATGGATACAACTAACCGGAGGCTATAATGCAAAAAACCACTTTGTCTGTCTTTCTTGTTTTCATCTTTCTTTTTTCGTTTTTACTTGGCTCTTGCTCCAAAAGTTCTGAAAATGCAGATGATTTAATCAACGAAGCAAATCTTTTATGGGACGGCAAACAATATACCGATCCGAAAAAAGCCATGGACTTATTAAATAAAGCGATTCAATTGCAGCCGGATTACGCGGAAAATTTTAATCAACGAGGCGTCGCTTATAAAAACATGGGAGATAATAAGCGGGCCATTGAAGACTTTAGTGCAGCCATCCGCCTGCAGCCAGATTTTGTGCTGGCTTACTACAACCGCGGAACGATTTACAACACGCTGAGCCAGTCAAAAGAAGCGCTGGCCGATTTCAGCGAAGCCATACGTCTCAAACCGGATTACGCGGAAGTTTATAATAAACGCGGAATTATTTACAATAAACAGAAGAACTATCCCCTGGCCATCCAGGATTTCAATACAGCCATCAAGTTGGAACCCAACAATGCGAATGCTTACAACAACCGGGGCCTGGCATATTTATTACAAGAGAAAAACAAGGAAGGATGCAGTGACTTGAAAAAAGCATGCAAACTGGGATTCTGCAAAGCGCTGGAATTGACTCATAATCGCGGTTTTTGTCGTTAATGGAGTAGCCGAAGAGAAAGTAATTTTTCTTTCATGACAGGATGAATCACCGTAATCATGATCATTCTGAATAATATTTCATGCACGCAGGAGATAATCCTTGATTCAGCGATCTGACGACAACAAAAAAATATTCGCCTATCTGCTGCTGACCTGTAAAAATGTTTCTTTGTATCCGGAAGGTCACAGCATCAGCACCAATTCCATCAAGCAGTTTCATGAGATGCTGGTGGCCCACATTCGTCAACACGGAGATCTTAAAATCGAGATCGAAAAGGATCACGTGATTTGTCAGGGAACTGAGGTTCAAAAAGGACCGGCCGAAGAAGGCACCCTTCCTTTCACACTTTTCCGGGACGGCATCCGATGGCTGGAATTTACGGAAGGAATCACCCTGGAAGAAATCAGGGATGCCTTATCCATTATCCACAAATATTCGGTTTTAACGACGGAACCGGAAGGAGATATCGTCACGGCTTTCTGGGAATCCCTTTTTGACCACGTGCTTTATAAGGCTGACGATTTTGTTGCCGACCAAACTGCGGAACAGATTGACAGCCTGGCCAAATGGGACGCCATGCACAATACGGAAGAAACTGAATCGGGAGCCGAAGACAAGCCGGCAACAGATGATGTAAACGCCGCGTCGGTCGAAGTAATAGAAAGTTTCACCATCGATCCGGGCAATTTTTTGCTGACGCCGGAGGAAAAAATCGAGCTGCAGGCAATGATTGACCGGGAGGAAAGGGCTTCCGCCTCCGAACATCTGAAGATGCTGCTGGATATCCTGATTCAGATTCAGGAAGAAAAAGACTACACGATTATTCTGGGCGTCTTATCGGAAGAGTTTGATGCTTTTTACCACCGCCGTGATTTTGAATCAGCCCTGATGATTCTTGACGGATTACGCAAGGTCCTGACCAGCGGGAAGGTAAACACGCCACAGATTGTCGCGCTCATCGCGTCTCATTATCAAGACATGGCTTCGGATGCCCGCTGTTTGAAGCCCCTGGAAGAGATCTGGAGCACATTAAATGCAAAGCAGATCGAAACCATGAAAGGAATTTTTCAACACCTGATACCCAAAGCCGTTCCGACCCTGATGCGTCTCCTTCTTTTAGGACAACCTTCACGGCTCGAAGAGGCTACCCAGGACTCCATTATTGCTCTTTTGAATCAGGATGCCGGCTGCCTCGAACGATTAAGCAATGATCCGGACGAAAGATTAATCGAAAAACTTATTTCTCTTTTGCCCAGATTAAAACAGGAAATTTCTTTAAAATATCTACTAAAACTCGCCCGGCACCCGGCGGCATCCATCCGGCGGACCGTCATCAAAGCCCTTGGACAGTTGCCGGGTAATCAGACGTCGGCAATCTTTGAGTTTATGGACGATCCGGATCCTTCTGTGCGACAGGCCATCCTGACACATCTGGGGCAATCCAGAAGCGAAATCGCGGAAGATCTTCTGATGAAGTATCTCCAAAATCCGAAATTAAGCGCTGCCAAAGATGAACATATCATTGAATGTTTCCGGACATTGGGAAAATGCGGTTCAGCCCGATCCATTTCCTTTCTGCGGTCAACATTCTTACACCGTAAATGGCTGGCTGCTTTTCAGAAGTCTCCTTTCCGGGAGGGCGCCGCGCTTGCTCTGGTTGAATTAAAAATACCGGAAGCGAAGGAAACGATTGAAACGGCGGGGCGAAGTTTTTATCCCGGCTTGCGCCGCATCGCGCGCAAAGCCGGAAAGAAATTTTTTTAGAGTCACAAAGGTAAAGGATAATCATGTCTGAGAAAAAATCAATTCCGGAAAGATTAGGGCACGATTTTCTCAGGGCCCTGTATCATACCCTGAATACGGTTCGCATGTACCAGGATAACAATCAACTGGTTCAAAACAGCGTTCACGCATTTACCGGTCTGCTCAATGAATTAACGGTCAGCGGAGACATCAGCCTCCTTCTTTACCGGAGCCGCTTTCATCTCGGCGGAGAAAAACTTCCGTACCGGAGGAACGCCGCCGTTGTAATTTACAACATGATGGAATTTTTTTCCAAGCGCGGCATCGGCAGTGTGACTTTTTCCAGTGACTCGCATGACGCATCACACGACCAAATCATCACTTTTATGCGTTTGTTCAACGATGCCATCCGGGCTCCAAACCATCTGGAGTGGCTGGAAGAAAAACTGAAAGAAAATAATATTTTCTGGATTCAGGTCTTCCCGCGACAAAATGAAGACGAAATGTTCAACGAAGAAAATCTGGAAGAGCAAAAATACGAAAAAGCTCGCATCAATTATTTTCAGGCAATCGAATCCGTCAGAGAAGTGGCCAACAAAGTAACTCAGGGCATGGTGGGCGTGCGCAAAACCAGGCGTCTGGCTCAAAACATCGTGGATATGGTCCAGGTGGATTCGGCGCTGATGATCGGCATGGCCACCATTAAGGATTATGACGATTATACCTACACCCATTCCGTCAATGTTACGCTTCTGGCAACTTGCCTGGGCCGACATATTGAGTTATCCGATATTACGCTGGAACATCTGACCATTTGCGGTCTTTTTCACGACCTCGGCAAAGTGGATGTTCCCAAGGAAATTCTCTTTAAGAACGGCGAGCTCACGAATGGAGAATGGGATCTCATCAAAGCCCATCCCGTCACCGGCGTCCGGAAAATTCTCATGTTGAATGCCAATCCCTCTTTAAGATCGAGAATCATTCTGGGCCCGTTTGAGCACCATTTAAATGTGGATATGACCGGTTATCCCCATACGATGTTCACGGATAATCTCAGCCTGATCGGCAAAATTCTTCATATCGCCGATGTTTACGAAGCCATGACCCATGAAAGGGTGTACCGGGATAATTTTTTCACACCCGATTCCGTGCTGAAAAAAATGTGGGAAGAAG
Source organism: uncultured Smithella sp. (assembly GCA_964479225.1). Taxonomy (GTDB): domain Bacteria; phylum Desulfobacterota; class Syntrophia; order Syntrophales; family Smithellaceae; genus Smithella. The sequence continues at coordinate 56,748 of CAYZLL010000001.1, forward strand.
CGGGAACAACTTTTGACAGGATTCTGTTAAAACGCTTTATTCACATGATGGGCATTTATCCCATCGGCTCCGTTGTGGAGCTGAGCAACGGCGGCTTCGGCCTGGTCATGGATTATCCCGATGAAAATGAACGCAGTCAGCCGCTCGTTTTAACGCTTGTTCGTGACAATGATGGCAACTGGCAACGCGGCGAAACGATTTATCTGGCTGACCAGAAAATGCAGGAGGGATCGGAGCCGTTAAACATTAAGCGTGTGATTCCGCCGGCTCAACTGCGGATCAATCCGGCAGAGTTTTTTCTGCACATTAAATAACGTCATCAACACGGGGCTCAGGAGGAATCATTCTGTTGGCGCGCAAACACTATCAAAATGACATCAGCTTTCCCAAAGGATGCCATGCGTAATTTTTTGAACATATTTCAGAAAAAAACCGATCTGAAAAATCTGGGGCTCAAACCTTATCAGGTGACGTTTGCGCTGGACCGGCTGGTTTTCGGTGTGGACAATATTCATCTGGATGTCCACATCAGTCCGCAAGTTTACAGTTGCCTGAGGAAAACCGTATTTCTATTAATGGTCAAACACAGTAAAACGGAATTTTTTTTCAACGACTACCAAAAAGATTTATGTGAAACGGAAAAAGAAGCGTTAAAGCGACTTTGCAATGATATCCTGCTGGATGGAATCAATAAAGCGAAGTTGACCTCTGAGGTACAGATCGACTTTCTGGGACAGTTGGCGCTGCTGAAATTATTCCTCGGAGAGATCAAGTCACAGTACAAATTTATCGTGTCGCAGATTGAACAACGCGGCCGGATGTATCAGATATCGGAAAAGCATGACCAGAACGATGTTTTTCTGATGAAAGAAAAACTATCCGAAATCAAGATTCATTATAATCAGATCGTTCGCAACGTGGGGAAAGAACTCTTTGAGCAACTGGTGGATGTGAATACCAGAAACTTAAGAAATATGAGGGAAACGCATTTTGCCCCACGGGATATTCTGCCTGATTTTTACTTCTCCAATCCGTTATTCCATACCAATAATCCCAACGACGATTTTTTTCTGATTGAAGAATACGCGCTCATGGGACAAAGGGCTGAGGACATCGACAACTACAACAACATCAAAACAAGCCTGTACAGTCTGCTGAAGCATATTCATTTTACCGGCGACGATTACAAAAACGGAAATGCGGAAAAGAATGAAATCCGTCTGCAGGCCGTGAATGGGTTTTGCAATGATGAAAATCGTGCTGTCGATGCCTTAATTATGGACCCCGATAATATGGACCGGATGTTTGACTATTTCAGTTCGACAGAACAACACGATAAAGCCAAACAGGCCAATGAGCGAGAAGCAGATCTCAAGCAACACAAAGAAAAAATAGATACACAAAAAACGTTACTCAACCTGGCTTATCGTAAATTTAGCCAGTCCGGAATCGTGCGACAGATGGTCGCCGCGCTGGTCATGAAAAAAGTCTATGAAAAATTTTGCCCGCCCATGACACCCAGACAGGTCCGCGAATTTCTGGTTAATTTTTGGACCAGACTATCCATGAGGACTCAGCAAAAACGATTGAAGTCTCTTTATGGCGCTGATTTATCAATCGCCCCCCTCTGGGAGACGCTCAAAAATGTTCGACGTTGTTCCGCAAAGGAAAAAAGACAATATTTAATCATGTTCCTCCGACAATTTTCCCGGTATCATCGGGATTTGTATAATTTTCACATCCTCAAGGAAGCGATGGACGCCATCAACCTCGTCGAGGATGAAAAAATTATTTTATTGTCGCGGGAGAACCATTCTCTTTATGAATTCCTGCTGCCGGACGAAAAAGTCAAAGAAGAAAAACCAATTGCCAATCATGTGATCATTAAGGCCGACATCCGCGGATCGATGGCCATCAACCACACGATGCGAACCAAAGGATTGAATCCGGCATCTTATTTCAGCCTGAATTTCTTTGATCCGATCTCCCAGGTTCTTTCCGAATACGGTGCGGCCAAAGTGTTTATCGAAGGGGACGCCATCATCCTGTCCATTTTTGAAAACGAAGATATCGCAGAGGGATATTACAGCGTTGCCCGGGCGTGTGGACTGGCTATGCGCATCCTGCAAATCGTCCAGAGCTATAATGAAAAAAACAAAGAAAACAATCTACCCGTGCTGGAACTGGGCATCGGCATCTGCTTCTGCCAGGGGCCGCCCATGTTCCTGTTCGACGGAGATTCCCGAATCATGATATCTCAGGCCATCAATCAGGCAGACCGGCTGTCCAGTTGCGACAAATTCCTGCGCAAAATCTTTAAAAGTCAAAATGATGTTTTCAATTTATTTGTTTTCGAGAACGAATCCGAAGAAATCAGTGAAACGGGGATCGATGAATCCACCTATCGTTACAACGTCAACGGCATTGAACTCAACGAAGAAGGTTTTCAGAAGCTGACCCGGGAAATCAATCTGCAAAAATATACTTTTTCTTCAGACAATGATGACAGCGTGAAATTATACACCGGTAAAGTGCCGCTGCTCAACGGCAATTACCAGCGGATTGCCATTCGCGAAGCGGTCATTCACAAAGTACAACCGGACATGATGGATGTATCAGGCAAAATATCACGAAAGTATTATGAAGTTTGCACCCATAATAAAATCTACAATTTTATCGAGAATCAATCTTAGCGTGACCGCACATGATCAAAATGAAGATAAATGACCTTCCGGCAAAATGACCTCTAATCATACCGCTAATAAAATTGACCTTGAATACCGGCTGCTGATGGCCATTGCTTTTCTGGCCGGATTTGTCAGTCTGGCCTATGAAATCGTTGCCACAAAAGTTCTTTACTACTTTTTCAACGAAAGCACGATTACCGCTTCCGGCGTCATTGCCATCTTTCTTTTCGGAATGGGCCTGGGTGGTTTTATCTTCAGCCGTCTGGATAAGAAAATTGCTGATAAAAGGAAATTTTTACTGATCCTGCAAATCTTCATCGCGCTTTATGCCGCCATTGTTTTTCCCGCTTACGATTTAGTGCCCACCGTTTTTAATTTTTTGTATCCGTTCCTGGGAAACTCCGCTCAGATGATGCTGGCCAACAAGTTGCTCATCAGCTTCTTTTATCTGATCATTCCGACGGTGCTGATGGGCATGGTTTTTCCAGCCATTATTGTCATGTCGATTAATAAAATCGAACAACTGGCGGAAAAAATCGGCACCATCTACGGGCTGGATCTCTTTGGAGCCGTCCTGGGCGCGCTGGCCAGCGGATTTTTCTTCATACCGTTCTGGGGCATCAAAGCGTTGATCTTCTTTTGCGTCCTGATGAATCTATGCATCGGTCTGCTTGTTTTATTTCAGAAAAACAGAAAATTTATCATCACGATGTTTTGTTTTCTTGTGATCGCTTTTATTTTCTACCTGTTCATCAATCCTTTCAGCAACAGCACGGTCATTTATTCCAGTCAGAATCAGAAAGAAAAATACATTCCCCGGGACAACCTGCTCGTTGCCGGTCAGCAGGATTCAAACTATTTTCAAAAAGTAAAAATGAAAGAGAAAAAGTTCTTCGCTCATTCACCGTTTGGAGAATTGAGCGTTTTTGATGAAGTATTCAACAACGAACAACATCGATATCTTTATATTGAAACACGGGTTCAATGTTCCACGGAGGGGCTGAAAAACAAGGCGGTCAGTGAAATAAACTTCGCCAACATCTCCATTGACGCGCTGGGCAAGGAAAATCTGAATGTTTTAAATATCGGCCTGGGATGCGGATTTACGCTCAGTGAAATCGTCAAACACCGGAAAGTCCGCAATGTGGATGTAGTGGAAATCAATCCGGTCATGCCCGAGGCGACGAAACATTTTAACGAATTTACCGGCCATGTCCTGGAGAATTCCAAAGTAAATCTTTTTTTTAATGACGGGTACAAATATCTTCTGAGCACCGATCAAAAATATGATTTAATCATTATGGATATCGAACATCCTTCGGTGATCTATTCCAGCAATCTTTACTCACTGGAATTTTATAAACTGGTCCGCAAAGCTTTGAATCCGGATGGAATCTTCACGCAATGGTCCTACCGACCAATCCCGGCTGCTCAGGTGATTAATTACAACACGCTGAAAACAGTGTTTGCCGATGTTGTTCCGAAAATATCAGGCGTTTTCAATGATCTTTATTATATCGCGGGGGGTAGAAATATAGCCATTGATGAAAGGGAGGCCCTCTTCCTGAATCAAATGCTCAGCAGTCAGGACACGCGGCTCAACACCCTGAACAACCCTTATTTCGGAACAGAAATGATGCTCAGAGAAATGTTCAAGGTCGATTAGTTCGCTCTCATCATCTCACTCGCTCTCAGCTTGCCTCAGATCCCACTACGCTCCGCTTCGGGGATAATTCGACTTACGCTTTGAGCTTCGTTTCACTCGCTCTCAGCTTGTCTCATTAAAAAAGGCGCTCCGTTTCGGGAGCGCCTTTTAAGGTTAAGGGTTAGTCTTCTGAATTAGCCCAGTTTTTCAGCGGATATTCTCATGCTGTAGAAAGAACGATACGCGAAAACAAGACCAACCAGCAGGAAGACGACCGCCAGACCCGTTTTCAAATTCGCGTCTGTCATGGTCACGGCAATTTCCGTTGCCAACAGACCAAACAAGGTCGTGAATTTGATGATCGGGTTCAAAGAAACCGAAGAGGTGTCCTTGAAGGGGTCGCCGACGGTGTCGCCGACAACGCTGGCTTCGTGCAGCGGGGTGTTTTTCATCTT
>CAYZLL010000002.1:0-19797 GCA_964479225.1 uncultured Smithella sp.
TCAGGGTGCTTGCTTCCTCCGGAATCACCTGCCGCTTTCAGCGGAATCTCCAGAATTCCCACTTCCATCATCAAAAGGTTGGTTATCTCATCAATATGAGTATCCATTCCATATAGGATGTTGAACTCCCCAAGTTTTGATATTACTATATCTCTGTTGATGATACCCTTACTAAAATATTTCCCTTGTCCCTCAAGGATTTTGGTCAAATAGAGACTCATCATAGAATCTCTTTTGTATATCAATAAAAAATCTTCATTAGTATTTTCATTTTCATTTTTATTTTCATCCATATTATTTTCCCTCCTCATTATTGTTCTTCATTTTTAGATAGTTATCGTAATCATAACGAACTAAAAGATATAATAGTGTCCCAAAAGTAATTTCTGAAATATGGTTCAATTTCTCTTCTGTCGTTGTGGATTTCTGAAAGTCAGAATATTCATCAGTAATAATTTTGATAATTTCCCTGATATTTCCTTGTTGATTTGTTATTTTATTTTTCTTTTTCATATATTCACCTCCATATCATCACCCCATCCATCTTTTCCTTCATTGACAAGGGTTTTGGGGTCATCAAACTTTTCTTTTATTTTCCTCAATTTTCCTTTTGTGATTACAGGTTCATCATCTGGTAATGTTTTTTGTTTCAACATATCCATAAGTGAAATTCGTTTGGTCTTATGTTCCTTATCCATAATATTTTTTTCATCTCCACTAATCCGGTCTTTTGTAAAAAGACGATATTGGGTAATTGAATAATAATAAACAAAATCAATAATATGCGTAACTATGCGAAATTGCTCAATTTTTAGCTTGACTTTCATCCCGTCTTTCACTATTATTTATATCAAAAGACCGGATAAAATAAGATATAAGGAGATAAAAAAATGATAAAAAATAATCACACACCCAAAGGTAATTCTTGTCTTGTTGACCCAATAAGAAATCCGATAGATATTGAAAATATCAAAAAACATATTTCCCATAATACAAGAGATCTTCTTTTATTTTGTTTATCAATCAACAATGGTCTAAGAATGAGTGATATCCTTCAACTCACCGTCAATGATGTATGTCATTTGAAGGTAGGGGAAATGGTTACTATCAAAGAAAAGAAGACTGGTAAGAAAAATGTTCTATGTTTGAATAAATCTGTTCATAAAATTCTCAAACAGTATCTTGATGAAAGAAAACCTGATGGAAATGAGTACCTGTTCATATCAAAGAAGGGTATCAATAGACCATTGAATGTATCTACAGTCGGTACAATGATAAAATCATGGTGTAAGGATTTACATATAGTTGGTAATTATTCCTCACATTCACTTCGTAAGAGTTGGGGTTTTCATCAACGTACCAAATACGGAGTAGGAATGGAATTACTGATGAAACGGTTCAATCATTCCAGTATGAGTGTTACCCTTCGTTATGTAGGTTTACAAGACAAAGAAGTAAATGATTTGTTACTGAATGAGATATAACCATATAACCTACATTTTTGTATGTCGGTCATACAGATTTGATGATTACTCGTTATTTACAGACCTGTTCATATAAAGACTCCCCATGTGAATCAGGAATTATATACGTCCATTCTCTTTTATCTGAAGACTGGGAATCCAATACTTTACCATCTATATCATTTTGACAATAAGATAAAATCCTGATCCTATGTTTCTTACAGTCTATTTCAAATAAACTTTTAGACTCTGATAGTTTATCATATCCTTCAATTGAAACACCTTTTTTTCTACTTTCTTGAATATATTTCTTTCTACCTGTATCAGAATAAACATTTTTTTCCCATACCTGAACTACATATTTACTCTTACCTTTTTCTACATTTCCCTTCTTATATGAAAAAACATTCCCATCACTATCATTACCTAAAATTACCCAATCCGATGAACCAATTATAGGAGTTACAAGTAGAAAGATAATCAGAAACGACAAACAAATAACTGAACTATTTTTTTTCATATCCACCTCTCAATTTGAAAAGGAAATCCGTATCCCCAAATAAAAGTGAGAATACTTAGTACGATAAGAACCATACAGACATAAAACAATATGTCTTCTACATCAGTATTATCCGTGACCCTACTGGGTAGAAAATATTTTCCAGTATTCATTATAATGACACCTGAAATGAGAAAAAAGAAATACACAAAAACATAGGAGACTATAAAATCAGAAAAGAAATCTCCTAAAGTATCCCAAAAATACTTCTTATAATGAATGAATAATTGAACATAACTTATCACCAAACCAGTAAAAAAAGGGAGGATGATAATTCTTATAGAGAATGACATTTTTTTGAACATAGTAATCATCCCATCCTTTTCATAATTTCATTCCTTATTATTTTTCTATTTCATCTTTTGAAAATAAAAAACCCACAAATCCTTTGGGACTGTGGGTTTGGTGTCATCTGTAATCAATATAATCGTTCATACTGAACCTTTACATAGTGTAAAAATGTATGGGGATGAAAAACGATAAATCAAATCTCTTTTATGAATATACACTTATAAGATTATTTTTCAAGGTTTTTACACCGTCATATTTTTTTCAATCCAGTTCTGAATAATATACCTCAATAAATTACTTTTTGACCGATCAAGACGGTAACATATCTCATTCAGTTTATTATCTATTTTTCTAGTGAATAAAACCGTTACCTTCTTTGATAATTTTTCTTCTATCATTTTTACCTCCCTATATATCAAGTTTACGGGGTCTTCCCTTTCCTCTGGTTGGTTGTTTCATTTGAGATTGTTCAATGATATTTTTCCTTATTGTTCCAGTAATACGATGTACAATGGATTTATGAAATATTGATAAAATCCTTACCTGTCCAACAACAGAAACCAGTTCCTGAATACAATCGGTTTCACTCAACCCCACAATATCTACTTTGAAATTCATTCCTGTTGAAACAATGATATAGTCTATATTGTATAATTTCATTGAATGAAACCTCATTGTCTTTTGAGATTATTTATAGAAAAAGAGGATACAATCATTTTTCCTCTGATACGATTTATAGGGTATTTTCCAAATATCTTGTTGATGATTTTTGATGGGAAATAGTAAAGAAAATTCAGTAGTTTACACACCGTCAAAAATGATGTAACATATTGATATTGCTTGAGAATTTTAGATTACAAACATACTAAACTTTACACATTTTTTACACAAATAAAAAAATGGGTTTCAGGAAAACCCTGAAACCCTTGATTTTGGTGGAGCTGAGGAGGATCGAACTCCTGACCTCTTGAATGCCATTCAAGCGCTCTCCCAGCTGAGCTACAACCCCGGTGTCGTTTCGACAATTTGTCCGGACCCCATAACATGCGACTTTGTGGCTGTCAACAGTTTTTAAGCTTGACTTTTTGTTTTGCGTCTATATAATCGCGCGCGTGCCGGAGTGGTGAAACTGGTAGACGCAGGGGACTCAAAATCCCCCGCTCGCAAGGGCATCTCGGTTCGATTCCGAGCTCCGGCACCATAATAAAATCAAGGACTTTTGACTTTTCTTTTAAATCAAAAGTCCTTTCTGTTTTTACCGACTACTCTGTTTTATCCCGCTCCTGTCCCGCTTTTTAAAAACACCTTAATTTTCAAGAGAGCAAAAGCGACGCACAGGGTGCATAGCGGGCATGGTTATTATCGAACATACCTGTTTTCCCATTTGTATTAATAATTTCATTGACATCAAAGCATCCCTTTCCTATAGTGCTCCGGTATTAATCTATTACCACATTACATGCGCCCCAAGGAAAACCAATGAATCATAATGGAAATGATATTGAATCCCGACTGTGGGAAGCAGCGGATGAACTGAGAGCCAACTCTAAACTAAAATCATCGGAATACTCGGTGCCGGTTTTGGGGCTGGTTTTTCTGCGCTATGCCGACCACAAATTTCAGGCGGCCGCAAAAGAATTGGAAGGTACTGGTGGCGGGCGACGCAAGATCGGCCCGGCGGATTATCAGGCGCGTGGTGTGCTTTACCTGCCTGAAGCGTCGCGTTTCTCCGCGCTGATCCAATTACCGGAAGGTTCCAACATCGGCGCGGCTATCAACGATGCGATGAGGGCTATCGAAGCGGAGAATCCCGACCTCAAAGACGTGCTGCCCAAAACTTACAACCGTTTCGAGAACTCCCTGCTCAAGGAACTGCTCAAGACCATGAACTCCATCCCCATGGACATCAAGGGGGACGCCTTCGGGAAAATTTATGAATATTTCCTCGGCCATTTCGCCATGAGCGAGGGACAAAAGGGCGGCGAGTTTTTTACCCCGACCGCCATCGTCTCTCTTCTGGTCGCCATCATTCAGCCATTCCACGGTCGCATTTGTGACCTTGCCAGCGGATCGGGCGGCATGTTTGTCCAGAGCGCCCGTTTTGTTGCGGCCCACAAGCGCAATCCATCAGCCGAAATCAGCATCTATGGTCAAGAGCGCGTGTCGGAAACCGTCCGGCTCTGCAAAATGAACCTTGCCGTTCACGGGTTGGCTGGCGACATTCGACAGGGAAACACCTATTATGAAGACCTGCACAACAGCGTTGGGAAATTCGACTTCCATCTGGCCAATCCGCCCTTCAATGTGGACCGGGTGGACAAGGACCGGCTCAAGGATGACCCGCGCTTTCCCTTCGGGCTGCCCCGCACCGACAACGCCAATTACCTGTGGATTCAGCTTTTCTACAGTTCACTCAATGAAACCGGCCGCTCCGGTTTTGTTATGGCCAACTCGGCTGCCGACGCCAGAGGCTCAGAGCTGGACATCCGCAAACAGATCATCGAAGCCCGCGCTGTGGATGCCATGGTGTCCGTTGGTTCCAACTTCTTCTACACCGTGACACTGCCCTGCACCCTCTGGTTCTTTGACAGGGGAAAGAGTAAGACCAAACGCGCCGATAAGGTGCTCTTTATAGATGCCCGTCATATTTACCACCAGATCGACCGCGCCCATCGGGATTGGACTCCGGCGCAGATCGAGTTTCTGGCCAACATCGCCCGGCTCTACCGTGGAGAGGAACCGGAAAACCTGCACGACAGTACCGACCTGATGACCCAGCATTTCCCCGACGGCAAATACACCGATGTAGCGGGTCTGTGCAAGGTAGCGACCATCGTGGAGATCGAAGCCCAGGGCTGGAGCCTCAACCCCGGCCGCTATGTGGGAGTGACCGCCCGAGAAGAGGACGACTTCGATTTTAAGGAGCGGCTGGAAGAACAAAACGAGGAACTGGAAACTCTCAACGCCGAGGCCAGGGAACTGGAAGAAAGAATTGCTGATAATGTAGCAAAACTGCTGGAGGGAGAGTGATGGCGATCAAAAAGCGTGATTTGGTGAAAAATGAACCTAATCCGGCTTTAGCGGCGCCGCCGCTTTTGGAAGACCTGCGGCGAATGATCGAGGAAACCCGGCAAGGAGTCGCTACTGCGGTCAACGCCGCCCTGACCATGCTTTACTGGCGGGTAGGTCATCGGATCAACGATGAGATTCTTAAAGGTGAGCGCGCCGGATATGGCGAGCAGATTATCTCTACGGTGTCGAGGCAATTGGAGGCAGAATACGGACGCGGGTTTTCCGAAAAAAGCTTGCGCCACATGCTCCGGTTTGCGGAGGCTTTCCCCGATGAACGAATTGTCTCATCGCTGATGAGACAATTGAGTTGGACCCATTTTCTCTCCATCATTTACCTGCCGGATACTCTTCAACGCGACTTCTATGCCGAGTTGTGCCGCATGGAACACTGGAGCACCAGAATCCTCCAAAAAAAGGTCGCCTCCATGCTTTATGAAAGAACCGCCCTTTCAAGAAAGCCCGAAAAACTCATCGAACAAGAGCTGACGGAGCTGCGCAAGACCGACAAACTGACGCCGGATCTGGTTTTCCGCGATCCCTACTTCCTTGATTTTCTTGGACTAAAGGACACATTTGCCGAAAAAGACCTGGAGGCCGCCATCCTGCGCGAGATGGAAGCATTTATTTTGGAACTGGGCGTTGGCTTTGCCTTCCTCGAACGTCAGAAACGCATCACGCTGGATGGCGACGATTTTTATATGGACCTGCTATTCTTTCACCGTCGTCTGCGCCGTCTGGTGGTGATCGAGCTGAAACTGGATAAATTCAGGCCCGCGTTTAAAGGACAGATGGAACTCTATCTGCGCTGGCTGGACAAATACGAGCGCCGCGAAGGCGAAGAAGCCCCCCTGGGCATGATTCTCTGCGCCGGCAAAAAACAGGAGCAGATTGAACTGCTGGAACTGGGCAACTCCGGCATCCATGTCGCCGAATACCTCACCGAATCCCTGCCGAAAGATGTGCTGCAAGAAAAGCTTCATAAAGCCGTCGCTCTGGCCCGCAAGCAGCTGGCGGATCAGGGGGAAGCGCAGATTGCGGAGAATGTGGCGAAGTTGTTGGAGGAGGAATAATGAGGCACTCTTTCCCGGCGAGATGGAAGAAACACAAATTAGATGAACTCGGCTTTGTCGGCCGCGGCAAGTCACGACACCGTCCACGCAATGAGCCTTCACTATATGGTGGGAAATACCCTTTTTTCCAAACAGGCGACATTAAAGCCGCGAATCTCTACCTTTCCGAATATTCACAGACCTATAACGAAAAAGGCTTGGAGCAAAGCAAGCTATGGGAACCCGGAACACTTTGTATTACCATTGCTGCAAACATTGCTGATACGGCCATTTTGGGCATTCGAGGTTGCTTTCCCGATAGCGTCATTGGTTTCATAGCTGATCTAACAAAAGCAGATGTTCGTTTCACCAAGTATTACATAGATCTGATAAAACTCGACATGCAGCAAGTGTCGCACGGTACAACGCAGGATAATTTGAGTTTGGACAAATTGCTCCGCTTTGATTTTGTCGTTCCCGATGTAAATGAACAGTGCAAAATCGCCTCCATCCTTTCGGCCTACGACGACCTGATCGAGAATAACCTTCGGCGGATCAAGATTCTGGAGGAGATGGCGCAGAACCTTTACCGCGAGTGGTTCGTCAAGTTCCGCTTCCCCGGCCACCAGCGGGTTCGTTTCGTCGATTCCTCCCTAGGTCGGATTCCGGAAGGTTGGAAGGTGGTGAAAATCGGGAATTTAATTGAAATCAGAAAAGGAAAAAACATAACAAAGAATACGATAGTGCAAGGTTCAGTCCCCGTTGTCGCTGGAGGTATGAGTCCGGCCTATTACCATAACGCATCGAATACTCGACAACCTGTGATTACGATCAGCGCGTCCGGCGCAAACTCGGGATTTGTGTGTTTGTATCACGAGAATGTTTGGGCTTCGGACTGCTCAGTCATAGACATGAACACAACGCCATATGTTTATTATTTCTACCTCCAACTGAAACATCGTCAAACAGATATAACAAGACTACAAAGAGGGTCAGCACAGCCGCATGTTTATTCCAAAGACCTAATGGACCTCGATACTATTGATGTTCCAAGTGACTTTTTAGACAAGTTCAATCTAAAAGTTATTCCTATTATTCAGATGATCAGAAATTTGACACAGAGGAACACCACCCTCCGCCGCACCCGCGACCTACTGCTCCCTAAACTCATCTCCGGCGAGGTGGATGTGTCGGAATTGGATATTAATATTCCCGAGGAGGCTGAAGGATAAGGGCAACCGGCGCTTTTTCTTGCATTTGCTCTTCACTTATGCATATCTGAATAGGAATTGCAGGGGACGTTTATGGCGAAGGATAAAGAGCGAATACTGGAGATTGCAGGCAGGCTTGGGGTGACGACGGCGGCAGATGTGGAAGCGGTCGGGATTTCCCGCAATCACCTGTACGAGTTGTGCAAGGCGGGTAAAATCGAGCGGACGGCCCGCGGGCTTTATCGAATTCCAGGCGCCCTTTCAACGGAGCATGGCGTTTTGATCGAAATCGCCAAACGGGTTCCCAAAGGGGTGGTCTGCCTGCTTTCCGCCCTCCGGTTTCACGATCTGACAACGCAGAACCCCCATGAAGTTTGGATCACGGTGCCACGCGGGGGCTGGCGGCCGCAGATGGATTATCCGCCTCTGAATCTGACTTATATGTCCGGAGAGTCCTATGCCTTCGGCATTCGGGAGCACATGGTCCAGGGAATCGCGGTCAAGGTTTATACGCCGGCGAAAACCGTGGCGGATTGTTTCAAGTTTCGCAACAAGGTCGGCCTTGATGTGGCCATCGAGGCACTCCGCGAGGTATGGCGGTCCCGCCTGGCCGGCATGGATGAACTGGCGGAGGCGGCCAAAGTATGTCGGGTGTTCACGGTGATGCGTCCCTATCTGGAGTCCGCCGTATGAGTATCCAGGAGAAAGAGAACCGGGGGCACTCCGTTTTTCAGCGGCTCCTGAACCTTGCAAGAGCCCGGAAGACGGATTTCAATATGCTGCTGGTCCGCTACGGTGCGGAGCGCCTCCTGTACCGGCTTTCAATATCGTCTTACTCCAAGCGATTCATTTTAAAGGGCGCCAGTCTGTTCCTTGTGTGGAGAGGACAAAATTTTCGTGTCACCCGGGATGTTGACCTTCTCTGCTTCGGAACACAGGATTTGGATCACATGGCGGCGCTGTTTCGGGAGGTATGCGGTCTTGAATGTCCGGAAGATGGAATTCTCTTTTTACCAGAGACGGTGAAAGTGAGCACTATACGAGATGACCAGGAATACGCCGGGTTGCGGATTATTTTGAATGGGAATCTTCATGGCGCGAGAATTCCCGTTCAGGTGGACGTCGGGTTTGGAGATGTTGTCACACCGGATCCAGAGCCAATCCGATTTCCGACATTGCTGGAAGGCCCCGCTCCTGAAATGCTTGCCTATCCGCGGCACACCATGGTGGCTGAGAAGCTGGAAGCCCTGGTTCGACTGGGTATCGCCTCCTCCCGAATGAAAGATATCTATGACCTGTCTTTGCTCAGCAAGCTGTTTGTTTTCGAGGGAGGAATCTTGCTGGATGCGGTCATTAAAACTTTCAATCGGAGGAAGACGGATTTTCCTGACGGCGTTCCCATGGCTTTGAGTGAAATGTTTGCCAGGGATCGGATTAAAAAGGAACAGTGGGCCGCATTCCTCCGCAGGACAAATCCGGAAATGGCTCAAAAGGATTTGCAAAAGGCAGTGGCGGAGGTGGCGGTGTTTCTGCTTCCCATTCTGGAAAGCGCCAGACTCAGGGGCTTGTTTGATAAGAGATGGGAACCCGGGGAAGGATGGAGGTCTGTAGATGAAAATAGCTGATCTGGATATCCTTCTTCAGGAAGGCGAAGGGGTTACGCTGGAATACAAGGAGAGCGTTTCCTCTTCCTTTGCCCGCGAACTGGTAGGCTTTGCCAACACTGCGGGAGGCAGGATTCTGCTGGGGGTACGGGATGATGGAACGGTCAAGGGCATTGCCGACACCAATGAACTACGCGCCCGCATTCAGGATATTGCCCGCAACTGTGATCCGCCGGTCAAAATTCTGCTCCAGCGGATAGGTGATGTTACGGTGGTGAATGTTCGTGAAAGCGGTGCCAAGCCGGTGCAGTGCAGCGACGGCTATTTCTGGCGGCAGGGCGCCGTCACCCAGAAGCTCAGCCGCGATGAGATCCGTGATTTATTTCGCAGCGAGGGGGCTATCCGTTTCGATACCTCGGTCTGCCCGAAGTTCCGCTATCCACAGGACTTTGATCAGGAGAAATATCATGCATGGTTCCAGTTAAGCGGCATCACCGGGCGTCCCAAAACAGAAGATGTTCTGGTCAACATCGAAGCCGCCGAACGTTCCGGCAACAAGCTCCTTTTCCGCAATGCCGGCGTTCTCTTCTTCGCCAAGAACGTCAGGCATTTTTTCAACCAGGCCTACGTCACCTGTCTTTTGGCCAAAGGCACGGACAAGGTGCACATCCTGGACCGCAAAGATTTTGCCGGCGGCATTGTTGCGGACATCGAGGACAGCCTGCGCTTCATCGAGCGCAATACCCGCACGGCCTACCGCATCGAAGGTCTGAAACGGGAAGATGTTCCGGAATACCCGATGAAGGCCCTGCGTGAAGCCATCACCAACGCCGTCATGCACCGCGATTGGTTTATGGAAGGGGCCAATGTTTTCGTGGAGATCTACACCGACCGGATTGAAATATCCAGCCCCGGCGGCCTGCCCAAGGGGATGAAGTTTTCCGACCTCGGCCGGAAAAGCATCCGCCGCAATGCCCTTCTTGCTGACATGCTTCACCGCATCACCTTCATTGAAAAGGCCGGGACAGGAATCAAGCGTATGCGCGATGAGGCACGGGCACAGCATTGCCCGGCGCCGGTCTTCGAGGAGAACGGATTTTTCACCGCTATCTTCTATCCCAATCCGGAGGTACGGGCACAGGCAGACGCCAAAGAGGGACCAAGTACCGCACAAGTCGGTAGCAAGAAAGGACCAAATCAGGCTCATGACGAAGCCCATGATGGATCGGAGCCAGCGGTACTTGTACCGCACATGTACGGCACAAGTACCGCACATGTTGCACTCCTCAAAGCGGCTATGGAACCTCAAACACGGGATGCTTTACAACTGGTTGCTGCTATTCGACATCGGCAACACTTTTATCTGGAGTATTTAAGACCGCTTTTGGAAGCTGGGCTTCTGGAACGGACCATCCCAGATAAACCCCGCAGCCCGAGACAAAGGTATCGCACCACCTCTGCAGGTCGCACAGTTCTTGCGAACGCTGAAAAGGAGAGGCCCGCATGACCCTAAAAGGCTACACGGAAGACGCCCTCGTGGAACAACCGGCCATAGTTATCCAAAAGGAGAATAGTAAAGCATGAAAGCTACTGAAGCCAAGTTTTTAGACTTTATTAAAAAGTCACCGCAATTTGTCATACCCATCTACCAGCGTACTTATTCATGGACTGAGAGAGAGTGTCGACAACTCTGGGATGATATTTTGCGCACGGGTAGCAACGATAATGTTTCGGCCCATTTTGTCGGCTCCATCGTGTATATCGAGAAGGGACTGTATCAAGTGACAAGTCAGTCGCCTCTTTTAGTCATCGACGGTCAGCAACGTTTAACCACGATGGCGCTTCTTATTGCCGCAGTGGTCAAGGCGCTGGAGAAACTGCCCGAAGACAAGCGGGAACCCGTAGACGGTTTTTCACCTCGCAAACTTCGTAATTACTATCTTATCAATCCGGAAGAAGAAAGAGAACGGCATTACAAACTCATCCTGTCCCAGACCGATCGTGACTCGCTCATTGCTGTTGTTGCTGGTATAGAGCTGCCTAAACAGTATTCCCGGCGCGTCGTGGAGAATTTTGAATTCTTCAAAGCCTGGATTGACGGCTGTAAAGGAGACCTGGTCGCTCTGTGCAAAGGTATTGCCAAGCTGGTGGTGGTGGATATCTCGTTGAATCGAGACCAAGACAATCCGCAGTTGATCTTTGAGAGCATGAACTCCACCGGTCGAGAGTTGACCCAGGCTGACTTAATTCGTAACTTCATTTTAATGGGGCTTGAACCGGAACTGCAAACCCGTCTCTATGAGAACTACTGGCGGCCTATGGAACTGGATTTTGGGCAAGAGGCTTACGGTACACACTTCGATGGTTTTATGCGTCATTATTTAACATTGAAAACCGGTGAAATTCCCAGGATGGACGCTGTCTATGACGCCTTCAAAGGGCACTCCCGGTCTCCAAAAGTTGCGAAAGCAGGCGTTGAGTCTCTGGTTACGGATATACGTGGCTTTGCCTGCCATTTTTGCGCCATGGCTCTCGGCGCAGAAACTGACCCTGATCTTAAACTCGCCTTTCACGATTTGCGTGAGTTGAAGGTTGATGTTGCATATCCTTTACTTTTAGAACTTTATCACGATTATTCGGCAGGCTTGTTATCGAAACAGGATTTTGTATCCGCAGTTCGATTGATAGAAGCATATGTTTTTCGTCGCGCCATTTGCAACATTCCCACCAACTCCCTTAATAAGACTTTTGCTACGTTTACCAAGGCTCTGAAAAAAGATCGTTATTTGGAGAGTATTCAGGCACACCTGCTCTTACTTCCTTCGTATCGACGTTTTCCGAATGACGAAGAGTTTTTTAAAGAATTACAGACCCGTGATCTTTACAATTTTCCTCGACGCAGTTATTGGTTAAGACGGTTGGAAAATTACGGGCGTAAGGAACGTGTGGATGTGGAAGAATATACAATAGAACATATTATGCCGCAGAACGAGAACCTATCCAAGGCTTGGAAAGATTCACTTGGAGAGGGCTGGGAGCGGATTCAAGATACATATTTGCATACAATCGGTAACCTGACTCTGACGGGCTACAACTCAGAATACAGCGACCGCCCTTTCCCCGAAAAGCGCGATATGCCGGGTGGCTTTAAGGAAAGCCCTCTCAAACTCAATCAAGGCCTTGGCTTGCTTGATGGCTGGAATGAAGAAGCGATTAAGACTCGTGCCAAGCGGCTAAGTGAGTCTGTGTTGAAAATATGGTGTGCACCGCAATTAGCGGTTGATGTGCTTAATGCCTATCGTCCGCGCGTCGAGTCCTCGTCAGTTTATTCAATAAAGGATCATTCGCATCTTTTAAGCGGGTTGGGCAGAGAATTGTTCGAAGCGTTTCGTAAGGAAGTTTTGGCGCTTGACCCCGCAGTTAGCGAGGAATTTCTCAAACTCTATGTGGCCTATAAAGCCGAGACAAACTTTGTCGATGTGGTGCCGCAGGCCAAGCAGCTTCGCCTTTCGCTGAATATGCCTTTTACCGATATTAACGACCCGCGCAGTATGTGCAAGGACGTTACCGGCGTTGGTCGCTGGGGTAACGGTGATGTGGAGGTGGGCTTCACCTCGCTGGAAGAGCTGCCATATATTATGGGGCTGATCCGACAGTCCTTCGAACGACAGATCGGTAATGGAGGTGAACAATGACCCCCAAGGGCTACACGGAGGACGCCCTGATTGAACAACCGGCCATCGCCTTACTGGCGGAGTTGGGCTGGGAAACTTTCAACGCCTACAATGAATTCGATAATGGTGTCAGCCCGCTTGGCCGGGAAACAAAGGCTGAGGTGGTCCTGAAATCCCGCCTGCGTGATGTACTGCTGCGGATCAACCCAGAGGTATCCGTCGAGTCTATCCATCAGACCATTGAAGACCTGACCCGCGACCGCTCGCGCATGAGCCCTGTGGCCGCGAACCGGGAAATCTATCATTTACTCAAAAACGGGGTACGTATTCCAGTGCCCGATCCCGAGGGCGACGGCGAAACGGTAGAAGTGGTCAGAGTGATTGACTGGGACGAATCAGCGAATAACGACTTTCTGCTCTGCTCGCAGTTCTGGATAACGGGCGAGATGCACACCCGTCGCGCCGACCTGATTGGCTTCGTCAATGGATTACCTCTGCTGTTCATCGAGCTGAAAGCAGCCCACCGTCGATTGGAAACCGCTTTCAACGGCAACCTGCGCGATTACAAAGACACCGTGCCGCATCTTTTCTGGCCCAACGCCCTGATTATCCTTTCCAACGGAAGCCAGAGTCGGGTGGGCAGTATCACGGCCGGATGGGAACACTTCGCCGAATGGAAAAAGATAGGAAGCGAGGATGAAAAAGGCCGAGTGTCTCTGGAAACCATGCTGCGGGGCATTTGCGAACCAGTGCGTTTGTTGGACCTGGTGGAAAACTTCGCCCTGTTTCAGGAAGTCCCCGGCGGTTTGATAAAACTAACGGCTAAAAATCATCAGTACCTGGGCGTCAATAACGCGCTGGAGGCATTATCCGACATCCGGCAAAGAGACGGCAAACTGGGCGTCTTCTGGCATACCCAGGGCAGCGGCAAGAGCGTTTCCATGATTTTCTTTGCCCAGAAGGTGATGCGCAAGGTGCCGGGCAACTGGACTTTTGTAGTGGTTACCGACCGGCAGGAACTGGATGGGCAGATATACAAGAACTTTGCCTCGGCCGGGGTTGTGACCGAAGGACGCGCCCAGGCGGAAAGCAGTCAACATCTGCGGCAACTGCTCACCGAAGATCACCGCTACATATTTACCTTGATCCATAAGTTCCGGATACCGGAGGAGGTCTCCACCCGGAGTGACATCATCGTCATTACTGATGAAGCTCACCGCAGTCAGTACGATACGTTGGCGCTGAATATGCGCACGGCCCTTCCCAACGCCTCTTTCTTAGCTTTTACCGGCACTCCCCTGATTGTGGGCGAGGAAAAAACACGGCAGGTCTTTGGTGATTACATCAGCGTTTATGATTTCCAGCAATCAGTGGACGATGGCTCGACTGTGCGGCTCTATTATGAGAATCGAATCCCGGAACTGCAACTGGTCAACGAGAATCTCAACGAGGACATGGAACGGCTACTGGAAGAAGCGGAACTGGACGATACACAGGAGAAGAAATTGGAACGCGATTTCGCCCGCGAATACCACCTGATTACTCGCGAGGATCGCCTGGAGGTAGTGGCGAAAGACTTGGTGACACACTTTACCGGACGCGGTTTTCAGGGCAAGGCCATGATGATCTGCATCGACAAGGCCACGGCCATCCGTATGTATGACAAGGTGAAGAAGTACTGGGGAAAGAAGATCATTGCCTTGCAGACAGAGAAGGATGCGGCGTTGGAAGAAAACAAATCTGAGATCGAAGAGAGCATCGCCCGGATGAAAGAAACCGATATGGCTGTGGTCGTCTCACAGGGGCAAAACGAAATTGCCGAAATGAATGAGAAGGGACTCGATATCCGTCCGCACCGAAAGCGCATGGTGGATGAAGATTTGGAAACTAAATTCAAGAATCCGGCCGATCCTTTCCGTCTGGTGTTTGTCTGCGCCATGTGGATGACTGGTTTCGATGTGCCAAGCTGCTCAACCCTGTACCTCGACAAGCCGATGCGCAATCATACTCTGATGCAAACCATTGCCCGTTGCAACCGCGTTTATCCCGACAAGGTGAGCGGCCTGATCGTGGATTATGCCGGGGTATTCCGTAATCTGGAGAAGGCGCTGGCTATTTACGGCGCTGGTCGTGGCGGCGACAAACCAGTGGAAGATAAAGCCGCGCTGGTGGCGGCGCTGCGTCAGGCACTCGCAGAAACAAATCGTCTGTGTCAGGAACGAGGGGTGAACCTTAATGCTATTCAATCAGCAGAAGGATTTGCCCGCGTCGGTTTGCTCGATGATGCTGTCGATGCACTGATCGGAACTGAGGAGATCAAACTCCGCTATCTTGATCTGGCCAATACGGTGCAGCGACTGTATAAGGCTGTGCTTCCCGATCCGGCAGCACGGGAATTTGCTGTCGAGGTGACACCCATGAACGTTATCGCCGATAAAATCCGCGCACTGACACCACCGGCAGATATCTCTTTAGTCATGCAGCAGGTAGAAGGATTACTCGACCGCTCTATCGCCACGGAGGGATACATTATCCGGGAGTTAAACCCGTCTTTTGGTGATGAACATTGGATAGACCTGAGTAATATCGACTTTGAGAAGCTCGCCGAGAAATTCAAGACGAGCCGCAAGCGCACCATCAACGAAAAACTCAAGGGTCAGGTGGCGCAGAAGCTCATGGCTATGGTGCGACTCAACCGCACGCGCATGGATTATCTGGAACGCTTCCAGACGATGATCGACGCCTATAATGCCGGCAGCCTCAACGCCGAAGAGTTCTTCCAACAATTGGTGGATTTTGCCCAAAGCCTGAATGAAGAAGAAAAACGGGCTATGGGTGAACAACTGGACGAAGAGGAACTGGCGCTATTCGATCTGTTGACTAAGCCACAAATAGAAATGAGCAATTCGGAAAGAGAAAAGGTGAAAGCCACGGCCAGGCAGTTATTGGCCACACTCAAAGCGGAAAAACTGGTGCTGGATTGGAGAAAGCGTCAGCAGGCCCGGGCTGAGGTCCGTGTCACCATCGAAAAAGTGCTGGACCATGGCTTGCCAAGAATCTATACGCCGGAACTGTTCGAGCAAAAAACAACGGCCGTGTTCCAGCACGTCTATGACGCCTACTATGGCGCAGGGCGCAGCGCGTATGCGACGGCGTGAAAGTGCCTTACTATGGATCATCGGATGCCAGAAGAAAAGTAAAGTTCAGCAAATTGGGAGCCCCAATGGGGTGGACGGGACAGCGCAGCTACGGGTCTTAGGCGGAGGATTATTTAATTGATAAAGTAGCATACCCCCTCCTCCGTAAATCAGAACGTACCACTAAAAAATCTTTTATTACGATCCTGAAATGTGGTAAAAAATAAAGAAGAGGATTTTTTATGCGTCACGTCATCTTGTCTATTTTTCTTTTTTGCACTTTTTTCTGTTTACCGGCAATGAGTGAAACGGCAGAAGAGTGGTTGAGTAAGGCCGGCGCACTCTCAGACGGCAGCCAATACACAGCCCCGTTTAAAGCGATCGAATATCTGAATAATGCCGCTAAACTCCAGCCGGAAAATGCCGAAATCTATTATAACAGAGGCATTGCTTACGATAATCTGGGGCAGTATCAACCGGCTATCAAAGATTATAGCCTGGCCATCCGTCTCAAACCGGATTATGCCGAAGCGTACTACAACAGGGGCACCATTTATAATGAGCTGAGCCAGTATCAACAAGCGATATCCGATTTTAATCAGGCCATCAACCTTCAGCCGACCGACGCCAAAGCGTATCACAATCGTGGTTTTGCGTATGACAAACTGAACCAGTTAGAGCAGGCGATTGAAAATTATAATCAGGCCATCCGACTAAAACCGGATTATGCTTCAGCGTATCAAAACAGAGGCATTGTTTACTTTTCCGGGGGCAACAATAACCTGGGTTGTTCTGATGCGCAAAGCGCATGCTCACGGGGCCATTGCAAATTACTGGACATGGCTAAAAGCAGGGGTTTGTGTCAATGATTCTCCGTCACCTTTTGAATATTCGCTGAAATGAAATGATTGATTATCATGGTTAGCAACTGCTTTGAAATTTATATTTTACTGATTATATTTTCAATTGACACAAGGAAAATCTTCATGTAGTCGATTTATACATACTCATTCCTGCACATGCTGATGCTAAAATTATACAACACCGCTCGCTTTGTTCATAGAGGGTAAATGAAGGACAAGAAACATCCAACCAATCAAAATATTATCGAAACTGAACATTCCCAGGATATTCTAAAACAAAACGAAGATAAACTCAGGGAAAGCGAACAAAAGTTTCGCAATTTCATCATAAACCTGGATGAGGCGTATTTCAGCATGACACTGGATGGAACGCTGCTGGAACACAACCCGGCCCTGAATCGTATCCTGGGTTTTGATGTAAAAAAAGATTTAAAAGGTCTGAACATCCCCGATTTTTGGCAAAACAACGAAGATCGGCAGGATTATCTGAAGGAATTACTGTCCAACAACTTTGTTTCCAAATACAAAATCAAAGCGAAAACTCAACAGGGGAAGCCCTTGACCCTGTTGGCCACTGCCCATTTGGTCCAAGACGAAAGGAACCGGCCTCAAAAAATAGAAGGGATTTTGCTGGACATTACGGATCTCCAGCAAACCGAAGAAAATTTGTTGCGGGAAGAACAGAAATTCCGGGCGCTCGCCGAAAACGCCTTTGACATTATTATTCTTTTAAACCGCGAAGGAAAACCGGTTTATGCGAATCCGGCCCTGGAAAGAGTTTTGGGTTACAAACCAGAGGAAAGGATTGGCGCCAACGGATTTGAATTTGTTCATCCGGATTCCATGAAATTTTTGCTGGAATCCTTCATCACCCTGGTCAGCAATCCTCAGCATCCTCCTATCCACGGGGAAAGCCGCCTTCGTCACAAAGACGGTAGTTGGCGCATCTTCGAAACGGTCGGCACGGCCCTGACACACGATAATGTGGTGGAAGCCATTATTGTCAATCACCGTGATATTACACAGCGCAAGCATGCCGAAGAATCGTTGAGAAAAAGTGAAGAACGATACCGCATTCTCGCGAACAACGTCACCGACGCAATCTTCACCATTGACATGAATTTTAATTACACCTACGCCAGCCCCTCCGTGTCCAACATTATCGGATATACAGCCGATGAACTGACAACCATGCGGGTAGAGCAACTCGTTGACGCTGAAACGCTGCAATGGTTTGCTCAAATGTTTGCCGAAGAACTGGAAACAGAAAAACGAAAAGACCGGGATTTAAAAAGATCGCGCGTTCTGGAGTATCAGCATATCCGCAAGGATGGCTCGAAAGTATGGGTGGAAAACAAGCTGACCTTTCTCAGAAATGAAAATAACGAGGCGATAGGACTCGAGGGAGTTGTCCGCGATATCACCGATCGCCGAAAAGCTCAGGAAGCAGCTTTAAAAGAATATAACTACAGCCGTTCGGCCCTGGACAGCTTAACGGTGCCTTTCTTCATGTTCGAACTGGAAAGCAAAAAGTTTTTCAGGTGGAACAAGGCATTTGCCGATGCCTGCGGGTATACTGACGAAGAAATAGCGCAGGCAACGCCGATACATTTCATCCCTGAGTCAGAGCAAGAAAACCTGCTGAATCTGGCACAAGAATTCGTGGCCAACGGAAAAATCGCCTTTGAAATGCCTGTTCTTTCCAAAAACGGGCAAGCCACTCCTTACTTATTGTCGGGTAATCTTCTGACCTATGACGGGAAACAATATGTCGTGGGCATGGGGATTGACATCACCGAACACAAAAAAGCGGATGAACTGGTTAAACAAAGTGAAGCAAAGTATCGACTTCTGGCCGATTTTATGAAGGATTACGTGTGGCTGATGGATTTAAACCTGAAAATAAACTACATGAGTCCCTCCGCTGAAAAAATTCTGGGGTACACTCAGGATGAATTTAAAGAGCTTTCTATTGATAAATTTTTAACCCCGGATTCTTTTCAAGCAGCCATGGATTTCTGCTCGGAAGAACTGCCCAAGGCGATGGCTGCTCCTCCGGATTACGTGTTAGATCGCACCCTGGAGCTGGAATACCTGGGCAAAGATGGTCAAACGGTCTGGGGAGAAGCCACCTTCACGCTCATCAGAGATGAAAAGGGCAACCCTGTGTCCATTCTCGGCGAAAGCAGAACGATTACCGAACGCAAAAAAATCGAAGACGAATTGAGAAAAAGTGAAGAGAACTTCCGCCGTTCCCTGGATGATTCCCCGCTGGGGGTGCGCATCTCCTCCTTTGAAGGTGAAACCATTTATGCCAACCGGGCGGTTTTGGACATCTATGGATATGACAGCATCGATGAACTGAAAAACACACCCTTGAAAGAACGCTATACTCCGGAAAGTTACGCTGAATACCTGGAAAGAAAGAAAAAAAGAGCGCGCGGTGAATTTGGCCCCTCGGAATATGAAGTGAGTATTATCAGAAAAACGTCAGAGGTGCGCCACCTGTATGTTTTCCGCAAGGAAATATTCTGGAATGGCAAAAAACAATCGCAGGTGATCTATCAGGACATCACCTTACGCAGGCAGGCCGAAGAAAAACTCAATGAAACACTGGAAAGCCTGCGTCAATCCATCAAGATAACGATTCAGGTGCTGGGTACGGCAACGGAAGCCAAAGATCCTTATATGGCCGGTCACCAAAAGAGAGTTGCCGATCTGGCGCGAGCCATTGCCACAGAAATGAAACTGCCACACGACAAAATCGAATCCATCCGCATGGCCAGCGCCATTCACGACATCGGGAAAATATCCGTGCCTTCGGAAATTCTGTGCAAACCGGCCGTCCTGTCCGATATTGAATTCTCGCTGGTC
>CAYZLL010000002.1:19897-54734 GCA_964479225.1 uncultured Smithella sp.
TTCGGAAATTCTGTGCAAACCGGCCGTCCTGTCCGATATTGAATTCTCGCTGGTCAAGAACCATCCTTTTTACAGTTATGAGATCATCAAGGAAGTGGAATCGCCCTGGCCTCTGGCCGAAATCGTGTACCAGCATCATGAACGCTTCGACGGATCCGGCTACCCCCTGGGAAAGAAAAACGGGGAAATTCTCTTTGAATCACGAATTCTCGCGGTAGCGGATGTGGTGGAGGCCATGATTTCCTATCGGCCTTATAGACCGGCGCTGGAGCTGGAAACGGCGCTGGCCGAAATTGAAAACAACGCGGGTATTCTTTATGACCGCGACGTTGTTGACGCCTGCCTGAAGCTTTTCCGCCAAAAAGGTTATCGTATATTGTAAAAGGAGACGCATTTTGAGAAAATCAACTGCTATTATCTTGCTGATTCTGTTTCTTCTGCCCATCGTGGGTTTAGCCGGACAGGTGTCCGTGCCTGCCAAGAAAAATGCCGCATCCGTGGAGGGTCAATTCAAAAAAAGTTTTCCCAAAAATAATTTTGAAAGCATCACGCCGACAGCCGTGAATGGCGTTTATGAGGTTAACGCCGTCAATCAAATATATTATTATCTGCCAAAGGATGATGTTCTCTTATACGGCAGTCTGATTACCAAAAACGGCGTCAATCTCACCCGGGAAAGTTTCTTAAAGAAAATGGCACAAAAAATATCGAAACTCCCCCTGGATAGCGCCATAAAAATCGGCAACGGCAAAACGATTATCGTAGAAATGATTGATCCTAACTGTCATTTCTGCCGTGAGTCTCACAAGTATTTTGCGAAGCATAAAGATATAACGCTTTATGCTTTCCTTTTCCCGCTGTCGAAAGAATCGGCAGAAAAGGCGAAATATATTTTATGCTCCAAAGA
Source organism: uncultured Smithella sp. (assembly GCA_964479225.1). GTDB lineage: Bacteria > Desulfobacterota > Syntrophia > Syntrophales > Smithellaceae > Smithella. Next base: position 20,805 of record CAYZLL010000002.1, read on the forward strand.
TGCTGCCCGAACGTATAACGATATCCTGAACGGAAAACTTGATAAAAAGAAGCTGGATGTCTGCGCCGACAAGAAAGTGGAAGAAACTTTAAAAACCCATATGAAGTTCGCGTCCCAGGTAGGTCTCCGGGGAACACCCCTTTTTTACTTGAAGGGTCAGGTTGTGGATGGATTTGATGTCCCGGCACTGGACAAGCTTTTGAAAAATTAACCGGCTGCTTAATAAGGTAGCCCGTTTCATCCAGAAAGGGCGTCTACCGGATTTTCCCTCCCGCTTTGGCTTCACGGTCAAACGCCAGAACGGTCAGACCTTTTTCCGTATCGGTAGCCAGCAGCATTCCGTGAGATTCCACACCCATTAATTTTGCCGGTTTTAAATTGGCGACAATCACTATTTTCTTGCCGATTAATTCCTCCGGCTTGTAGTCTTTGCCGATGCCCGCGACGATGGTTCTTTCTTCACCGATGTCAATTTTCAATTTGATGAGCTTATTGGATTTGGGCACGGCTTCCGCTTCCAGAATTTTGGCCACACGCAAATCAACTTTCGAAAATTCTTCGTAATCAATCTCCGGTTTTAAATCAGCCAGCGATTGCTTTTTTTCCGGCGCCCCGCCTTCCTTCTCCGGACTGATACGCGGGAACAGCGACTCTCCGCGCAGCAAAGGACTGCCGGCTTTCAGAACACTGCCTTTTTTGATTCCGGCGATATCCAAGTGCCGGGATTCGCCGTCGCCAATCTGTTTCAAAATTTTCTCTGCGGTTTGCGGCATGAACGGTGAGATTAAAACGGCAATTTCCTGAAGAGCGACAAGCAGGTTATACATGATGGCCGTCAGTTTCGCCCGGTTGGCCGGGTCCTTTCCCAGTGTCCAGGGTTCATTTTCCACAATATATTTATTAGCGATATTGATAAATTCCCAGATGGACATTAAGGCTTTGTGCAGGGACATATCCTGAAAACTCGCTTCCACGCCACTGACCGTTTTCAGAACCGCTTCACGAAGGATCGCATCCTGATGCTGCGCGCTAATTTCCGGAACCTTGCCGTCACAATATTTGATGGCCATCGTCAGGGTGCGGCTGACCAGGTTGCCCAGATCATTGGCCAGATCGGAATTGAGCCGCTGAACAAAAGCCTCCTCAGAAAAATTGGAATCCAGCCCGAAAACCATATCCCGCAGCAGGAAATAACGAAAAGCGTCCAGGCCGTATTTATCTTTTAAATCCAGCGGGCGGACGATATTGCCGAGGCTTTTGGACATTTTACTCTGGTCGGAATTCCAATAACCGTGAACATTGAGGTGCTGATAGGGTTCAATACCGGCTGCCTTCAGCATCGTCGGCCAGTAGATGCCGTGCGGTTTCAGAATATCTTTCGCGATGAGATGTTCCGCGGCCGGCCAGAACGTTTTAAAATTGTCGCCATCAGGATAACCGACCGCCGTGACGTAATTAATCAGGGCATCAAACCAGACATAGGTCACATATTTTTCATCAAAAGGCAGGGTAATCCCCCATTCCAGGCGGGTTTTCGGACGCGAAATGCAAAGATCCTCCAATGGATCGCGCAGGAAAGCCAGGGCTTCATTCCGGTATCTTTCCGGCCTGATGAATTCAGGATTTTTCTGAATGTGGTCAATCAGCCAATCCTGATATTTGCTCATTTTGAAAAAATAATTTTTTTCTTCAATATACTGTGTCTCCCGTCCGTGTTCGGGACACTTACCGTCCACGACTTCCTTTTCGGTCAGAAATCTTTCACACCCGAAGCAGTAATGGCCGCCGTAACTGCCGAAATAAATATCACCGGCGTCATAGACCTTCTGTAAAATGTTGCGCACGGTCTCGATATGATCGGGATCGGTGGTTCTGATAAAATAATCGTTGGAAATGGAAAGCTCCGGCCAGAGAGCGCGAAACTGCGCGCTGATTTGATCCGCATATTCCTTCGGCGAGATGCCGGCCTTCTGCGCGGCTTCCGCGATTTTGTCGCCGTGCTCGTCGGTTCCGGTCACAAAAAATGTCTTATCGCCAATCATCCGGTGGTATCGGGCCAGGACATCCGCCACGATGGTCGTGTACGCATGCCCGATATGCGGCGACGCGTTGACGTAATAGATCGGTGTGCTTATATAAAATGCTTTCGACATATCCATATTTTCTCCCTGCTAATCGTTGAAAGATTCCCTTTCATCCATTTTTTCCAGAGCGAGCGTCTTCTTTTCTTCCCGTTCCAGAGATTCATCGCCCGGTGCCTTGACAATCTTGGGACATTTTTTCTTCCCCGAGTATCCCTGGTGTTCAAAGGCCAGACAGCACATCAGACGTCCGCATAATCCGGAAATTTTTTCAGGATTCAGCGACATGTTCTGTTCTTTGGCCATCTTCACGGTCACCCGCTCGAGATTCTGCAGGATGCCCGCGCAACACACCATCCGGCCGCAAACGGCAATACCTTTGGTAATGCGTGTTTCCTGGCGGGCGCCGATCTGTTTGAGCTCGATGCGCATTTTAAATTTCTGCACCAGGTCCTTCACCAGTTCCCGGAAATCAACTCTGTTTTCCGCTGTAAAATAAAAAATTATTTTACTTTTTTCAAAAAGACAATCCACGTTCACCAGTTTCATGGAAAGTTCCCGCTTGTGAATTCTTTCCAGACAAAAACTCCAGGCCTCCCGCTCCAGTTGCTCATTGTCTTCTTTGATCTGGAGATCTTCTTGTGTCACCTTGCGAATGATTTTTTTCAGATTCGCCGGCGCTTCCGTGGACGGGCATCTCTTCACGTCTGTCACCACAACGCCCAGCGCGATACCGTTATCCGTATCAACGATCACCTGATCATTTTTATGCAAAATAAGATCGGACCCGTTGAAATGATATATTTTGCCTTCTTTTTTAAATTTAACGCCAATAATATTTACAAGCAATTTATTTCCTACCTTGTTTTTAGTAGCTCAACTTAAATGCCATTGTCTCCAAAGTCAATGATTTGTTTACGTTCTGTTCTATGATGACCCCGGCTTTCTCGATTTGTTCTATGCTTTGAAGAATCTGCTCACCGGACAGCCGGCCGGCACGCTCCTGAATTAAATCATAATAATCCTGATTGATCAGCATTTCGTTTTTTCCCGTTTCTTTGAAAATCAGCAAATCACGGAAAAAAGAATTAACAATATTTAAACCCTGCCTGATTTCCTTTTTTTTGCTTCCCAGAAAAGAGGCCAGATTAATCAGACTGAACGCATCTTTTTTACTGGCGGCGGCCAGCAGACCTAACAGTTCTTTACGATAATCGACAATATTATCTTTATTTAAGGCCAGAGCGTTGCCGATGGAACCGCCGGATAAGGCCGCCAGCAGCACCGCTTGCTGTTCCTCCATTTTCATCTCCGACACAAGAAATCCGGCAACCGTTTCCGCACTCAGGGGATTAAAACGCATTTGTTGACAGCGCGAAATAATCGTTTGCGGCAGGGCAGAAGGCCTGGTCGTCACCAGGATCAGAATATTGGACGATGTAGGTTCTTCCAGCATTTTCAAAAGAGCGTTGGCCGATGGATCATTCATCCTGTCGGCATCATCGATGATAAACGCTCTTCTTTTCGCTTCCAGCGGACGGCAGCGGGTCCTTTCCTGCATTTGACGGATGGCATCGATACGAATGAACTGTCCCTCCGCCTGCACGGGAAAAATATCGGGGTGGATGCCTTTTGCAATTTTTCGGCAGGAAGGACATTCATCGCACGAATCGTTCAGGGAATCCGACTTTGCGCAATTGATTGCTTTGACAAACTCGAGGGCCAGCGTCCTCTTGCCGATCGCCTCCAGGCCGCTGAATAGGTAGGCATGTCCTGTTCTTTTTTGAGCCAGGGTTTTTTGCAGAATTTTTATCTTTTGTTCATGACCGTAAATATGGCTGAATGACATAATGAAAAGAAAGCATCCCGAAAATTATTTTTGGCATTGGATGAAATCACTTATATGCCGGCGCACGTCTTCCTGAATGGCGGCAACATCCCGATCGGCATTAATCAGACGGAAACGTGCCGGATCATTTCTGGATATTTCCAGGTACCCTTCCCGAATCCGCGTGTGAAATTCCATATGCTCTCTTTCAAAGCGGTCGGAGGCGGCGGGATTGTCCAGTTGGTTGTTGCGTGCCATCGCCCTTTTCAGTCCGGTTTCCACAGGCAAATCAAACAACAACGTCATATCCGGCAGGGTGTTGAGCGCAGAGTAGTCGTTGATGAACCGGATCGCTTCACGATCAAGGCCGCGGCCGGCACCCTGATAGGCATAGGTGGCATCGGAAAAACGATCGCACAAAACGATTTTTCCCTGCTGGAGAGCCGGACGGATAACTTCCCGGATATGCTGGGCACGGGCGGCGCAGAACAGCAACAGCTCCGCTTCCGCGCAGAGATGACCATGCTCTCGTTTGAAAAGGATATCGGCTATTTGAATCCCGATGTCCGTCCCGGTCGGTTCCTGCGTAACGATAAAAGGAATTTCTTGCGCCTTCAGACCAGCCGCGGCCAGTTTGATCTGGGTCGATTTTCCAGAACCTTCAATGCCCTCAAAGGTTATAAATTTGTTTGCCAATGTAATCCTTCCCAGCAGGTAAGCTGTACATAGCATTAACGCTCACGGTTGAATATTTGTAAAAAGACAAGACTCCCCTGTCGGCAAGGCATCCATACAAGTCATGCAAAAGGCATAACGGGGAATAGAGCTCAAAGAAGATCGATTCCCCGTTCAATATCTACCGCAAAAAATTATTTTCCCTCACCGGGCACAATGGCCTCAACCGGACACTGATCGCAGCAACTTCCGCAATCATCACAAAGGTTCGGGTCAATCACATATATATCTTCACCTTCAGCAATCGCCCCTTTGGGGCACTCGCTTTCACAAGAACCGCAAGCGATACATTCGTCAGTAATCACATATGCCATAATCTTCATACTCCTTATTATATTTATTACTTTTAAAAATAAAATCCTCAACAAACAGACGGCCGGGAAATTATTGTTAAACAAAGATTGAATATTGTATCAACCATCACGGCATGCGTTTAGATGGCGACAACTTCCTTTACAGCCGGTATCTGCTGCTTAATGATTTTTTCTATGCCCATTTTCAAAGTCATCTGGGACATGGGACAACCGCGGCAGGCGCCGGTTAACTTCACCTTGACAATCCCGTCTTCACTGACATCCACCAATTCCACATCGCCACCATCAGCCTGCAAACTCGGTCTGACCATATCAATAGCTTTCTGAACTTCTTCTTTCATTGCATTTCTCCATCGCTGTTAAGTTTATCTTTCTCACCGCCTCAGTGCGGCATGTAATCAATCATCTTATTGACAACATCCCGGGCAATCCCGGACAATCCCGGCTTCAGTAATACATAATCACTGATTTTTGCATGATTGGCTTTCCACATGACTTTGCCGGTGGCGATGTCGTACATGGCCATCGACAAACCGACCTCGGCTATCTTCTTATCCCCTTCAGCGTAATATTTCCATTCGTCAACAGATAAAAGCAAAAAGGCGTCTATTTTCAGCATATCTCCTATTTTTCTGCTCAGGTCGGCGTCCGTAAAATTCAACATTTGCATTTTAGAGAGGTACTCGTTTTTGGCATTGCGCAACGCTTCGTTTTCCGAAATCTTTTTTTGCAGACTTTCCACATCCATGACATTTTCAAAGAACTGCTTTTTCACCAGCGACTCCGCGACAATCTGTTCCACAATCGCCCGGGAATCAGCTTCTTTGTGGTTCCACACTTCTATGGGAAATACAGCAATCCGCTTAGGGTGAAAATCTTTCGCTTCCGGCGCGGACTGGTTGAAACGCAATCCACCACAGGCAACGGTCAACAAGACAAATACAATTAATGTACATTTTGCAATTATTTTTTTTGTCATCATTTCTTATTCAATTCCTTTGGGGCGGGCATTGACATATCAGAAAATGCGCCACAATAAAACACAAAAACCAGCCATCACATAGCTGGTTTCCAGAAGACCTTCCTTAACCGCCTCGGAAAGCACGGGCTTTTTATCACAAAACAGGAAACAAATCCATAAATATAATAAGCAGGCGATTAGAAAAAAACTCAAAGATGAGGCCCATCCCGCGGGGCTGGAAACCATCAGAATAGCTAATAAAATTACTGAAATAATTTTCAGGATGGTGATGGTCCGTTCTTTGCCGAAAAAAACCGGAATCGTTTCCTTGCCTATTAATTTATCACTTTGTATTTCCAGCATATCCGCCATGGCCGAACGAATGAAAACCATCCCGAACGTAAAGAAAAAAGCCACCGCCAGACCGGCATTGAGAAAATACGGGGCATCCAAAACAGGCAGGACCGCGGCGGCAATTCCCCAGGCCAGCGACATCAAAGTGTTTTTTGAACCGGGGATGTCCCTCAAACTCCTTATTTTCCATTCCCGCGGGAAAATACTCATATTATAAAGCACCCCGCCCACCGACATGATCAATAAAGTTAAAAAAGCCGTCAGCGATTCTTTAAACGCCAAAGCCAACGCGGTGCCAATGGCAATTAAAGATGTGTATAAAAAAATTTTCCCATAGCGCAGATAGGTCTCTTCACGAAAAGAACCAACCAGTCCGGTTGGTTTACGGCTGATCAACCGGTTGAAAACGTGCATGGCGTAAACAAAAAGAGAAGCGATGACCACAAAAGAAAATTTCACCGGCATCCCCTGCAGCACCATACAGACGAGGCAAAGGCAACCGGCCCCTATGGCGGAATAAACATCCGTCTTGATCGCCGACGTCCACAACCCCAGTATTTTACCCAGGTATTTCAACTTTCGGCTCTGACCTTCCATAATTTTATCCATCACCCGGTCCATGATCCAGTTTGGCGTGGAAGCTCCTGCCGAAACGCCAATCCGGGTGTAAGGACCGAAATCAATCCCGGCCATCTCCGAGGGCGTTTCGATATGGAAAGTGGCCGGTTGTTTTTTTCGGGCGAGATCAGCGAGTCTCTGGGTATTGGCGCTGTTTCGACCTCCGACAATAAACATTGCATCCATCTCCCCGGCCATTGCAATAACTTCCGCCTGTCTCTGCTCGGTCGAGGAACAAATGGTGTTGAAGACAACGGCCTGAGGATAGGTCTGTTTGATCTTTTCAACAATCCGGTTGTAATCGTCGAGATTTTGGGTTGTTTGAGCCACAACGCAAACGTTGCCAGCGGACGAAATATGTTCCACATCCTCCAGCGTGGAAACAAGGATGCCGCGACCGCCGGAATAACCCAGGAGACCTTCAACTTCAGGATGCTCCTTATCCCCGACAATAATCACTGTATATTGGAGAGCGGTATGTTTCTTGATGATGGCCTGCACATAACCGACTTTCGGACAAGTCGCATCGACAACCTTAATGCCGCTTGCCTTGATTTTTTTTCTCTCCGCCGGCGCGATGCCGTGGGCGCGAATAATCAGAATGGCATTTTCTTGATCCTTGATTTCTTCAATCCTGCCGATCGGGATGATCCCGCGCTTCTTGAGCAGTTCAATGGTTTGTGGATTATGAATGAGCGGTCCGTAAGTATAGATACGGCGGTTTTTTTCCTGTTGGGCGATTTTCAGGACGATATCCACCGCCCGGCGCACCCCCATGCAAAATCCCGCAGTTTGGGCTAATTTAATTTCCATTTTACTTTTTCTTTTCTTTCAGTGACCACATACCCGATTATTTTAGAATCATTCTTGCATTGTGAACTAACAGATATTGAAAGGTAAAACAAGATTTCAAGTTTCTGGAAACTCTCCCTTGACAACAGGACGTTCGTCCTACCATAAGTCATTCCTTCGCAGTTAATTTTAATGTCACGTGAGGTAGATATGGCATTGCCGGCAGCCTCATACCACCCTCGCCGCCCGCAGAATTCGGATTATTACCAATGCGTCGGGGATTATTGTGAAACTCCAATTCCGGAAGCATAGCGCAGCGGAATTGGTAAGTTGAACAATCCCGCGCAGCGGAGGGTTTTAATACCCCGCCGCTTGCTTTGGGGTTCATACCCGTGGTTTTGAAACCTTTTTGCAGGAATACGGCAACCGTTTCTCGCGGGAAAAGAAAAGAGCCCGGAGCAGAAGATGGCATCCCTTGCATTGTCGAACCGGAAGGGAAATGTAAAGGCTTCCAGAAAAAGCTGGGCAAGTTTGATTCAAAAAACATACGAAGTTGATCCTCTGGTCTGCCCAAAATGTCATGACATCATGCGCATCCTCCACATCAACAAGCCAACGCCTACGCAGATCCTCAATACGCATGGGATGATTACATACAGTCATAACGCATTGTGATTTTTTTAAGAATCATTGAAGGCGTGCCGGAATACGCCTTTCAAAGAGGCATCCATCCAGCATCCCACATCTTGTGCCCAAAATATTCTTGACACACAAGAGAACGGTTCTTATAGAGTCGATAACGAAAAGCAAATTCTTATCAAACCCGACTGCAAAACGTTCATCCTTTCTCTTTCTCCCATGTGCTGTTACGAAACGGGAACTTATAAAATTCTGTCGACCGTTTGTGAAGTTGCTTTCGAAAACCTGTTTCTCAGGTCCTAAAAACACCCGTTGGGTGGGGGATTTTGGGTGGCCACCCGGGCCTGAAGATTAAAATAGGGGTGATCGGACTTGCTAAGGAAGAACGGGCATTTCTTGCCGCGAAAAACAAGCTTCAGGGAAAGGCCGCAAAGACGGAGGATCGTGTCTATCTGGCCCGTCGTAAAGACACCGTCTATCTTTCGTCCCGGCCTGCCGCTCTGTCTCTTTTGCAGCTGGTCCGCGATGAGGCGCACCGTTTTGCCCTCCGTTACCATCATAAGCTCAAACAAAAAAATGATTTCAGCTCGATTCTGGATACGATCCCCGATATCGGTCTTTAGCGCAGGAAAACATTGCTTAAGTATTTCGGCTCGGTCAAACAGGTCAAGAACGCAACAATTGCTGATTTGCAAAACGTACCCGGAATTGGTATGGAACTGGCGAAAAAAATTTATAAGACATTATTAAAGTAGGGAACGGTTTCAAACCACCCATGCGGGTGGCAAGGCCGTTTGCTACAATTATGGAATTTATTGTACATGGGTATATTAACCTTTCTATGTGCCGAGTTTCCTATGCCTCACCCAACACAACAGAAGTTCATATCAATTTTTCTTTTTCTGCTTCCGATGCCAAGGCATTAGGTTGAAGCGCCAGAGCAGCAGGATGACGATAATCACAATGACGACACCTGAGACAATAACCGCGCGATTAAGAACCTGACTGACGAGATCAGGATTTTTACCAAGGGTATCCCCTATTGGTTTGGTGATGTTGTGTGTACCATATAGCATGGCAGCAGTCAGGCCACCCGCTAAAACAAATCTCGCAGGTATTCGTTCGAATAGTGTTTTCCCTTCTTTCTGGTAAGTTTGCAGAAGAAGATCACGTGTCGGTTGGGAATCGGCTTTCTCCGCGTATTTAAGAAGTCGTGGGATATCCTCCGGTGGGACATTCCTGGCAATGATTTTTCCGGCGTCATCACCAAAGGTTGCAAAGATTTTTCCGGCGAGTCCGGGCGACTTAGCTTCGAGTTCTAAAGCATCCGGCCCTACACGCCTTGCGAGGGGCAGCAAAGCTTCTGTTTTAAGAGCGAGAACACGTCGCGCATCCGGCGAGGCATCGACCGCCAGCCGCATGACATCATCCCCGTATTTAGTTGTGGCTTCAATTAACTCCAGTCCTCCATCAGCCGCGGCCGCAAGAGCTTTATCACCATATTTCTCGGCGCTTTGCGCCAGTGCCAGCTCAGTTGTCTCGCGCACAGAGCTTCCGGTAATCGCACGACCACTTTTTTGTGATGCTTTTTCCAGAGCTTCGCGAATGGCGATCTTTGCTATGGGGCCTGCAATTACAGATGAGGCAACCAAAAGGAGCGCACAGAACAGGAAACACTTCATCATTTTGTTCATCATGTTTTTATCCTCACTTTGTATAGCCTCGAATTGCATGTTGCCGGATCTCACCTTGCAACCGCTGATGTTCTTTCAAAATCGAATGAATATGATTAAGCACCTGTTTCTGAATATCACGCTGCATATCTGGCATCGTGTTTTCAATGGACGTTTTCATTTCAAGTTCAAACTGCTTCTGCGTGGAACAAACATCATAAGCCGTCCACAGACCACCCACGACGGCAATAATATCGCCCATCGGCAGAGGGCCGTCTGCAGCGGCAACGGCCGACATGGCCGCTGCCGTGACAACCGGTCTTGCAAACAGACGAGCGGCCAAAGCAGCCACTTTCGAAGTGATCGTTTTGAAAATGTTGCTGCTAACAACTGCCCAAATATCAAGGGGCAAGGATATGCCAATGCTCACTCCGCCTAGTCCCAGATTATTCAAAGCTTTATTAATGTCCACGCCGGATTTCGCGTCGGACGTCAATGCGATTGGTTTCCCTGAATTATGGGGATTCATTTCCGCAAGTTCCCGCGCAAGACCAACTGTATTCTCCTTTAGCGTAAGCTCAAATCGGCCAATCGCCGTTTCAATGTCAGTAGACAACTTTTTGAGAGGTTGTTCCATGGCCGAATGCATTCGCTCACCAACATACTCTGTTGCCGTATTCGAACTCGTGATTCTATCGCGTGCCAAAGAGTAGATGATTTTGCAGCAGGAACCGTATGATGCGATATCTTGAGCCGCCAATAATCCCTGACGGGTTACCTCTGGAAACTGTTGTGTGAGGATAGTGTTGATTTCGGATTCGCAGAGCTGAACTGCTTGCATGTTTCTGACATTGGCAGCGTCAACGCTAAACTGAATCATGCGAGAGAGCTTGTCCTCGACCGGTGTTTCGCGAGTCTTAACGTAGGCTATTGTAAGAGCAACCACAATTAAGGCAGCCAATAGCACCTTCTTGTTTCTGGTCATTATTCGCTCATTATCGAGTTTATATTACTTACTTCCCAAAGCCTCATTAATCTTACCCGGAAGCATCTTTATTGCAGCATTTCGGACAGCCTTAAACTCTTTTTTTGCCTCGTCATTTGCATGCTTCCGAATCTCTTTTTTTGTCAAAGAGCTTCCGATATTCAAAAGGTATTTCTTCGCTACAAAACCGATTCTAAGCGTGAGGATGGCATTAACAACTCCGTTTAGTGCAGAATTTATTATTATAGATGTTCCCGGTAGGAGTGTGAATAATGTAGGGGCGCTTTCCTCCAATAAATTTGCCACATCTATATCGTCAACCTCATCAGCAACCAGCGCAACCATAAATATCTGGGCATAGATATTAATCAACGTTGGAAGTGGTGGACGATAGCCAAAATGATTAACTAAATCTTTTACCAATCTGAAATTGGTAACCAACACAGCTACTGCATCCAATCGGCCATTTTGTGAAATCGCGGTAGAAACGAATACAAGCAATGCATGCTCATGGATAATCTTATTTGCCAATACTTTTTGTAAGGCTATGGCCATCGATACGGGTGTGCGAAGTTCACCACTGCGACTTATTGCATCCTTCAATTCTATCAAAATCATTTTTTTGACATTATTCAATAATTCCGCGTCTTGTGATATCTTTTCTTTTAATGTACTTTCATTCCCCGGCTTTAATAGCTCCTTCCATTCTTCCCGCTCCTTTTCCAATCCGATTTTTGCATCTGAAATCGGTTCAAGGACTTTAGAATTTACGAGCTTTTGTGCGATTTTCTTGAGTACCTTGCTGCTGATCTTCTTTTCGTCATTTATGTCTTCCAGTGATACTTGGGGAAAGTTTAGAACCCGAAACAGAGGAATAATAATAAACCAACCAGAAAGAGCGCTCAAACCACCATAGAAGATCCACTCTATCACAGGATGCATCGTACCTAATTTCATTCCGATAACCAGAACATTTCCAATAAAGGAAATTGCTAAATAGACAGCAACAACCACCCCCAAAGACAACCAGACAAACCATATGGATCGCTTTGGGGGGACTGACACAATTGTTTCTTTTGTATGATTGCCCATAATCATCCTTAATTTTTTATCGATTGATTAGCATTTTCCAGAGGTACCTCCAGTTCACGTATTGATTTGCGCATCTCATCTATAATTATTTTCGATGCTTTTGCCGCCTCTTCTTTTGGTTTTACTTCAATTTCAAAATTTTCGATCAGCCTTTCAATGTGTGCAAGAAAATATTTTCTTCTTTTTTCGCAATAGGAAGAAAAATGATCATCGCACAGTTTTTTCACCCACTGTTCTTTTCTGTCGTCTATTTGTTGTTTCCAGCGCTCTGATACGTGTTTAACAAGATAACCTCCACTTTCGTCACCGTTATATTTTTTATCCCATATTATTTGCAATATTTTTTTTTCTTTAAGGTTCTCTTCTTTAAAGGCATCGCTTATGAATTCAGGTAAATCTTCAATTGCCGGGAAGTGCTTATCAGGCAGTTTTTCCCGTTTCACTTCTTCCAGCAATTTGTTACAAATATCAATGGTTTTGGATTCATCATATTCACATGAGTTACTGGCTAATTGTGCATACTCCGGCAAAATAATGGTTTTTATGAAATACTTATCCCGACCGACACGACCTAGCGTGGCTGCAACGTTTTTAATGCTATCATTAATTTCTTTGCCCGTTTTTTCACAATTGTGACGTGTTATCAAATGCTTAATTTCATTATCTACCTCACTTACCCATGCATCCCTCTTAGTTTCTGCAAATGTGCTAATACCATTCTTCACGTTGGTTTTGTGATTTTCATTGACATAATTTAAGAGACCGATCTTTGTTTTAGCCTCATTCAGTTTGGACCGGATGTCTCCATTTTGCTTATGAAAGTTCTCAATATTTCCATAAATGCCATTCAACTTATCCTTTGTATCATTAATGCGATTAAAGAGATTTCTCAAATAATTCTGCTCCTGGATTTTGCCACGCCCGGACTGTAGCGTCTTAACCAGTTCGGTCTCAAATTCTTCGAATTCAGTTTCCTTTAACCAATTTTCATTCTTCTCATATTTGCCATCCCAAGCCTTTCCCAGATTAACCCCCTTAACGCCTGGAATTAAACCCAGAATCTTTTCTAAACGTTTCGTACCCTCTTCACGTTGTTCTTTTTCGGCAGCTTTTTGCTTTTCCGGCGGCTGCCAAGTACGTGCTTCAAAAATATTTTGAACGAGATATATGGGTGGCCTTGTGCTTTTTTGACCCACAATTTCCAAGACAAAATCCTTTGTTTCGACATTTATTGCAGCCACTGAACTCTGGCAAAAAAGGAAATAATCAGCTTGTTTAATAACCCATTCATGAATAGGATCTTCTCGCCAGTTACTACGACTTCCATCCAATCCCGGCATGTCAACGATAACCACATTGTATTCTAGTAATTTTCCACCCTTACACCGGATGACCGTAAAAAGCGGTTCTGTCGTCAAATCTTCAGTCAGTGCTTTTTCAAGGTTAATACTATTTAAGGGCATCTTCTCAATTCTGATCTTATACTTGATATCCGCTTTAGTTCGCACTTCCCGCAAATAGTCAGCAACCAATTCGAATGACTCCTTAACATTCTGCTTTATATCATCTTTCATTTGATAGTGTGTTTTCATATCGCTGCTATTGGCTCTACATTGGCGTAATGCTTCGTTAATATCCTCAGCATTAGAAAAGTACTGCTCAATACTGGATTCAGTCGAGTTCATAACCAAAGAGGGACGGCGAGTGGTTTCTTTACCAAAACCTGTTGGGCTAACATAATCACCGGCAAGTGCATTTGTTAATGTAGACTTACCTGCTTTAAGCGGCCCAAAGACAACAATAAAAAAACGTGTGGACTCGAACCGCCTTCGCGCGCGGTCAATATCACAGAATATCTGTTGAAACTCAGTACTATAACACGCAGCTCCGTAATCCAAATGTTTCCAACGTTCTATTACTTTGTCGAGTTTCTTTAAAAGGTATTCTGTTTCCTTCTTTTTTTTTACTGCAGTTTTGTCAGTCATATGTGCCCTCCTTAGATGATGCTATAGTTTATGTATAACATTGTAGCTTATGGTGGGTGCCCCTAATTTTCTGGCGGCAATTTAAGCCATTTAGCCATACCGGCATCCGTGAACAGCGCCTTGATCTGAAACGTGCCTTTTTCTATATGTCTAATATCTTCTGGTGTTATCTCCATAATTTATTCCTTGCTACTCGTGAGAAAATTATTCCACTCGATGTTATTATTCATTACCGACTCAGCATCATGACAACGGCCTGTATTTGCATCTAATGCCTTCCAAGAGAGCATCCACAGCCTCCGGCATTGGCAATTTCAATTTCTCCGCGATTTCCAGGAGGGCGTCGATTTCCTCATCGTCAATTCGCCTGTCTTTCATAATGAGAGGAATCAATTGATTAAACAAGGGCCAAACATCATGCGGAGTGTTTGCGATAATATATGTTGCCGCTTTGTCGATGATCTTCATGGGATTTGTTTTCTTCAGCAAATTATTCACATAGTCGGGCGGCCAGTAATAGTAATTGGAAAGAATGTTCATCAGTTCATCGTATTCTTCAGCTTCAATCGCTTTATCGCTTTTAATAAGGTAATATCCGGCGGCGGCCAGAAAATCGAGTTTCATATATCCCGCTTTGTCGGCCGGACGCTTCTGCAACAGCGCGATAAGCTCATCCGTCTTTTGGGTCAGCTTTTTGTCTTTGATATAGAGCCGCTTTGAAAGAAATGATTGCAGCAATTTGGAATGATAAAAAACCTCAAGGGCTTTAACACGCACCGGATTAGTCGGGTGGGTACCTTCCATAAAATTATGCGGCATATTTGTCATATCAGTTATAATGCTGTCAGTCATCGCCATGAAGTTATCCGCCTTTGCCTGGAAACGCGACATATCCAATCCACACGACATTTTGAACATGGCACTGAGTGCCGTTTCAAAATCAGTGACGGCGAGCAAACCGACACGATCAGCGGACATCTCACGAAGGTTTACCCAAAGACGGTAAATACTCTTTAAGAAAGGTGGTGTATCTGTATTTTCGGAATAGATTGACTCAATGATCCTATCGAAAACGGCATGGGCGAAAATCAAATGGCCTAATTCATGGCCGATGACAAATCGCATCTCGTCCTCCGTCAATTTGTCCACCGCACCGGAGTTCAGGACGATATAATGCGGTTCATCTTCGTTAAAATTAAAATGGGCTGAAGCGTTAAATTCGGGATTTTCCCTGATGCAAAACGTAACCGCGCGCTCTGATAAATCGAAAAGATGGAGGATATTCTGGGAGATCGTGTGTAATCTCCCGCCTATTTGTGGTGACAGAGGCAGATAGTTACCACGTACATAGCTTGATAAGGATCGATCATTACTCTGCTTGTCCTTGAATGACAGCAGCACGTTAACGGCAGGGGCATTAAAGACTTCCTCCATATAAGTAAGGAGTTGTTTCTCATTCTGAATCCTTATTTTTTCGATAAAGTCTTTCATACGTGAGCCCTTCACTTTTAATCAGCCTCTGAATGAAATTAAACAGGGCTGAATGAACATATGCTTATGTCGTGCTGCCAATCTTCCTGGCGATGATCTTATTCCATTTAGCCTTACCGGCATCCTTTGATTTTGACTGCGCCTTGATCTGAAGGGTATCATTTGCTTCTCTTAGGCATATTTCGACTTTGTCTTTGGGATAAATTTCGGTTTTGCCTTTGACAATGCTTGCTGCGGTAGTGGATGCCAATTTGCCAACCTTCCAACCCATATCCATTGCCTTTAAACGGATGGTCTGGGCGTCGTCATTGAGTTTTTTAGAGGAGTTGAAGCATTCTTCGGCGTAGGATGATGTTGACGTAAAGAGGATAACAACGGTTAAAACTTTCAAGATCAGACGTGCGTGAGAAGCCATGGCGTTTTAGTTAATCCTGTGACCGCAGTAGAATTATTTATGCGACAGTAGACGTGATGCTCCGTAAGCAACAGGCCACAGATTAACGTGGTCATATTAACAAACGGTTCTCCATAAAAATGACTTTACCTTTCCTTACAATCTCGTTTACAAATTCGGCTGTATCGTTGCTGAAATACGCGTCCCGGCTGAACGGCAACGGTTCGATGTCGGTATCGATCTGGCGACGGAGGCGGAAAAGCGCTTTCATTTCTTCATAAGGGTCTTTGCCAAAGTCATCCGAAAAAACGGCAACGTCAATATCACTGTCGTCATTTGCCCGTCCCTCCGCATAAGAGCCAAAGAGGACAACCGCATAAATATTGTATTTCGCCCTCATGAGGGCGACGAAATCTTTCAATTCTTTGTTTACTGACGCTGCACTTTTAGCCACTGGAGAAGATCCTCAGTTTTATTAACAATTTGTGTTGCCTTTCCTTTATCGATCAAACTATAAATCGCCTCTTTATATGCCGGATAACGGGCCTGGATGTTGAGAGGTGTCAATTCATCTATGAAATCGTTATGCTCTTGGGACATGGCCGCCTTCAACCCCACGCGCTCAACTAACTTGTCCAATTTGTGTATGTAAGGCGGCATGGTTGACGTCTGCTTTACATATATGGCTTTGAGCATTTTCTCAACGGCTTGATGGCACATAAAACCAACGTAAAGATAATGACCTTTATCGAGGATTGTTTTGGCGACCTGCAAATCATATTCGGAAATGTCTATCCAGTATTGGACCGTTTTTTCACTCATGATTTCCGACCTTTTATTTACGCGCCTGCATGGGCCCACTTGTTTAATCTTGAGATTGCTTTGTAATTATTCCATATAATAAAATTGTAGATTCCGCAACAAACGATTCCTCAGGTTATCTCCGTGTTTTTATCCAACACGACTATCCGGCGCATTATCATTATTACCTACCCGTTGGGCTTGCTGTAAGGCCCGCAATCAATCCCGGCCATTTCGAAGGGCGTTTCAATATGGAAAGGGGCCGGTTGTTTTTTCCGGACCAGATCAGACAGTCTCTGCGTATTTTTTTCTCTCCGCCGGCGCTATGCCGTGCGCGCGAATAATCAGAATGGCATTTTCTTGATCCTTGATTTCTTCAATCCTGCCGATCGAGATGATCCCGCGCTTCTTGAGCAGTTCAATGGTTTGCGGATTATGAATGAGCGGTCCGTAAGTGTAGATACGGCGGTTTTTTCCTGTTGGGCGATTTTCAGGACGATATCCACCGCCCGGCGCACACAGCGCCCATTTATTTTGCACACCTGATGATCTATCATGGTGCACTTGTAAGTAGAAAGCAAGTCAAGATTTAATGGGGCACTCCCCCATTCTTTACCCGTTCGGAGGTCAAGTTATTTTCGATAATCCATTTAATATCGTCCATTTAATATCCCTTGACAAGCGAAAATGGTCTTCCTATACTTTCAAGCATCGAGAAAAACATTTATCAAAGAAAGGAGTGCATCTTATGAAAAAACTAAGAGTGTTGCTTGCTATTGTCTTAATGTTTGCGCTGGCAATCGTAAGTTGCAGTACCAGCAGTGAAGGTGATGTTTCACTTACCATCCTTCAGACATCGGATGTTCATGACCATGCCGGCGGATATGGTTCCGTAGCGTCATATAATCCGGTTGTCACCGGCAATGATACCGTCCTCGGTGGTTATGCACGTGTCGCTTCATACATTAATTCTGTTAGAAATGAAAAAGGTGCCAGCACGGTGCTGCTTTGTGATACGGGTGATTTTACGATGGGCACGGTTTATACCATGACCCTGGCTTCGAGCCCTCTTTCTTTCATGTTTTTTTCTCTGATGAATTATGATGCCGTAACGATCGGCAACCATGAAACCGATTTAGGCCCGGATGCTCTGGCGGGATTTATAGCCCTGGCGAAAAACAACACATCGGCGCCTTTCACTACGCCAATCGTTGCCAGCAATATGGATACGAGTATGTCTCCGGCCATGAATGCGTTTGTCGGCAACGGTACCATTGTGAAAAGCACCATTGTCGATAAATCCGGCATCAAAATCGGCATTCTGGGACGCATGGGTTCCAATGCCGTATTCGATTCTCCCAATGCCGCGCCTCTGAGTTTTAATGCCGGTCAGCCCGATTCTGCCGCCGCCTATGCCGCCCTCCAAACTCAGGTCAATGCGTTAAGAGCAGCCGGGGCAAAAACGGTTGTTCTCCTTTCTCATGAGGGGTTCACCGTTGACCCCGCAACGGGTTATGCAATAGGCAATGATGCGGAACTGGCAAAAAATGTTTCCGGTATTGATGTCATTCTTTCTGGTCATCTTCATGTTAATCAAACAGCCGTTAAAGCTTCCGCTGACAGTAATACCATCCTGGTTGAGCCGGGCGAATACGGTGAACATGTCGCCAGACTTGACCTTCAGGTAAACAAACGTACCGGTAAGATCAAAAGTTACAAATCAACAAATGCGCTGATTGATAGCAGCATTCCCGGTGATTTAACGATGGTCTATGTCGTATCGGGTATAGTGAACCCCGCCCTCGACGCCGCTCTTGCTCCCGCGTTTAGAGGACTTGGATTAACCGGCGTGAATTCGATTCTTGATACAGTGGCCCTCAATGATGCCCCCCTAACGTTAGAGTCCATCACACCGGGATTCACGGTGGGAGAATCGGTTCTGGGTAATCTTGCGGCTGATTCCTACAGAAATGCCATCAATGGAATATGGGCATCCGCTTACGTCCAGTACGGTGGAGCGGGCGCGAATGTCGCAATGACTCAGTCAACCGGCGATCCTCATCGCGTCCAGATTGCTTTTGTTCCCGGTGGAGTCATCCGCGATCCGTTGGCGGTATCGCCTCTTCCCAATATTTCTTTTGCGGATCTATACAATGTATTGCCCTTAGGCGGCGATCCTGTGGACACCAGTGCGCTGGGGTATCCGCTTCTCACAACTCACATTAAAGGCGCAGATATTTACACCGCCGTCGGCATATCTTTGCAACTGGGCATGGCGATGATGGGCGGAACACCGCAAGATGAATTCGTCATCAACTATGCCGGAATCTACGTTCAAATTCTTCCGACCACTTCTTTATCGGGTCTGGGCTATGACGTTTATCTCTGTCCGGAAGATGCCAATCCGTTGAGTCCGAACTACGGCATGAATGACAATATTCCGACAGGCGTGGGCACCTTTATTAATCCCGGAGACGGAACAACCCTTTATAAGATTTCCGTTGATCTTTACACGCTGCTGATGATGTATCAGGTTCACGCTCTCTACCCGACGTATCAAATCAATACATATGACGCGTCAGGAACCTTGGAAGATGCGTCGGATAATCGTGTCTGGACCGGCGCAACGACAACCATGCGAGGCTGGCAGGCGATTGTCGGGTGGTCATGGGCTGCATCTGGACAGGCGACATCTAACCTTTCCAATGCCGGATATACGTCCGGTTTGCCATACAGACGTATTCAGTAACAGGTGAATAATAACTTCTTGTTTAAAATCTCACCGTTCATTGAAGCCCCTCCTTCCGGAGGGGCTTTTCTTATGCGTATTTTGCGGTCTGAGAGATACTCAGGGGGGAGTTCGTTCTATTTGAATTCTACCGGAAAAAGGGGAGGTTCAGTCGTCTTTATTTTCATTTTTCTTCCGCTCACCTGTTTTTCTCGCCAGAATAAAAAATTCTTTGTTACCCGAAGGACCTAAAAGAGGCGAAGAGCAGGTTCCTTCCACTTCCAGTGCCAGCGATTGGCAGAAATCCCTAATTTCCGTCACAACTCTTTCCTGAACAGATGGATCCAAGACAACACCTCCCCCTGCTACTTCATCCCGCTTGGCTTCAAACTGCGGCTTAATCAACGCCAGAATTCGTGCCCCTTTTTCCAGAAACTTTAAAACCGCAGGAATCACCATTTTCAAGGATATAAAAGAAGCATCGATAACGGCCAGATCAATTTTTTCATCCAGATCCGCGCCGTCATAATAACGGCAATTGGTGCGCTCGATGACCACGACACGTTTGTCTTCACGCAGTTTCCACGCCAACTGGCCGTAGGCAACATCCAGAGCGTAAACTTTTCTGGCACCTTTTTGCAAAAGGCAATCAGTGAAACCGCCCGTGGAAGCTCCGACATCCAAAGCGACAAGGCCTGCAACATTCAAATCAAATTCTTGAAGCGCCCCGGCCAGTTTTAACCCGCCGCGGCTCACGTAAGGATTGTCTTCGCCTTTGATATGAATTTCAGCATCGGCAGAAACCATCGTGCCCGCCTTATCCGGATAGGCATCATGAACCTTAACCGCCCGGGCCATAATCAGCGCACGGGCTTTTTCCAGCGTCGGCGCCGCGCCACGATCGACCATCAATTTATCCAGACGAATTTTTTTAGAGGCCATATACTCCATACCTGCATTGTAAATTACCAGATATTGTATGGTAAAACAAGATTGTATCATGTTTTGCGAAAATCTCCCCTGGATGATAGGGTTATCGACTTATGATGTGTTATCGCTTCAGGATGATGTTATACATCCTGCCAGGCAAGGAAAATAGTTAGCAGGAACAACGGTCTCTATTTTCCCGTTTTTATTATTTCCAAAATGGACTGTACAGAAATCAATATATGGTATATTTATCAAAATCAATTTTATGATATGCAGGAGTGTCCTCTATGACTTACGCATTACAAGTAACGCAAGAACCGACATATCTTCACTTCGTTGTTACCGGCCAGAATAGCAAAGAGACCATTTTGGGATATGTCGAAGAAATCAATCAAGAGTGTGCCGCCCGCAAGTGCTTCAGGGTCCTGATTGAAGAACGTCTTGATGGTCCGCGCTTGTCCATAATGGATGTATTCGAGCTTGTCCAGAACGTGACGAGCAAAACCAGAGGATTATATAAAGCCATTGCCTATGTCGACGTAAATGCTGTCAGTAATTCGATGAAGTTTGCCGAAGACGCGTGCGTAAACCGCGCGTTGCCGATTGCGGTTTTCCCGACGGTGTCCGATGCGGAAAATTGGTTAAAGGCTAAAGAATGAAAATTCGTACGCTGTACTTCCAATCCTTTCATGAAAAGACAGGGATAATAACAGATTATCTCGCCAGCATTTCCTTTATGGCACGCTTTATACCTTCTTCATCAAGCCCATACTTACTGCGCTGCTCGGCCTGCGTGGCATGCTTGACAAACTCATCAGGAATGCCCAAACGCTTTACCTGAACGCCTGTTATCCCCTTTTCAGACAGCAATTCCAGAACGGCGCTACCAAAGCCGCCCTGAAGCACATTCTCTTCAATGGTAATAATTTTTTTAATCTCCGCCGCGGTTTTCAAAATTAAGGCTTCATCGAGCGGTTTTACAAAACGGGCATTGATGACTTTAACCTGAACTCCTTCTTGAGCAAGATTTGCGGCGGCGGCCAAAGCCGGATTCACCGTATTGCCGATGGCAATAATCGCGATGTCCGTTCCTTCCTGCAGCACTTCACCTTTGCCGATTTCCAGATTGATCAGTTTTTCATCCAGACGAACCCCGACACCTTTGCCCCGCGGATAACGCAAAGAAACCGGTCGGCCGCAATCCACGGCGGTTTTGAGCATGTGTTGCAGTTCATTTTCATCTTTGGGCGCCATGACGATGATATCGGGTATCGAACGCAGGTAAGCATAATCCAAAAGGCCCTGATGGGTCGCTCCGTCCTCCCCGACAAACCCGCCACGATCCAGGGCAAATACAACCGGTAGTTTTTGCAGACAGACATCATGCACGATCTGGTCATAGGCTCGCTGCAGAAAAGTCGAATAAACGGCAACGACAGGAATTAATCCCTCCAGAGCCAGACCGGCGGCGAATGTCACCGCGTGCTGCTCCGCGATGCCGACATCGTAGAAACGTTTTGGGAATTCCTGGCAGAACGCATTGAGGCCGGTGCCTTCACACATCGCGGCGGTAATCGCGACAACGCGGGAATCGGCACGGGCCAGTTTGACCATGGCCTGGCCGAATACGTTCGTATAAGTCCGGACATTGGATGACGAAGAAATGGCCTGACCGGTTTCCACATCAAAGGGCGCGACGCCATGAAAACCGAGAGGATCTTCTTCGGCAAATTCATACCCCTTGCCTTTTTTCGTGATGACGTGCACAAGCACGGGAACGGTCATCCCCTTAATATTCTCAAAGGTTTTAATCAGGTAATCCAGGCGATGTCCTTCCAAAGGTCCCACATAGGTAAAACCCATTTCCTCAAAAAGCGCTCCGGGAACCATCATGGTTTTTAAAATTTCTTCTATCTTTTGGGCAAATTTAATCATATTGCCGCCGATGCCCGGGATGCTGTTGAGAAATCTTTTAATGTCGGTTTTCAAGGTTGTAATCTTATGGCCGGTCATCACGCGGTTTAAGTAAGAAGACATCGCGCCAACGTTGGAGGAAATCGACATTTCGTTATCGTTTAACACGATGATCATGTTTTTTTTACGATCTCCCACCCAGTTCAATCCCTCAAAGGCCATGCCCGCAGTCATGGAGCCGTCGCCGATCACCGCGATGACTTTATTCGTCAAACCTTTCAGGCAACCGGCTTCGGTAAATCCCGCGGCTGCCGAAATGGATGTTCCGCTGTGTCCGACATTGAAGACATCGTAGGGACTTTCTTCCCGGCGGGGGAAACCGCTGATCCCGTTTTTTGTACGCAAACCGGCAAATTCTTCTTTGCGACCGGTAATGATTTTATGAGCGTACGCCTGATGGCCGACATCCCAGATGATTTTATCCTGAGGCGTATTGAAAACATAATGCAGCGCCAGGGTTAACTCCACGGCACCCAGAGAGGATGCCAGATGGCCGCCCCGCAAGGCAACCGTATGGATCATTAATTCTCTGATTTCCTGGGAAAGCGTATTGAGCTGGGCAATATTCAAACCCCGGATGTCCGCGGGCAGCGTCACCTTTTGCAGAACACTGTAATCAACTTTTTCCGGCTGCTTGACCAAAACAACATCCTTCCCGATTTATTTCGTTATGACTTTCTGTCTTTGATATAACGGGCAATGACCATCAGCGGCATCGCCCGCTCATCAAAACCGGCAAGGCTGGCCGTCGCCGCTTCGATGTGTTGAGATAACTTCTCTTTCGCCGCCGTCATCCCCAGCAAAGACGGATACGTCAGTTTGTTGCGGGCGGCATCACTGCCGGTGCCCTTGCCCATTAAGGCGCTGTCTCCCTCAACATTCAAAATGTCATCCGCAATCTGAAAGGCCAGGCCCACATGGGTTCCGTATTCGGTCAGGGCCTGCATTTTATCTTTACCCGCGCTGGAAATAATTGCGCCTGATTTGACAGCGGCAATAATCAACGCTCCTGTTTTGCGCCGATGGATTTCCTGAAGGGTCTGTTCGTCAGCGCCTGTTTTTTCCGAAATCACATCAAGCGCCTGTCCGCCAACCATGCCGCCGATGCCGGCAGCGTAAGCGATTTCCTGAATCACCGCCAGACGCTTCTCTGCAGAAAACAGGACTTTTTCCGAACGGGACAACAGGACAAAGGCCTCCGTCAACAGCGCGTCACCCGCCAGGATGGCGATATTTTCACCGAAAACCTTATGGCACGTCGGGTTTCCACGCCGGAAATCATCGTTATCCATAGACGGCAAATCGTCATGAATCAGAGAGTACGTATGGATGAATTCCAGCGCACAGGCCACCGGCATGGCCGGAGCCAGGTCTCCACCGGCCGCTTCCGCCGCCGCGAGACAGAGAATCGGCCGGATGCGTTTCCCGCCGTTGAAAACACTGTAGCGCACGGCTTCATATATTTTGGCGGGAATCCCGGTCTCGGGAAGATAACGCTGCAGCGCTTCCTCCACGATACCCTGCCTGTCCTCCAGGTAAGCCTTTAAGAATAAATCATCATCTTGATTCATCGTCGTCTCCCTGAAACTTTTTTAACTGCAAAGAATTTTCTTTTTCCAGAAGCATTTCCACGCGTCGTTCCGTCTCTTCCAGTTTGGATGAACAAAAACGTATCAACTTGATTCCCTCTTCAAAAGATTTCAGGGCGTCCTCCAGAGGCATGTCGCCTGCTTCCATTTTCCGGACGATGTCTTCTAGTTTTTCCAGCGCGTCTTCAAATTTTTCTTTTGCCATCATTCACCCCGTTAGAAAAATCCCCAACTTCCGTTGGAGGGTTAAAATCCTTTATCACAGAAAGTTGTTTAATGCCTTATGCTGAAATCGTCAAGCGCCCATTGCTTTTGGTGCTCATTCCTGAACCCGATAAACGGTATAAGTGCATTAACGTATTTGTTTTATCAAAGAAAGCAAATACTAATTTACTAAAATATTTTTTCTATTTTAGCGTTAAAGTTGCCCTTTGCCAGAAGCACATTCACATCGTCGCCTACCTTTAAATCATCGGTTTGCCGGATAATCATTGCATTATCGACTCGTCGTGTGACACTGTACCCCCTCTGTAAAACAGCCAGAGGACTGATAGACTCCAGAATGGCTGAATTTTTCATCAGTCTTTCTCTGTCGGCTGTCAAACGAACCATCATCGCATTTGATAATTCTTTTTGCAGGTTCTGTAATAAAATTTTCCCCGCCCTGGTTTTCAGCCCCGGACTTTGATGCAACAGGCGTAATTCCAGTTGACACAGTTCATGGTAAATATTTTGCTTTTTATGTTGCAGTGCGCCTATCAGTCTTTCCCTGAGTTCGTCCACTCCTATTTTCAGATTGTCCACAAACCGGCGCGGATCCTTTAATCTGGCCTGCAAATCGGCAAGTTGCTCCCGATCATCATCCAGTTGACGGGCAAAACCGGCTATCGCCCGCTGTTGCAGCGCATTGATTTTTGATAACAATTCCAATCGTTGCGGAACAATCAATTCCGCGGCGGCCGACGGTGTAGGCGCCCGCAGATCCGCCACGAAATCACAAATCGTAAAATCGGTTTCATGGCCGACGGCAGACACAATCGGGATCGTGGAATGGAAAATTTCCCGCGCCAGCGCCTCATCGTTGAAAGGAGCAATATCTTCCAGCGAACCGCCGCCCCGGGCAATGATGATGACATCGACACCGCCGTGTGCATGCACATTGCGCAAAGCCCGGATGATTTCACCCGCCGCTTCATTGCCCTGCACGCGCACCGGAGCGATGAATATGTCCACCGACGGGAAACGCCGTTTCGTAATGTTCAGAATATCCCGGATGACCGCCCCGGTCGGTGACGTCACCACAGCGATTCTTTCGGGAAGAAAGGAAAGCGATTTTTTGTGACACGCATCAAATAATCCTTCTGCAAACAGTTTGGCCTTAAGCTGTTCAAATGCCTTTTGCAGAGCGCCCACACCCAGCGGCTCCACCGCTTCGACAACCAGTTGATAGTCGCCGCGTGGCAGATAAACATTCAGACGCGCCCGGCATAATACTTTCAGACCCTCTTCCAGTTCAAATTTACTGCGCCTCTGATACACACCGAACTGACGGAAAAAAACAGCACGAATCTGGCTCTGATCATCTTTCAGCGTGAAGTAAACGTGTCCCGATTGCGGCCGCCGCAGATTGGAAACTTCGCCTTCCACCAGAACAAACTCAAACGTTTCCTCAAGAAGAATTTTAATATTATTATTCAGTTGTGATACTGTCAGAATATCTTCCATGGATATCAATACCTGCATTCAACTACCAGATATTCGAAGGTAAAACAAGAATGATTCGGAACCTCTTCATTCCCCATAAAATTTCCCTCTTGATGATGGAACGGACATCTTACGATAAATTATTATTGCATTGTCATCACAGCAGATCATGATCTATGATTTCGCAAATTCCTCATGCGAAAGCAGAAACATGATCATTAAATTTCTTGTGCGCTAACATATCACCATCCCGTATTTCTCTTTTTGTGTTCAAATCCAAAATTAAATGATAGAGGGGAAAAATGGGAAAACTTGAATATTTCAATCTGGACAAATCAAGACACTCTCTGCACAAATACGTATTACTGGCATTGAGACTGGCGGCTTTTGGATTGCTGACCATGTTCATCGGCCTATCCTTCTTTGCCTGGCCGTCAGCGGACGACTTCTGCATTGCCGCATCATTCCGCCAGTTTGGTATTTTAGACATCCTGTCACAATCGTATTTCGGCTCATCAGGAAGATACGCGACGGTTTTCACCATGAGCCCATTCGGCAAGTACGATAATATTGTCGGGGTTTATCCCTATGCGGCAATTGTTGTGCTGGTTTCGACCTGGCTCAGTTTCAGCTTTCTGGCCTGGACCATTAGCCGACACGTTTGCCCTTTCCGTTTCCCCTTTCTTGCTGGAGCCATCGCAACGATGCTTTTCATTGCCGGAACGCCTGATCCGGCACAAACTTTCTATTGGTTGGCCGGCAGCTTCACCTATCAGATGGGAAATGTTTTCTCGATTCTTTTCATTGCCCTATGCATCCGGCGTGAAACGGCAACTGACGGCAAAGCATCACGATCGGTTCTTTTGCTTTTGTCAGCAGGTCTGACGATCGCTGCAATCGGCAGCAATGAAGTATCGATGATTCTCACCGTTATGCTCATCGCTTGTGGAACATGGTATTCGGTAAGGAAACGACGCCAGTCACGCTGGTTCTGGCTGACACTGCTTTTTATCGGCATCGTTTTCACACTCATCAGTGTTCTGGCGCCGGGCAACTTTCAGCGTTTTTCAAGTATTGAGGGTGATGCCATGATACGCCCGACGCCCTGGATGGCAGTCATCCTCTACATCCCCTGGGTTACGCTGCGCATTCTGTACTGGCTTTCCAATCCCGGCCTGTGGGCTTCGGCTTTTGTCATGCTGATTTTTACGGCCGAATCGGCCCGGAATATTTTATATCAAGAGGGACCATTCCGCAGGTCTTTTTTAGCCGTACCTGTATTCTGGATTTGTGGCATTTTCGCTCTCAACGCCATCGGATTTCTGATTAACCGTTATCCGCTTCCGGAGCGGGCGGAAAGCGTTGTTTTTCTTTTCTTCCTGTTGGGCTGGTATCCATCATTTCTGATCCTGGGAAATTTTCTGGCGGCAGACCACATCAGAAATCATGGCAAGCGCTTGATGCTTACGACAATGATTTTGCTCCTGGTGGGCATGCTGGGAGCACCGAATGTTTTCGAAGGCTATAAAGACACCTATCGAGGTTATCGATACGCAAAGGAGATGCAAGCACGTTTTGCTCAAATCGATGCCGCCATACAGCGCGGTGACAAGGAAATTACCCTGTCAAGCATTTCGAGACCGCCGCGAACCCTGTTTGCCACGGATATCACCAGCGATCCGAAAAACTTTCGCAATGCTTGCCTCGGCACGTATTATGGCTTTGATACGGTCAAACTTGGCACACCTTAACCACGCGAAAGGAAAATTATTCATCCCGTTTGCCAAAATCTACTTGACACGCAAGCCGAAAATTCTTATAGTCGCGTAAATTTTCAATCAGCAATATTGTTTTAATGCTCAACAAGAAAAGTGATTCTAACTGATGCAGTAGAAAAGGCGCAGGGTTATGTCCGTTGAAATGCGTATTAGAGTCGCCCAGTTGAATAGAGTGGAATCATATTTCTTGCGAACAGCATACCGCTTTTTTCTCAACCGAAAGTGATGGGAGGATTTAAACATGCAGGAAATTCATGCGGGAGGGAAACCTCTGAAAAAAATCTACGTGGCCATATTTCTGTGGTTTACAGGCCGGGCCATCCAGGCGGCGGCAAAAGTCGATAACGAAGTAAAAAATCTGTTCGATACGCTTCCCGATGAATTTACATTTACCCTGGGTTGCCTTCCCAATGGTCCATGGATGGTTGTCGGCAAGGAAAAGGGTAAGGTAAAATATTTCGGCGGCGATCTTCAGTGCCGGCCTATTCACCTTCGTCTGATTATCAAAAGTATCGATGCTGCATTTACAATCTTATCGTTTCAGGAAAGTACGGCGTTGGCGACAACCCGCAATCGTCTGATGGTTGACGGCGAAGTCCCTTATTCCCTGTCGGTTATCCGGATTCTCGATATCGTCGAAGTTTATCTCCTGCCTAAGATCATCGCCTCTCTGGCCGTGAAACGTTATCCGTCATGGTGGTCGTTCGGCCGCAAGCTTACAGGGCGAGTCGGCGTCTATACACGTACCTTGTTGGGTATTTAATGAAAGGAATGAAAAATGAATCTTACTAACGGTTTTGCATTTACCTGTCCGTTCAAGACCAATTCAGGGAACAAGGCACTGGAACATCTTCCGGTCGAACTGGCCAGCCTTAATGCTTTCAAACCCCTGATTATTACCGGCCGTGATTTGGCGGGACGCAATTCGACCCGGACATTGACCAATGCTTTCGGCGATTCCGGAATGACTCTGGGCCTTTTTGACGACGTCACGAATACGGCCGATCTGAATGTTGTTGAACAAATCAGAGATCTTTTCCTCAAAGGTCAATATGATTCCATTATCGCGCTGGGCGGCGGTGTCATCGTTGACGTGGCCAAAATAGTGAATCTGGCTGCCGCGCTGAAAACAACCGATGCGCGTCAGCTTTCGGAGGAAACGGCCATTCCTGATCCCCTGGGACCTTTTGTATTCGTTCCGACAGCGGCTGTAACCGGCATGGAAACATCGAAATATGCCGTGTTAAACAAAAAAACATTTGTTTCCATGTCATTGATGCCTGACCTTGTTGTGCTTGATCCCCGGCTGACAAAAGTAAAAGATGGAAAGACAATTGCCGAAGCGGGACTTGCCGCGTTGGGCCGCACGCTGGAGGCATGCGTTGCGCCGGATGCAAATCCGTTCATGGATGCTTACGCTTTAGCGGCGCTGCGTTTCATTCGGGAAAATCTTGTTGGCGCCGTCAATCATTGCGGGGATAAAAAGGCGGGGCTCGCCTTGGCCAATGCCGCAGCCATGTCGGGATGCGTTATCTCCAACACCGACCGGAATGTCCTTTACCGGTTGGGCCAGATCTTTCAGAACGTCGTTCATGTTCATCCGGGCGTCGTAATCGGAATGTGTCTGAACACGGTGCTTGCCGATTACATGAAGCAGGACAGCCGTCTTGTCTCTGTGCTGCTCCGTCCTTTAACCACCGAAGATGAATATGCTTCCACACCGGAGGATAAAAGAGCGGACAGGGCATTAGACATTCTGAATAAATTTTTGAATGAACTTTACGGCGCGCTGAAGGGCAAAATGCCGCGCACCATCAAGGAAGCGGGAATTCCCCGGTACCTGATGGATGATATACTTGACGTAATCAATCAGGAACCCGACGGGGCTTACCTGCGCACGGTCATCGATCGTGTCGGCGGCAGCTCTGTCAAGTCATGAATAGAAAGGATGTAAGTGATGATACTACCGGATTATTATGAATTTTGCTGTCGGGTAAAGATTGTTGCGGGACACGACGCACTGGAAAAAATACCGGCTCTGCTGGCCGACATGGGATCAAAAAAACCTCTGATTATTACCGATAAAGGTGTTGCCGCCGCCGGGCTCGTGGATATCGTCGTCAATGCCCTGAAAGACGGCATTGCCATTGGCGGTATCGCGGACAACGTCCCCCCTGATTCTGATTTAAGGGTGGTCAACCAGTTAGCCGGTCTTTACCGGGATAACGGCTGTGACGCCATCATCGCCGTCGGCGGAGGATCGGTCATGGATACGGCCAAGGGCGTCAATATCGTCGTTTCCGAAAATGCCACCGACCTGATGGCGTTCAGCGGCGCCGGAGCTCTGAAGCGGCGCCTGAAACCTCTTGTTGCCATACCGACAACAGCAGGAACGGGTTCAGAGGTGACGCTGGTCGCTGTTATCAAAGATCATGAAAAGCATCTCAAAATGGCCTTTACCAGTTATTTTTTACTGCCCAATGTATCCATTCTTGATTCCCGCATGACCATGACCATGCCGCCTTTCATCACAGCCATGACGGGGATGGACGCGTTAAGCCACGCCGTGGAAGGATATTATTGTCTTCAGAAAAATCCGTTGAGTGATGCCCACTCTCTGGCTGCCGTCAATATGATCTTTAAATATCTGCCCACTGTGACGAAAAATCCTTCAGATAAAGAAGGTCGCCTGGCCATGGCCATTGCCGCTTGTCTCGCCGGTATTTCGTTTTCCAATTCCATGGTGGGACTGGTGCATAATCTCGGACACGCCACCGGTTCCGTCTGCGGCGCTCCCCATGGTATATGCATGGCGACTATTCTGCCTTACGGCCTCGAATACAATATGCATAAGCGTGAAGAAATCATCGCGGAGCTGCTGCTGCCCATAGCAGGGGAAGCGGTTTATCTCAAGACGCCGAAACAAGAGCGCGCGCAGAAAGTTGCTTCCCTGATCCGGGAAATGAATCAGGAACTTAATTCCCTCACGAGTGGACGGCATCCCCGATGCCTGCAGGAAATAAAGGACCGTGACGGCAAACCGCTCGTTCCCCGTGAACTTCTACCCGAGATCGCCAAAGCGGCACTGTCCGACGGCGCATCCATTTATAATCCCGAAGATACGGATTATGAAGATAATCTGATGGTTCTGGAAGCGGCCTGGGAAGGGAAACCGCTGGACCGGAGCAAAGTGAAAAAAGGCTGAAAAACGAAAGGGAGCTGTGTCATGAAAAAACCTTACATGGGCAAAATTCTCATGGTGGATTTATCCAATCAGACCATGACAGAGGAAGTAATACCCGACGGAGTCTATAAGCAGTATCTGTCCGGGATGGGCTTGGGTGCTTATGTCCTGTATAACCGCATTCCCGCCGGCGCTGATCCCCTGGGACCGGAAAACATTCTCGGTTTCTGTTCGGGATTTCTCACGGGCACGGGCAGTTTATTCTCCGGACGGTGGACGCTGGTCGGCAAATCCCCGCTAACCGGAGGTTGGGGCGACGCGAATTGCGGCGGCACATTTTCCCCGGCCATCAAGCACTGCGGCTATGATGCCATTTTTTTTAAAGGTATCAGCGATAAGCCGGTTTATCTGTATGTAAAAAACGGTAAGGCCACGCTGAAAGACGCCGAAGGGGTTTGGGGACTTGACGCTATCGAAGCAGAAGAAAAACTCGAAAAGTTGCACGGCCCCAAAGCGCACGTGGCCGTCATCGGCACCTCCGGAGAGAAAGTATCTCTGATTTCCGGCGTATGTACCGACAGCGGCAGAATCGCTGCTCGATCGGGTCTGGGCGCTGTCATGGGAGTCAAAAAACTCAAGGCGGTCGTCCTGGACGGCGTGCAACGCATCGTCACGCACGATCCGGCAGAAATGAAACGCTTAAGCCGGCATTGCAACAAGTGGGTCAACTTTCCCATGCCCCTCAACCTGCTTCCGGGAATAGGAATGGCCCTGATGGGAACATTCCTGCGTGTCACCCCTACTCTTTTTCCCCAAGACGGGCTCTTATACAAGACCATTCTGAGGGAGTGGGGCACAGGAGGCATGAATCAGATGTCCGTCGAGATGGGCGATTCTCCTCTGAAAAACTGGGATGGATCGAATAAAGATTTTTCTCTGAAAAAATCCAATAAAATCAGTCCGGATCTCGTCAAAGACGCGGAAATTGTGAAGTACCATTGTTATTCCTGTCCATTGGGATGCGGCGGTATCTGCGCCATGAAGGGAAAGTATTCCCACACCCACAAACCTGAATATGAAAGCGTTCTGGCCCTAAGCGGCCTTTGCATGAATGAGGATCTGGACAGTGTTTTTTATTTAAACGAGATTCTGAACAGGGCGGGCATGGATACCATTTCTGCGGGTGCGACGGCGGCGTTTGCCATTGAATGTTACGAAAAGGGCATTCTCACCATCAAAGATACCGACGGTCTGGAATTAAAATGGGGCAATACAGAGGCGATGGTAACCCTTATCAAAAAAATGATCAAAAGAGAGGGCATCGGTGATCTGCTGGCCGACGGTTCCAAGATCGCCGCCAAAAAAATCGGCAAAGGGGCGGAAGCCTTGACCGTCCATGCCGGAGGACAGGAACCGGCCATGCATGACGGCCGCAATGATCCGGGCTTCAACGTTCATTACAGTGTGGAACCGACGCCGGGACGTCATACGATTGGCGCCCATCTGTATTACGAAATGTTTCAACTCTGGAAAAGCGTTAAGGGGCTGCCCAAGCCAACCCCTCTTTTTATGAAGGGAAGCAAGTACAAGATCAACAAGGAAAAGGCCCAAGCCTCTGCCGCATGCAGTAAGTTCATGAATGTGGGCAATGCAGCAGGTATGTGTATGTTTGGTCTTTTTCTGGGGTCGAAGAAAATCCCGACATTTGACTGGCTCAATGCGGCAACGGGTTGGACGTTGACGCCCGATGAATACATGACCATAGGCGAACGGATTCAGACTATGAAACAAAATTTCAATGTCCGGCATGGCATTGAACCGAAAAACAATTTCATCAGCAGCCGTGCCCAGGGTAATCCTCCTCAGAAGGAAGGCGCCAATAAAGGAAGGTTCGTCGATGTGGAAAAACTTGCCTTTGATTACTGGGATCAGTTTGGATGGGACAGGAATACCGGCAAGCCCAAAGAAGAAACCCTGCGAAAGCTGGAAATTAAATAAGAGGTTAATTATGCCTTACACGATCACGGAAAAATGCAATGGTTGCGGTGCCTGCGCCCGGATTTGTCCATCCGGCGCGATTTCTGGCGAAAAAAAGAAACTCCATGCGATTGACGGCGCTTTGTGCATCGACTGTGGCACTTGCGGCAGAATATGCCCGCAATCCGCCCTGCTCGATGCCGGAGGATCCGAATGCTTGATGATCAAACGATCGGAATGGCTCAAGCCCGATTTCATTCTGGAGACCTGTATGGCCTGTTCTATCTGCGTAGATGCCTGCCCCGCGGGTTGTCTGGCCATGTCAGATTTGCCGCGGGAAAAGGGTGTGGATGCCTGGCCCTATTTGAAGTCTCCCAAGGCCTGTATCGGCTGCGGACTGTGTTCACAAGAGTGTCCTTTGGATATCATTGCGATGAAGAGTCCGCCAAAAAACATAAAAGATAACCCCTGAACTTTCAGCGGCCGGTTGCCGCGATCCCGTATGAGCTGCCGGCCGCTGATATCAGCTTTTTCAACAAAGGATGAATCAGGACAACACGGCATTTCTTACCCCCGGCCACAAAACGGAATTTCTCATCATTCACTTCAATTATCCATTACGTTTCGTAAATTACATCGTGTAAAAATATCTTTTTATTTTGTCCACGACGTCTTGGCACATTTTCTGTCCACGATGTCCCTGTACTAAACAACCAGATTTTAAAAACGCCTGATCTAACTGGATTCGCGCCTTCAAGTGAATGTCAAAATATTAAATTAAATCATGATCTTGCGATAATCCGGGCGTAAAGCACATTTAAATGTCAATTTATAAGCAATTTTCTTTGCTATTTTTTTTGCTTTTTTTATTGACATTAATAAAAGCATGTATTATGTTAATTCCAACAAAACACGATTGTCGGAGGAAATATGGCTATGACAATTTTAAAAAAAGATCAGAAGAAACAAATCGGAAACGTAATGTTAAGAGTAAGCATCCCCGCGCCGCTGAGGGCCGAAATTAGAAAAACTAAAAAAATCTGCGCCAATAACGGTTTCTATTTTGACATCAAGTCCGATGTCATCGGCGCCGTTGAAAAAGCGGTTGCAGAGGCCAAGGAGCGCCTGGATAGCGAAAAGAAGAACAGGGCTGATAACCCATCGGAGGCACAAACGCCGGCGCAGTCCGGCGACTGCTTTGTGGCCGCCGCACCGCCCGAAGGATAAGGCCTCTGATTTTTTGAAAGGAGAAGGTGATTGATATGAATGCAATAGTAGGAGCAATTCATCTGGGCGGATTCGTGGCCACCCCGAGAGATTACA
>CAYZLL010000003.1:0-52872 GCA_964479225.1 uncultured Smithella sp.
AAGAAGATACTGGAGAGAGGCTGGCGCGTCCGTGAGATTCTCAAACAGGGACAGTACAAGCCGATGCGGGCATCCGAACAGATTGCCTCGCTGCTGTCGGTGACAGGAGGGGCACTGGATAAAGTGCCAACGGAAAAAATCCGGGAAGCGGAAACGCGCCTGTTGGAATCCGTGAATCAGCAGTTGCCGGAACTTTGCGAACGCATCGAGGCAGGTAAAAAACTGGAGATGTCCGATCGCGATCATATCCTGGAAAAAATCCAACCGGCTGTTGCGCCGTTTGAAGAGATCGAGGAAGCCAATGCAAACAACTGAATCTCTGAAAAGGAGAATTAAAAGCGCGGGAGATCTTTTATCGGTGGTTAAGACGATGAAAGCTCTGGCTGCCGTGAGCATCCGTCAGTATCAAAAGGCCGTGGAGTCTCTGGACGACTACAACCGGACCGTGGAGATGGGACTGCAAATTGTGCTCAAGGAACACATGGGCGCGACGACGCAGCGTAAGGGCGGGGAAATCAAGCGTCTCGGAGCAATCGTTTTCGGTTCCGATCAGGGACTGTGCGGTCAGCTCAATGAGCAGATTTCCGTTTTCGCTCTGGACGCCATCAATGAGGCCGGCGTGATCAAGGAAAATCGTAAAGTGCTGGCAGTGGGCGCGCGCGTGGCGGATTATGTGGAAGATGCCGGACAGCCGGTCGATGAGTTGATGTCCACACCAAGTTCGACGGCGGGAATAACGCCACTGGTGCAGGAAATCATCATGATTATCGAGGAATGGCATTTTCGTCAGAATGTGGATCATTTTATGCTGTTTTACAACGATTATGTCAGCGGTTCGAATTATCATCCCTATAAGGTTCAATTACTGCCTGTCAGTCGGGATTGGCTCAAAGAAATTGCCCGTAAAAAATGGGATTCCAAATCCCTGCCCATTTTCCGGATGGATTGTAATAAGATTTTTTCATCGCTCATCAGAGAGTATCTTTTTGTTTCGCTGTACCGCGCGTTTGCCGAATCGCTGGCCAGTGAGAACGCCAGTCGTCTGGCTTCCATGCAGAACGCGGAAAAGAATATTGAAGAGCAAATGCTGGATCTCCACGTGCAGTTTCATCGCACGCGTCAGATGACCATTACCGAGGAACTATTGGATATTGTTGCCGGATTTGAGGCATTAAGTTAACAAATGAACAGCGATTATCAACAAGAAAGAAGGTGATCATCATGGCAGCCGAAATGAACATTTGCGGTATTTGCGCTTGGCGCAGGGAGTGTCAGAAAAGATTCAAACTGGACAAAGATTCTCTGGTGGGCAGTCATTGCCCTGATTACACGAGGGATCTGACCATCAAACCG
Source organism: uncultured Smithella sp. (assembly GCA_964479225.1). Lineage (GTDB taxonomy): Bacteria > Desulfobacterota > Syntrophia > Syntrophales > Smithellaceae > Smithella. The sequence continues at coordinate 1,354 of CAYZLL010000003.1, forward strand.
GTCGCCACCAAGGACAATGAAGATGAGAAAGTGATCATGGACAGGATGGTTCAGTCGCAGGTTGCCAAATGGCGCAAACTGTTTGACCAGGCCATGAGACAGGGGCTCAAGATTGAAAATTTCAAGGGCGGACCCGTCATTACCGTCTCCAGAGAAGCGGGAGCGGGCGGAAGCGACATTGCCCGAAGACTGGCGAAAGCACTGAATATGGATCTGATCGGCGGACAGATCATTCAGCACGTTGCGGACAGTGCCAAGATGAGCAGAAAAGTCATTGAAACGCTTGACGAACGGGAAGTGACCTTTCGGGAAACACTGCTTTCTTCTATGTTCGGAGAAAATCGTCCATGGCCCGGAGAATATCTGAATCATCTGACACGGGTGATCGGCTCTATCGGTATTTTCGGTAACGTCGTACTTGTCGGCAGAGGCGCCAACTTTGTTTTGCCGCAAAACAGAACATTCAGGGTCAGAATCATCGCTCCGATGGAATCAAGAATCAGGTACTTTATGGAAGACCGGGGCTACACCAGAGCGGAAGCGGAACAGTATATTGTGAAGAGAGATACGAATCGAAAAGCATTCGTCCGAAAATATTTCAACGCTGACATCGCTGATATGCAATACTACGACCTGATCATCAATACGGAAAAGATATCCATGGCACAAGCAACCGAATCCATTATTGTGGCCTTTAACCAGAGAAGGAAAAGAAAGAGAGCTGAAGAAAAAGCGTAAAAAATAAAAACGTCCGTTTTTTGAACAAGGCATCATTCTGATAAGCCGGGGAATCAATTTCCCCGTATCGCAGAGGAATCTTGTTTTGCTGTGCGGAGTTTTCCTGTCTTGATGGGCCGCTGGTACCTTGAATGGTTTTCAGTCACAATGATCCCATCACGGTGATGATTAAACTTACCATCAAAGGTTCGAACGCCATCATCGTGTGCCACGACATGAGCGTGGCATTCTTCTTATCCCCGGTCTTTTCTGCGATATCTGTACAATTTTCAATATGGTGTTTTTGTGTCCCGCTGTGAGTCTATTCCATGTGTGTTTGTTCTGCAAATACAGCATTGTTCGTTGGCCTGTCCGTAAATCATCTAATACGCTTGTAAGTGGTTTTATTTTATAATACAATAAGAAAAAATTATATTTTATTGCCCATAAGGAGGCAGTCATGGAAAACAAAAAATTGGCAAAACAAATGGTTCATTTCCACAAAACATCCTTCCAAAACAGTTTTTCAACAATGGAAATGTTGCGAAACCAGGCGGAAAAATTTCTGCAGGTCATGATCGATCATACTCCCGGAATCGGCACGGATGGCAAACAAGTTTTGGAACAGTGGGGGAATACGTATAAGAATACGATGGATGATTTACAGAAAATTATGGATGACGGATACGACCGGCTTGAGGTGTTTTTGGAGAACAATACGGTATTTGCGCAGGACAGATACGACAAGATGATTAATCCGTTTTTAAATCAGCAGAACTGGTTACCGGTGGATCTGAAAGAATCTGTGGAAGAAGTGACGGATTCCAACAAGAGTGACGCCCATAAAATCCAAAAACAAGCTGACAAAAACGTCAAGCCTGTAAAAAATCTTTCTCCTGTTAAAAGATTGAACATAAAGCACAAGAAAAAGAAGTAAAGATGATAACCATAGATTTCATTACGCTATAAACCTTAATGGTATTGGAATTATACAATTTGAAGGGGGCTGGAAAAATGTTGATCAACGATATTAAGGTTGGTGTCAAGCTGGTTGGGAGTATTGCGCTGGTTTGTCTATTATCGGCGGCTGTGATCCTGTATGGCGCAAAGTTGAGAAACAACTCACTGCATCAGGTTGATTCGGTGCATCGCCAGTATGAAGCGGATATTAAAGATACGGCAGCGATAAAGGCAAGCCTTGAAAAAATGCGCGGAGACATCTATCGATATGTGTCAACACCATCCGACCGTCAGAAATTGTCCCGGAATTTAAATGAAATGATGAATTCAATTGCCGGTTCCATGAAGGCATATAAAGATAGAAATGTGGGTGACAAGGTTCAAAAGATCATTGCTGAATTTGATGGTGCATGGGCTGAGCTGCAACGGGGTTATCAGGCAGTTATGAGAGCGGCCGACAAAGGAGACGGCGATGAGGTAAACCGCCTGCTGGATGCCGGTAACACCGTGGTTGCTTCGCAGACGAAAACCTCTGCCGCCGTGAATAATTTAAATGAATACATCGCAAGCAGCAATGAGCAAATTATCAAATCAACAACTGAAAAAACCGGAGGCCTGTCGGCAGTTATGCTGATCTTATCCGCTATCGCGATAGCACTGGTCATCGGCTTAGTCATACTGGTGAGCGCATCGATAACCGGGCCTTTGCAAAAAGGAGTGCTGATGATGAAAGCGTTGGAAAAAGGCCATCTTTCCAATCGACTGAATATGTCCAGAAAGGATGAAATAGGAAATCTGGCACAGGCGATGGATCAGTTCGCCAATCACCTTCAGCAAAATGTTGTGTTCAATATGCAGCAGATTTCGGAGGGCAATATCAACATTGATTCCGTTGTGATCGACGACAGAGATGAAATCGGCCCTGCTTTGAAAAAAATAGTGGAAACCGTCAATAACCTGGTCCGTGAAATGAATGTTCTTACCGAATCGACAACGGCAGGTCAACTTCATGTGCGCGGTAATGAAGAAGCTTTCAGTGGCGCTTATCAACAAATTGTTCGGGGTGTAAATCAGACATTGGATGGAGTTATGGAGCCGATCAATGAAGCAGCGGATGTTCTGGAGAAAATCGCCGGCAGGGATATGACTGCGCGTATGCGGGGTGACTATAAAGGCGACCATGCCAAAATCAAGGAATCTCTCAATGTGGCCATGGAGAATCTGGACAAGGCCCTGCATCAGGTATTGATTGCGGCAGATCAGGTGGCCTCGGCCAGTGTGCAAATCAGTTCTGGAGGGCAATCTTTGTCGCAGGGTGCGAGCGAGCAGGCGAGTTCACTGGAAGAAATTTCCGGCAGCCTACAGGAAATGTCTTCCATGACCAAGCAAAACGTTATTAACGCCAAGGCGGCCAAGGACGTTTCTGATGAGGCCTGGAACAGCGCGGATAGCGGAGTGGAATGCATGGCCCGAATGTCCATGGCCATTGAAAAGATCAAGACTTCTTCCGATTCCACGTCCAAAATCGTCAAGACCATCGATGAAATAGCCTTTCAGACCAATCTTCTGGCTCTGAACGCTGCCGTCGAGGCGGCCAGAGCCGGTGACGCCGGTAAGGGTTTTGCCGTGGTTGCCGAAGAGGTGCGAAATCTGGCCATGCGCAGCGCAGAGGCGGCCAAGAACACAGCGAGCTTGATTGAGGAAGCGGTTCAGAATTCGGAGAATGGCGTATTAATTAACAGTGAAGTTTTGACAAATTTTCAGGATATTACCGAGAAAGTCAATAAGGTCAGCCAGGTCGTGGCAGAGATTGCGGAAGCTTCGGAGCAGCAGGACATCGGAATCAGCCAAGTAAACAAGGCGGTGGAACAGATTAATCAGTTGACCCAGCAGAACGCGGCCAATGCCGAGGAATCCGCCAGCGCTGCCGAGGAAATGTCTTCACAGTCCGAAGAAATGCGCAGTATGGTGGCCGGTTTCAAACTGAGTCGGTCAGGATATCTGACATAATCACATATGGCAGCCTGTCGGAATGTTGTGAACTTTTACATACAGCTCACAATGAAGAGATGAATGGCTGAATGCTGTGCTGGTCTGAGCAGGACGGATATTGCCGGGCAGTTCAAGCAAATTCGTTCTATTTAACCAGCATAAAACCGTTGTCACTGATAAAGTTCAATCTTTGGCGGAATGTCTGGCGTTAAAGTTCTTCTTCTCTCACGATTTCAGTTTTAATCATTGTGATGAGTTCCTGAAAGACCGGAAGCACGTCCTTGCGGAATCGTCCGGCCACGCAGACATACATAATATCGTCGCCGATATTGAGATGGCCTTCATTAATCCAAGCCCGAATGTCCACAATTCCCTCTTTCTTTTTAAATTCACGTACGGCATTGGCAAGTTTCTCCTTGTCATAGGAAAGATTCATCGACCCAACCTTGTCGCCTTCTTTTGATGTCGCCCGCACGATTCCGTTATGAGAAAGAATCATGCCCAGCATGTCCGCCGGGGCTTCTTTTTTTATTTCTTTTATCCATTGATCAATCATCATAGCCTTCCTTTTTGCAAAACGTTATCTCTCTTATTTATCTTTCTAAAAATTCCAGGACCTTCTTTTTAACTTCATCCGCTGCTTGACCGCGCAATATTCCATGATGATTGGCATCTACCCGCAGCAACTGTTTTTCCCGGGAACCAAGCTTGTCAAAAATTTCCTGCCCGCTGACCGCGTCCACGACCGGATCACCGGAAGCCTGGACAACCAGCGCCGGATCGACCACATTTTTCAGATGATTTTCAACAAATCTCATCAGCGTATCCAGCTCATATGCTCCACGGACGGGATTGCGCAGATAGTTTATTTCCGGATTCTCCGGTTTATTTTCAATAAACTCCATTTTCAATTTATCCACATGAATTTTTGTCAGCAGCGTATTCCAAGCCACCACAATCGAGGAAAACTTGGAGGTGATGTTTTTCAGTTTCATGGGAGCGTTGATGGAAATAACGCCGGCAAACCGACCCGGTTTATTGGCTGCCTGCAAAAGGGCAATGCCGCCGCCCATGGAAAAGCCGGCTATGGAAAAAGTTTTGACACTGTTCTTCATGATAATGTAAGCGCGGCTGGCCGAATCGTACCATTTCTCCCAATTGCGACTGGCCAGATCTTCCGGCGCCGTGCCGTGCCCTCTCATGCGCACGCCGTAAACATTATAGCCGTGCTGATGCAGATAATCTGCCAGAGGTCTGATTTCTTCCGGCGCGGCCATGTAGCCGTGAATAAGAATGATTCCTTTTCGGCTGAAGAAACGCTTCAGAAAAAAAGGTTCGCCGATGTTTTTCGGTTTGCTCTCGGATGGCAAATAATACTGCTGATAATCCTGCTCAAAAAGATCTTTGTCCAGATTGATGAAAGTTTTTCTTATTTTCCATTTCAGAAAATACGCCGGAATAAATTTCTGCCAATCCATGGCTCTGGTCAAATGCTGCAAGGGTTCTACTTCGTTTTTGAGAACTTCGATAATATTGTCTCTGCGGATGGTGTGAAAATCCGTCATCACACTGAAGCGTTCGCTGTTTTTCGTAATGATCCCGTTTTCTCTTGTAATGTAGTTATTGGCAATCGCTTCTTTGATAAACGTTTCGTATTTTTCATGATAATCATCGGTGAGCAGATAAAACTGTTTCCGGTAAAGAGCTGTGTGACAATTGGGCATCTTGATTTTTCTCAGATGTTCGAGAGCCAGAAAAATTCGTTTTTTGTAATCGTTTTCGCTGAAGGTGTCCTGTGCGTAGCTGGCCAGGATATAAGACATAATATGGTCATGATTGACTGTTGTCAGAGCGTATATGGCTTTCATATAATCGGACATCAACCGGACACACACATTCCGGAATGCGGGTATTTTTTTGAAATCCCCGGTATTCAGATACAGATTCCTGTCGGCCATCATTCTCTTCATTTTCCATTTTGACATCACATACTTTTTTACAGCAATGGGTTCGCCGAAATTAATATCAATATCCACTTTGCCCAGGACAATGGGACCTTCTACTTGTAACTCTTCCTGCATACGCGTTGAAATATTGTGAAAATATTTTCCGACAAGCGTGCTGAGAACGTTTTCCTGTGCCCGCACGGGATAGTATGTAATGTTTACGGGCACAACATATGTTTCTTTGCTGATAATTTTTTCGATATCGCTTATGTCTAAATCAAAACGTGACATCATGTGTGCCATCGCCGTTTGATCACCACGGGATTTCAAAATGCGCAATTTTTCACGCAGAAACTCCGTCAGCAGAGCAATCTGTGCCGCTCCGGTATGAGGCGGTCTGCGGATACCGGCATTGTAAACCAGATACTTGCCCTTCTCGACAATTTTCTTATCCTTAATGATTTGACCTTCGGGAAAAATGACGACCGGATGGCTGTCGGTGAAAAGAGCATGGATACATATTTTATCTCTGTTGGGATCGGCAATTGAAACAGCACCCACATTATCCATAAATTCTTTCATTCTGCCTTCGAAAAAATATTGAGCAGCCAGTGAAACAGGATACTTTTGGATGTGTTTTCTGATGACATAGGGAATCAAACCTGTTTCCAGGCGCGTGAAATGATTCACCACATAGACAACAGGCTGATCGGGTATCTTTTCGATTCCGTGCAGGCGGATGTCTATCCCCGCTGTTTTGATCAGGGTATCAATCGCCGTCGCAACAACACTTATTAAATCATTTGATACATTCATGGCCTTTAGTCTTCGGTTTTCAGTTTTTTTACATCAGCCAATACTTTTATCAGAACATCCGGTTTGTTGGTAAAAATACCATTTACACCCATAATGATAAATTTTCTCATATTTCTTACGTCATTGACCGTATAAATATTGACCGGAATGCTGTGCGCTTGAACATCAACCATCCACTTTTTACTTAATTCCGATTTGGAACAGTTAAAAGCATCAGCGCCCAGAGATTCGATAATATCTGAAGGCATCCGGGAACCGTAAAGTTTCTTTTCAAATAATACGGCAACAGGCGCCGTTTTATCAATCTGTTTTAAATGCACGATGGCCCGCGGATCAAAACTGGAAAAAACGACATGCTTTTTCATACCTTTTTTTTCGACTATTTTCAGGCATCTTTCTTCAATCCCGCCGGAAATTATTTTGCCAACGGCTTCCGTTTTGATTTCAATGTTTACCGCAATTCTATTTTTGCAGATATCCAGGACCTCAGCCAGTGTCGGAATTCTTGCATTTTTAAATTTTCCGGAAAACCAGCTTCCGGCATCGAGTTTCTTTAAAACGGCAAGGGTATGATCGGCAATCCTTCCCCGGCCATCAGTGCAGCGCGATATTTTCTCATCGTGAAAGACAACGACTTCCTTGTCCGAGGTAAGTTGAACATCCAGTTCCACCATATCTGCCCCCATGGCTATGGCGCCCTCAAATGAAGGAATGGTGTTTTCAGGATAATAAGCCGACGCCCCGCGATGGGCAATAATCGTAAATTCATCATCCTCCCGGACATAATATCGAAACAAGGAATAAGGTTTGCCCATTTTTCCGGATTCCATGTCTTACGTCCTCGGCAAGTTTGATTGATCTTCAAACAGGTTACTATCCCAGGCGTGATCATTCGCATGGGTGTTATCTTCCCTGTCCTTCGTCAGCAACTGTTCCTGAATTTGAATCTGTTCTCGCGTATTAAAAATATAAGCGCTCTGGTCATGACGATGCCGGGCCAGTTCTTTAAGAGCCGCTTCGTCATACTTAATAAAATTCTGAGCCGCACGCGTGGCGGTGTATTTGCGAACACCCAGATGAACCAGAACATCAACGCCCAACCGCACGGAAGTATCAAGCGATTCCCGGTAAACATCGTTGATTCCCATATCGAAGAGTTCGTAAGCATCCTGGCGGTTTTTTGCCCGAACCATAATTTTTAGATTAGGAAATGTTGTTTTTATTTTTTCCACGAGATCAAAATTATTTTCCGGCGAGTCAATGGCCGCGATCAGAATTCGGGCATCCCCCGCCCCTGCTGATTTCAGGATGTCAACACGCGTGGCATCGCCGTAAAAAACCTGGAATCCCATTTTCCTGAGCAGGTCAACCCTGTCGGAATCATTATCGAGAATGGTCGTTTTCACACCGTTGGCTTTCAGAAACCTGCCGATGGTGCTGCCGAAATGGCCAAATCCGGCAATAATGACGGGATTGCTCTGATCAATCGCGTCCGCTTCTTTCTCTTCTTTTTCCTTTGTACCAAAGTGAGGCAGAAGAAAACGCTCACTGATTAAAAGAAGCAACGGCGTAATCGTCATCGTGATGGCGGTAACACCCATCATCATATCCGTCCAGTAAGCGGATAAAATGTCAAGCTGATGAATGAAAGAAAAAAGAACAAAAGCGAATTCTCCAACCTGGGCCAGCCCGAGCGTGAATAATAAATTCTGATCAAAACTCAACCGCACGACCGTACCGCTGAGAAAAAGCACAGCCGCTTTGATGATCATGAACGAACAAACCAGCGCTAAGATCGTTGCCGGATTGCTGATAATCAATGAGAAATTGATGGAGGCGCCGACCGCAATAAAGAATAAACCCAGCAGAATACCCTTGAACGGCTCGATATCGCTTTCCAGTTCATGCCGGAATTCGCTGTTGGCCAGCACAACACCGGCCAGAAAAGTTCCCAGCGCAGGACTGAGCCCCACCCAGATCATGAGAGAAGCGGTGCCGACGATGATGAGAAGCGCCGCCGCCGTGAATAATTCACGCAGATGCATACGGGCGATGAACCGCAGGAAAGGAACGACCAAAAATCGGCCGCAAATGACAACCGCATTGACGGCAATCAGGAGTGTCAGGGTCTGCGCCCAACCGGGAAGACCGGCAATGAATGAAGCGTATTCAGTGGCCGGGGGTGAACCCGACATGGCCAGAAGAGGCAGAAGCGCCAAAACAGGAATAACGGCAATATCCTGAAAGAGCAGAACCGCAAAAGAACTTTTTCCCGCTTCCGTTTTCGTTAATCCCTTTTCCCGCAGCGTCTGCATGACAATGGCGGTTGAGGACATCGCAACGGCCAAGCCGCTGGCCAGTGCGGCCTGCCAGGTGAATCCCATAAAAAAAAGCAGGGTGAGAATCAATGCTGCGGTCGCAAAGATTTGCAGGGAGCCGATTCCCAGAATAAGATTGCGCATCCGCCAGAAATGCTTTGGTTCGAGTTCCAGACCGATGAGAAACAGCATCATCACCACGCCGAATTCGGCAAAGTGCATGATGTCTTTGCCTTCCTGACCGACGAAACCCATGACAAAAGGTCCGATGATGATTCCGCCCAGAAGATAACCGAGAACCGAACCCATCCCCAGTTTTTTGGAAACAGGAACAAAGACCACCGCGGCAGCTAGATAGATCAGAGCATCCTGGAGAAAAGTGCTGATCAAGGTTTTCCTCCCTGCGTCTCCCCGATAATCCAATCGTTGAGGAATTCAAACGTCTTGAGTTTGTCCATGTCGAAATCACCGTTTGTCAGTTTTGCCAGCAGTGTTCGATACGTGGTTGCCTGAGATTGCAAAGATTCGGTCGTCAGCAGGTAAGTGCCCGTAACGACGAAAGGCGGCAGATAAATCATTTTACAAAGAGTTGCCGTTTGATCGAAAGGGAAAAGAAACTCCCTGATGGTGAAACGATTATGGGAATGGACTGTGTAAGCTTCTCTTGTCCCGCCGGCGGTGATCACATTAAAGATAATTTTGTCTTTTAGATTATCCACGTTTTTGCCGTGTGCCCACCCGTGTTCCAGCACCAGATCAATCCATTGTTTGAGCATCGCGGGAGCCCCATACATATAAAAAGGATGATGCCAGATGATAATCTGATGCCTCAGGAGAAGTTCTCTTTCGCGGTCCGTATCAATATTGAAATCCGGATATTGCTCATACAGATCATTCAAGGTAACGCTCTCCATGCTTTTGATATCAGCAAGCAAAGCGCGATTCGTCCTCGATTGTTCGAAACGCGGATGAGCAAATAGGATAAGAATGTTGTTCATGAATCCCCTGTGTGCTGTGAAAATCTTTAATGTTTCCAAGAAGCTTTTAGCATATTTAAAGATAGAGTTCTTTATTTTTTTATCATTTACAAATCGGCATAAAAAGAATATCTTGCAGCGAACCGGCAATCCGGAATGCCCGAAAAAGGAGGTCATTGATGAAAGTACTGGGAATTATGGGAAGCCCGCGTGTCGGCGGGAACAGCGATATTCTGCTGGATGATGCTCTGGCCGGCGCTAAAAAGGCAGGCGCGCAGGTGGAGAAAATTATTCTGGACAAAAAGAAAATCTCCGGCTGTAGGGATTGCAAAAAATGCAACGAGACGGGCATTTGTGTCATCCAGGATGATATGCCGGACATACACAAGAAAATCCTGGAAGCGGACGCCATCATTCACAGTGTGCCGGTTTACTTCTGGTCCATGACGGCACAGATGAAGGCTTATCTCGACAGATGGTGCGCATTTTTTGACGCTAACTGGAGCTGGCAAAAGGCTTATTACCCTAAAATGAAAGGTAAGCCCATCGGGCTGATTACCGTTTGCGGAGATCCAAACGTTCATACGGCCGACCCAGTTGTGCACAGTTTTAAATCAACGGTGACCATGACTAAAATGAAATGGCTGGATGAAGTCATGGCTTCCGCCGGTGATAAGGGAGATATTCTGCAGGATGAAGAAGCCAGAAAGAAAGCATTTGAGCTGGGTGAAAGAGCAGCTAAAGTTTGATTATAAAATAATTCCGAAAGAGAAATGACCATGATTCAAAATCCACTCCATTTATTAATGAATCCCCAATCCATCGCGGTTGTGGGAGCGAACAATAATCCTTCCAAAATGGGTACCATCCAGGCTCTGAATATTTTCAAAGATGGTTACCGCGGTAAGTTTTATCCGATTCATCCGAAGGAAAAAACCGTTTTGGGGTTTGCCGCCTGTGCGTCACCGGAAGAATTGCCTGAAGCTCCCGATCTGGCCATTCTCATTGTACCCATCAGAGCGGTTGTATCCCTGCTGGAGAGTTTCGGCAAAATCGGCACGAAGAGAGCGATCGTGATCACGGCCGGCTTCAAGGAAACGGGTTCGGCCGGACACGACATGGAAAAAAAGATCAACGAAATAGCGGACCGCTATCAAATGCGTTTTGTCGGCCCCAATTGCATGGGAATCATTAACTCCCGGATTTCGCTCAACACAACAGTCCTGCCCTCGGCGAAGGAACCGGGGTTGCTGGGATTCGCCTCGCAAAGCGGTACCTTTTTGAGTCAGACGCTGCCCTATCTGAGAAAAAGGGGCATCCGCTTCAGTAAGGCCATCAGCCTGGGCAACGAGGCCAACATCAATATGATGGATGCTCTGGAATATCTGGGAGAGGATGAACAGACCAAAGCGATTATTCTTTACATTGAAGGACTCCGTGACGGAAAAAGATTTTTAGAAGCCGCCCGCAAGATCACACCGCACAAGCCCATCGTGGCGCTATACGTGGGCGGGTCAGCTTCCGGAGCGCGAGCGGGAATGAGTCACACGGGAGCTATGGCCGGTCCGGATTTTCTTTACAGCGGCCTTTTCAAACAGGCGGGTATCATCCGCGTAAATTCCATTGAAGATCTTTACGCCCATGGTTGGACGCTGGCCACGCAGCCACCGCTGCGAGGCAGGCGCATCGGCGTGATGACCAATTCCGGCGGTCCCTCCACAACCATAGCCTGCACCTGTGATGCAATGGGACTGGACGTTCCGCGTTTTTCAGACCAATTGCAAAGTGAAATCCGATCCCATATCGAACCCCATGCCTCCGCGGCTAATCCCGTTGATATGACGTTCGATCTGAGCATGGATAAACTGGCGGTAACCCTGCCGGAGCTGGTGATGAAAAGCGGCGAGGTGGATGCGGTCGTTCTTCATGGAACCATGATGACCGGTTATTTGAAAGAAATTTATCCCAACCTGAAGGAGATCATCGGCAACATTCCTTTGGAAGAGTTTCTGAAATTCGGCAAAATGGACCGGACGGTTGCTAATCCGACTTTTGAATTGTCCCGCAAATATAAAATGCCGATGCTGATTTCTTCTTTCTTTGACCACGAAGATAACTACATTCAAGGCTACATGGATTCGAACACGCCGGTTTTTTATTCTCCGGAAAATACCGCGCGAGCCCTGAATTCGCTGTATCAGTACAAGCAAATCAAAGAACGGACTCCCCATAAAGAAGCCGCTTTGCCGAAAATCAAAAAGGCGGCAACAGAGATTATTCATCAGGCATTAAAAAACAAACAGAAGGCGCTGGATGAATATGAAGCCAAAAAATTGCTGGCTGGCTATGGCGTGCCGGTAACAAAAGAAGTTCTGACGGAAAAGGTTGAAGAAGCGCTTTCTGCCGCTGCGAAAATCGGTTATCCGGTCACTCTGAAAGCCTGCAGTTGGCAAATCATGCACAAAAGCGGCAAGGGACTCATCGCGCTGAATGTGGAAAACGAAATCCAACTGAAAAAAGAATTTAAAAATATTCAGAAGAACGCGGGGAAAAAGATTCCCGTACTGGTTTCGGAAATGCTGAAAGGCAACCGGGAATGGCTCGCGGGCATGACGCGCTTTGCCGGATTCGGCCCCGGTGTTGTTTTCGGTTTGGGTGGCGTTTTCACGGAAGTTTTCAAGGACACCACCTTGCGATTGGCGCCGATTGCCAATGCCGATGTTCTGGAAATGTTTGCCGACATTCGCGCCGGCAAACTGCTTGATAAATTCCGGGGACTGCCGAGGGTAAAAATAAACAGCCTTGCGAAAATAATTCAGACACTTGGAAATATTGCCCTGTTGCATCCGGAAATCGCGGAGATCGATCTCAATCCGATTATCATCCATGGAGCGGATCCGGTTGTTGCCGATGCTTTAATTGTGCTGGACGTTAAATAATACTGGATGGTTCTTAGCGAATAACTGTTGAGTGAGAAATTCCATGGTTCAGCTATCGGATGGCGTCATATTGCTCATCGTCATATCAGCAACGCCGCAACAAAAACGCCGATCATCGTGAAAGCGACCGCCAGCTTAACAACAATCGCAAAAATGAGTCCAAACCCTGTTGCGGCGCCAACCTTACCTGCGCGGATCAGATCTCTGTGCGCAACCAGTTCGCCGATGGTCGCGCCCGCAAACGGCATGAACAGAAGACCCCAGATGCCCGTGAAAATGCCGGCGATGGTACCGATGGCTGCGCCGATGATTCCCAGTTTGGTCGCGCCTGCTTTTTGCGCAGACAAAGCCGCAGCGATGTATTCGATGATCACGGCGACAGCCATCAAGATGGCCATGACGATCATCGTAAACACACTGATGATCTGAAAATTGTTAATCCAGGCCGCCAAAAGCATGCCGATAAAAATCAGCGGCACACCGGGCAATGCCGGCAGTACGGCGCCGGCGAGGCCGACTAAAATCAGCAAAACAGCTATGATCCACAGAAGGGTCGTCATCATTGTCCCATGGTGAACGCTTTTGATTCCGTCACCGCATTTTCTGTTGGCAGCGGCACAAAATTACAGTCAACTCTTTAAAAAAGTTTAGCGCTTCTTGTCCGCTTTCTGGAACATATCGCCCAGAGTACCCATGGTGTTCGGCGATTTGGCGATATACTTACGGAAATCATCTTCGCCAGCCGCAACGGTAGTCTCTTTGTCGCTGCCAACCAGATCCAGAGAAATTTTCTTTTTCTCGTGATCAATTTTTTCAATCTTCACTTCTATTTCATCACCGGCTTTCATCACATCACCGGCGTGTTTGATTTTTTTGCCACGCGCAATTTTACCAATATGCAGAAGTCCTTCCACGCCGGTTTCCAGCGTAATGAAAGCTCCGAAGTTGGTGAGACTGGAAACCTTGCCCTTCAACGGGCTGCCTTCGGGATATTTGCGAATGAATTCGTCCCAGGGATTGGGAAGATTTTCTTTAATGGATAAGGTGATGCGCTTATTTTCCCAGTCCAGATTAATGACAGCAACCTCAACCTTGTCACCGGGAGAATAGATCAGTTTCGGATCTTCAACCCTGCCCCAGCCCATTTCTGAAACAGGCAGGAGTCCCTGAATGCCGCCGATATCCACAAAAGCGCCGAATTTCTGCACATTGGTCACGACGCCGCTGACAGTCATTCCCTTTTGCAGAGAGTCTTTCAATGCGGCGATTTTTTCTTTTTCAATTTTTTCCAGAAGCGGGCGGCGGGACAAAATAACATTGCGGCCGTTTTCCGAATATTCAATAACGGCAAATTCAAATTTTTGGCCGACATAAGCTGTCACGTCGTCTATCTTTTTGATATCCATCTGCGAGTAGGGACAAAAAGCGCTGACCGTGGGATTGATTCTCACGGAAAAGCCGCCTTTAATTTCCTTTTCAACCGTCGCTTCCAGCGGAATCTGGTTTTTATAAGCATCAAACAGAAAATCATTTACGTTTTTGCTGGTCAACAGTTTGGTGGTAAAAAGTTTTTCTCCATGTTTTGAAAAAAGAAAATAAGCTGTGATGGTATCGCCTTCTTTTACGGTTAGATTGCCGCTTTCGTCAACGAGTTCTTTTTTCTCCAGGTAACCTTCGCTTTTCGCCCCCAGATCGATAAATATCCATTCGTCCGTTATTTTTACGATAACCGTATCGATTCTTTCACCCGATGAAAAGCGCCTGGGCTTAAGATTGGTTTCATCCAGTAATTCCGAAAAACTTTTTGTATCTTCCATTATTATTCCTCTTTTCTTTAACGCGTCATTGATGGACGGGATTTGGTGCTCCGATAACATAAAAAATAATGAAACACAAACGCTAATGTACTCACGATCCCCCGGCGCTTTGCTTCGGGGATAGTTCGTCCAACAAATTTCAGTGCGCTTCGCTTCTGAAATTTGGGACTCACTAATTTTCGCTGGATATTTGAACAAATATGTATTATAAAAAGCACATAATATCTAAGGGGTTAATATAATTATGCGTTTTGAAATTTCCCGCGGCGGCAGCGGGCTGACTTATGAAATTCGGAACATTGTTCTGATTGCGAAAAAGATTAAAGATCTTGGCATTAATATCATCTGGGAAAATATCGGCGACCCGGTGCAGAAGGGAGAAAAGATCCCCGCGTGGATGAAGGAAGTCCTTACTGAAATTATTCAAGATGATGCATCTTTTGCTTACTCGCCGACCAAAGGCATGGACGTCACCAGGCAATTTCTGGCGGACCGACTAAACCAACGCGCAGGGGCTCAGATTACACCGGAGGATATCATTTTTTTCAACGGACTGGGCGATGCCATCGCGCGTGCTTACAGTTCCATTCAGGTTGACGCACGCATGATCATGCCGGAGCCAACCTATTCCACGCATTTTATGGCGGAGGTTCTGCATGCGTCTTTCCCGCCCAATACCTACCGTTTGAATCCGTACAACGGCTGGCACCCGGATATGCGGGAGCTGGAACAAAAAGTCAGAAGCCACAGGGCGATCGTGGGCATTCTGGTGATCAATCCCGACAATCCCACCGGATTTGTTTATCCCGAAGAAACCCTGAGGAATATCGTGCGAATTGCAAGAGAAAATGATCTGTTTCTTGTATTTGACGAAACCTACATTAACATCGTTTTCAATGACAAGAAGACCGTTCAATTGTCCGATATCGTGGGTACTGTTCCGGCCATCAGCATGAAAGGCATATCCAAAGAACTGCCCTGGCCGGGCTCCCGCTGCGGCTGGATGGAAGTTTATAATTCCGGCAAAGACCCGATTTTTGACCGCTTTATCAACACCATTCTCCATCAGAAAATGTCGGAAGTGTGTTCAACAACCCTGCCGCAATTGGCCATTCCGAAAATCATGACGCATCCCGAATATCACAATTATCTGGATGAACGTAAAAGGCATTATGAAAAGCTTTCAAATATCGCTTACAATATTTTAAAGGACGTTCCCTGCATGATGGTCAACAGAACGGACGGCGCATTTTATATGACCATTGCTTTCAATGAATCCGGTCTCAATAATAACCAAACGCTGCATATTCCAAATCAGGAGGTCCGGGAATTCGTCGAAAAGCTGGTCAAGGAACCTATCGAGCACGATAAGAGATTCGTGTATTACCTGCTGGCCGCAACAGGCATTTGCGTTGTACCGTTGACCTCTTTCTTTACGCCGCTGTTGGGATTCCGCATGACCTTACTCGACAAAGACGAAGCCGAATTCGAATACACGGTCAAAACCATTGCTGAAAAATTTACCGAATATATTGATTCGTCCAGCAAAGGAATCCAGACAGCGATTAATTTGTCTTAAAGAAAACGCCTTCATCAGGCATGCAGTTTCTTTTTTTCATCATGATTATTGAAAATTTAACTGCACAAATCAATTTGCATAAAACAAATGGAGAAACGTCAATGAAAAAACGGATTCCGATCCGCCCGGTTGTTTTTCTTTTCTTGTTGATTGGCCTTGTCCTGCCGGCGCAGGTGTATGCCGAATCCTGTGAAAAGATTGTCCATGCGGTCAATATTCGGCTCTCCTCTGGAATCAACGAACCGGAGCTGATCGAAATACTGCGCAGTCTGAACCAGACAAACAACAAAAAGCTGCCTTCCAAATTTGTGAACAAGAACGAGGCCCGGTCGCGGGGATGGAAACCGGGACGGGATCTTTGGTCTGTGGGTTCCCTAAGAGGCGCCAGCATGGGCGGTGACCATTTCAGGAACAGGGAGGGCCGGTTGCCGAATAATAAATGGCGCGAGGCTGATCTCGATTACAAGGGTGGGCATCGGAACGCCAAGCGCCTGATCTTTTCCCGGGACGGCCAGCGATATGTTACAGTGGATCACTACAAAGCATTTACGGAGGTGCCGGCATGTCGATAAAACGTTGCACGTTCAATGGAAACAAAATGCGTTCGCTGGATGATTTCTATGATCGCATCTCGACCCTCAAGGATATGCCGGAGCACTTCGGACGCAATCTCGACGGGCTTTGGGATGCCCTTTCCACAGATGTCGAAGGCCCATTCGAGATTATCTGGAAAAACGCGGATGTCTCCAAAAAGTTGATGGGCAAAAATTTTAACCGGGTCGTAAAATTGTTGCGGGAACTGGAAGAAGAGCGGGACGACTTTAAACTGAAGATTGATCTTTAATACGGGGCAGCCATTGCTCAATCAGGCCGCACGATGCTCCCGGCCGGACTTCTCCAGATAGTATTCATAATGACCATTGTAAATACGCATTTCGCCATGATCAATTTCGAAGACGCGATTGATGAGACAACGAAGGAAGTGGCGGTCATGGCTGACGAGCACAACCGTGCCGGTAAAGTTTTGCAAGGCGGCAAGCAGCGTTTCGCGTGACTGGATATCGAGATGGTTGGTCGGTTCATCGAGGATCAGCAGGTTGATCGGCTGAACCAGCATCGTCGCCAGAACCACCCTGCTCTTTTCACCGCCGGATAATTTGTCAATCCGTTTATAAATATCATCACCCTGAAACAGAAAAGCTGCGCAGAGATTGCGCAATGTGCCAAGATGCGCCGTGGGCATGGAATCCTGCACGGTATCCAGCACGGTCTTTCGCGGATCGAGAATATCCATGGCATGCTGGCTGAAATAGCCGGGATAAACGTTGGCGCCCAGATTCATGCTCCCGGTTGACGGTTCGGCCTGACCCGCCAGCACTTTTAAGAATGTGGACTTACCGGCGCCGTTGACACCAACCACGGCGATCTTTTCCTGACGCCGTATAACACCGGTGATGCCGCCAAAGACGGATTTTTCGCCCCCGCCGGGACATGGCCAGACTTTGCCAAGCTCATCGAGTTTGACCACATCATCACCGCTGCGCGGCGGCTCGGCAAACTCGAATTTAATGTTCCGCTGTTCGGCGGGGATTTCGATGCGCTCAATCTTGTCGATCTTCTTGATTCGTGACTGCACCTGAGAGGCGTGAGATGCCCGCGCCGCAAAACGGGCAATAAAATCTTCTTCCTTGGACAGCATTTCCTGCTGACGGCGGTAGCTGGCCAACAGTTGCTCACGCCGGATTTCCCGTTCACGCAGGTAAAAATCATAATTGCCGCTGTACGTGGTAATCGTGCGGTTAGCGACCTCCACTATTCGGTTCACAACGCGGTTCATAAATTCGCGGTCATGACTGGTCATTAAAAGCGCGCCCGCAAATGAACCGGACAGCCACTCTTCCAGCCAGATAATCGATTCCACATCAAGATGGTTTGTGGGTTCATCCAACAAGAGTACATCCGGATTGATCGATAGGATTTTGGCCAGCGCAATGCGCATTTTCCAGCCGCCGCTGAATGTTTCCACCGGGTGATGGTAATCATCCGGCCCGATGCCCAGGCCGGTCAAAATAATTTGCGCGCGGCTTTCCAGATCGTAGCCGCCACGATGTTCGAACTCGGCCTGTATGGTGCCATAGCGCTCCAGCAGTTCGGCCATTTCCTCTTCTTCCAGAGGCTCGCTCATGGCCGCTTCCATCTCCTGAATCTGCCGGCCTAACCTTGTTACATCCCCGGAGGCAGACATGACCTCCTGAAGCGCAGAGCGGCCGGACATGGCGCCGACATCCTGAGAAAAATATCCGCAAACCATGTTGCGCGCTTTCGTGATTTCTCCGGAATCAAACTCTTCTTCACCCATGATCAGACGAAAAATGCTGGTTTTGCCCGCACCGTTTGGCCCGACTAACCCGCTGCGGCTGCCGGGCAATATCTGAAAACTGGCATCCCGAAACAGGATTTGCGGACCATGCTGTTTGGAAATGCCACTGAAATGAATCATAGATCGTTACCCCTCGTTAAGGTGGCGCACTGGTAGCATATCAATGATGTTGCTGCAAGATGATTTGATTTTTAAAAGAAAAGAGCAGAAGGTTTATGACAAAAAACCCTCTGCTCTTTCTTATCTATAATCTTGATCCCTCGTCGCTACGCTCCTGGGATAGTTCGTCCAACAAATTTCAGTGCGCTTCGCTTCTGAAACTTGGGTCTCACTAGTATCTTCCACCGCCACCGCCACGATTTCCACCGCCACGATTTCCACCGCCACGGAATCCGCCACCACCGCCGGGACGTCCGCCGCCTCTGGGGCCACCGCCGCCGGCACCGAATTCTTTCTTCGGTCTGGCTTCGTTGACAGTAATTGCTTTTCCGTCCAGCGTTCCGCCATTGAATTTCTTAATGGCCTCTGCTGCGCCTTCTTCTGTTTTCATTTCGACAAAACCAAAACCTTTGGACTGGCCGCTGAATTTGTCTTTGATGATGGTTGCGGATGCTACTTCTCCCGCTTCGGAAAAGTTCGATTTGAGATCTTCATCCGTAATTTTGTAAGACAGGTTTCCGACATACAAATTTTTGTTCATTTTCTTCCCCTTTCAATTCATTAAATTTACGTTTCCCCTGGGGGCCCACAAAGCATCAATGTCACCCCCATCCGTCTCCTGGTTGAGAAGGAAGGAAAAAGTGAGGGGCTTGTATGCCTTACCTCTGGAGCTATTCAAGCTCTTTGCCGCTTAAAGCGAAAAACCACCATGCTCTGAGGCTTTGGTGGTTGTGTCTTATTTATTTAGAAAAGTTTAACATTCTATAATAGAAAAACACTTACTTATGCTTTGCGGTTAACTATTCACAATACAGGTTTTTAGTCAAGTAATATATTTTCTTTTGTTTTTCAGGGCGTTAAGCATTATTTGATCAGCCTGCGGCGCATTTTGAAAATGGCAAGAGGAAACGCAACAAGACAAAAAACAACCAGATAGATAAAGCCGGCCATGGCTTCAACATTGAACATCCCCATACTCAATGCCCGGGTCAGATTGACCAGATGCGTCAGCGGCAGGGTTTGGGCGAAATATTGCGCCCAGACCGGCAACCCGGATATCGGGAAGAAAGTACCGCTGAAAAGAAACATCGGCGTGATGAATAAAAAAATAGGAAGATTAAATAATTCAATTCTGGCCACCATGCCCGTAAAAACCATGGCGATCGATCCGAAAGCAATGCCTCCAATAAAGGCTCCGAAAACGATCAGTAATGCCATCGGGAAATTGATCAGTCCGAAGAAACTGATCACCACCAGCATAATGACCGTACCGATGACCGATTTGGTCGCGCCCCAGACTATTTCACCGGTTACTATTTCTTCAACATTGAGCGGTGTGGCCATCATCGCGTCAAATGTTTTCTGATAATACATCCGGACAAAAGAGCCGAAGGTGTTTTCGAAAAATGAGTTGTTCATAATATTGATGGCCACCAGCGATGGCGCGATAAATTGTACGTAAGAGACTTCCCGTCCGGCATAACGGACGGATTCAATCATGCCGCTGAAACCGATGCCAAAGGCCAGCAGGTAAAACAGCGGCTCCAAAAGCGGCGGCAGAAAGTTAATCTTCCAGTTTTCGCGGTAAACCGTGAGGTTGCGCTGCCAGACACGAAGGAATCGAGTGGAAATTTTGACGTTCATTCACGCAACTCCCTTCCGGTTAATTTCAAAAATACATCTTCGAGCGTTGCTGAACGTAAGACACAACTCTTGTGTGTAAATCGTCCGCAGATTTCACGATAGAGTTCATGTCCGTTTTCGGCATAAATAATCAGGCGATGGCCTAAATCTTCCTGCCTTACTTTCTTTTCGCGGGAAAACGCGCGTAAATCGTCTTCCGGCTCGGCTACTTCAATAATAGTCTCACCGGTGTATTCGCTGATCAAAGATTGAGGAGAGCCCTGTGCCAGAATTTTCCCGTGATCCATGATCACCAGATCATCACAAAGACGCGCCGCTTCATCCATGTAATGCGTGGTCAGCAAAATAGTTATGCCCTCCTTTTTTAAATTCTCCAGGCGTTCCCAGAGCTGATGGCGTGACTGCGGATCGAGACCCGTTGTCGGTTCATCGAGGATGATCAGTTCGGGCTGATTGATCAGAGCACGGGCGATGACGAGCCTGCGCACCATGCCGCCGGAAAGTTCCGTGGCACGGGCATCCCGTCGCTGTTCCAGGGCAAAATATTTTAGCAGGGATGATGCTCTTTCTATGGCCGTCTTTTTATCAATGTTGAAGTAACGGGCAAACACTTCAAAATTCTGCATGACCGTCAAATCAGGATCAAGCGTATTATCCTGCTGGCAGACGCCGATGCGGGCTTTGATTTTCCGGTATTGTACTTTGATGTCCAGCCCGAAAACAGAAATATCGCCGGAGGTAATCGGCGAAAAACCATAAATCATTCTGATGGTGGAGGTCTTGCCGGCGCCGTTCGGCCCCAGAATACCGAAACAAGTGCCTTTATCAACCCTGAAAGAAATATCATTGACCGCCGTAAAAGAACCAAAAGTCTTTATCAGGTTCCCGGCGGCGATCACCGTCTGAATGTCATTATTTGCGGACATGGTGTTCTCACTTTATCGAATTAATCATTATGTTAATTGCCGAATCATTGTCAACAAAAAGAAAACGCCCATTTTATGTTTGACGAAAGACTTTCCTTCTATTATAGTTATGACAACTTTAATCCAGCGATGATGTTATTGCTGAAACTGAAATTAATATTTGGAGGACAGACGATGAGTAAGTCAATGGACAAAGGGAAAAAAGACGCGAAGAAAAAACCGGTTAAATCCGTCAAAGAAAAAAAAGAAGCCAAGAAGTTGAAGAAGGCAGGCAAAGTCTGAGTTCTGATCAGGCAAGCAAAGCCAGCGGTAATATTTAAGGCGATTTTCACAAAATGTTTATATCCTAATTTAATCAGGACATACATTGGTGTGCTCGTTCTCTGAAATTTTTACCGTTCCTTAATATTGCGACATAAAAGACAACCCCAAAGGATTTCTTATGAAAATTAAATTTCTCGGAGCGGCCAGAGAAGTCACCGGCTCCTGCTTTGTTATCGAAACCGATCAGGCCAGATTCGCCGTTGATTGCGGCATGCATCAGGGCGGATCAGACATGGAAGCGCGCAACTGGGACATCAATGTTTATGACCCGAAAAACATCGATTTCTTTCTGATAACGCACGCGCATATTGATCATTCCGGTTTGCTGCCGCGGATGGTGCAGAATGGATTCAAGGGGCCTGTTTACGCAACAGAGCCGACGGGAGAATTGATCAAGATCCTGCTTCTGGACAGCGCCCATATCCAGGAAACTGATTCGATAGCGAAAACGAGAAGGCTGCAGCGTAACGGCAAAACTGAAAAGGTTGAGCCGCTTTATTCAACCAAGGATGCCGAAGCGGTAGCGCCTCTGATTAAAACAAAACGTTACAATGAAGTTTTCACGCCCGCCAATGGCATCAAGGTTAATTTTCAGGATGCCGGCCACATCCTGGGCGCTGGGATCCTGGAATTATTCGTCGAAGAAAATGGTTCTTCTTCAAAGCTGGTTTTCTCCGGTGACATCGGCCGCAGTCATCAATTGCTGATGAAGGATCCGGCGGACATTCATAACGCGGACTTCCTTTTCATGGAATCGACTTACGGCGACCGGGATCATAAAGGCGAAGAAGACAGTTTAAATGAAATGGCCGAAGCGATTCAGTACAGTTACGCCAAAAATGAAAAGATAATCATTCCCGCTTTCGCTGTCGAACGAACACAGGAAATTCTTTATTCTCTTTACCTGCTCAACCGCGACGGGAGACTGCCCAAAGACATACCGGTGATTCTGGACAGCCCGCTGGCCATCAAAGCAACAGAAATATTCCGTAAATACCGTTCTTATCTGGACGAGGAGACGCACAGTCTTTTGAAAGCAGGAGAAGACCCTTTGGATTTGCCGCAGCTTCAGTTTTCATCATCAACCGAGCAATCCATGAAAATCAATGAGATGAACGGATCGGCCATCGTCATCTCTGCGAGCGGCATGGCCAACGCCGGCAGAATCAGGCATCATCTGCGGCATAATTTATGGCGTCCCGGCGCCAGCGTTGTTTTTGTCGGTTTTCAGGCACAGGGAACGCCCGGCCGAAAAATCATCGAAGGCGCGAAAAAAATCCGCATTTTCAGTGAAGACATCGCTGTCAAGGCCAGAATCTGGACAATCGGCGGTTTTTCCGCCCACGCCGGGCAAAGCCAGCTTCTGGAGTGGTTGAGTAATTTTTCGAATAAAAATATCCCGGTCTTCCTGGTCCATGGTGAACCGGCCGCCCAGGACACACTGGCTTCTTTAATCAAACAGAAACTCGGTTTTGACGCAACCATTCCCGATTATCTGGAAGAAATAACCCTCAAGGCGGGCATGAAACCAGAGGTGTTGATACAACCGAAAGCCGAGTTGCCGCCGGTTGAGCTGGCTCCGTTACTTGCTGATCTGAAGACGAAACTGGATCATCTCAATGGCCAACTGGGCAATATTCAAACGCTGCCTGCATCACGGCAGGCTGATTTTCTCAACCTGCTCAAACAGGCAAATCGGGATATGGATGAAATTAAAATAAGAAATCTGGATGCCCGGAAATAATATCAAAAATCTCCATGCGGGATTTTGATATCGGGATGGAAAATCAACGCCATCGTTTCTATCGCGTCAAAAAGGCGCGGCGATGCCCGGCTGATCAGGTCGGTATTCACCGGATAAATTTGATTATTTTTTACCGCCGGTACCTGTTGAAATTCCCGCCAGAACTTTTTCACCGCTGTAAATTCTTTATCATGGGCCATGGGCGCGAATAAAATGATGTCCGGCGCTCCCTTGATAATGCCTTCCGCACTGTATCGGGGATAACGGGCGGTATCATTACCGGCAATATTGAACCCGCCGGCACGATCAATGACTTCATGGATGATTGTTCCCCCTCCTACAGTGATCAGCGGCTCCAGACCGATTTGAAAAAAAACTCTCGGTTTGGTTTTGTTTTTTGTTTGCGCGGTAATGTTGTTCAGTCTCGCGCGCAGTTTTTTCACCAGTTGCGCGGCGGCATTTTTTCGATTGGTGATTTCCCCGATATGAATGATGCCTTCTAAAATTTTGTCGGTATGGGAAGGATTGATGACATAAACAGGCAGGCCGATTCTTTCCAGTTGCATAACGGTATCTTTCCGGTTACCGTCAATCGTCGCGATAATTAAATCCGGTTTCAATGAAACAATTTTTTCGATGGATGGATTGGTGAACCCGCCGATCCGTGGTTTTTTAAGCGCTCGGGATGGCCAGTTGCAATAACTGGTGACGCCCGCAATCTTGTTGTCCAGGCCAAGCGCATAAAGAGTTTCTGTAATCCCGGGAGCGAGGGACACAATTCTTTGCGGCGCCGCCGTGACATGGATACGGCGTCCTATTTCGTCAGTTACCGCAAAACCAAAGGATGCCTTAACCAAAAATAATGTGATTGCTAAATTAATCAGCAATATTGTTTTTTTTTGCCGATAGAATAGTTGAATTCGCATAAAGGTATTCCAAAGAATCTAGTCTGTGATCTTGTAGTTGAACGACGCAATGATATGCAGGCGCGCAAGGCCGTAATTCGACGGCAATGGCTCGTAAGGAGCGGCATCCTGCACAACCCGTAAAGCTCCCTGATCAAGGTTCTGGGATCCTGACGAAGACAGCAGAACGATGCCGGCAAGCTTGCCGTCGGCGTCAATGGACATTTTGACGACGACATTTCCCTCTTCAATATTTTCGTACGCTTTTTGAGGGTAAATCCAAATGCGCAGAATCCTGTTTTTTACTTTCGTCAGGTAAGGAACATATTTCACGTCCAGGCTTCCCAAATCAACGGTGTCTTCACGCCAGTTCTTATCTTTAACAGCAGCAACGCCTTTTTCTTTTTGCGGCTGAACGGATTTTGTTTTCGCTTCGTCCTTTTTATTTTTTGGAACCGGCTCCTGTTTATCCTCGGGTACCGGATCGCTGATACTGACCGAAAGAACATCCAGCGGTTTGGCATGATCATTCAAATTAATCATACCCGCCACTCCCAGAAGCGTCATATGAACGATCACCGATATGAAGACCGGCCACAGAATGGCTTTTTTATCCATATTTTATGTTTCCCTGATCTGGATTTCCTGCACACAAAACTGATTTGCGCCATACCATATACGGCCTTGGCCACAAAATCAATAATCGGAATGCACCTATGCACACAAATTTAATTGAGATAGAGGACGGGATATCCGAAAATATAAGTGCGGATGCCTTTTTTCAGGAAAGAAAAAAGGCAGGATGAATACCCTGCCTTTTTTACTAAATATAAGCTGTAAACTACTCGACATTGGCGCTGACAACAGAGGCAATCTGCATCATATCAATTGTCTGACCTTCTTTCAGTTTGGTGAAGTCAACAACCTTGCCGCTCGATGTTTTGACTTTGGTATTGTTGATAATTTTGATGAGTTTGGCGTCAATGACAATGTTTTTTCCGGCGTTTTCCGGTTTGCCGTTCACTGTTTTTGTCTGCAACTTGTTGGCTTTAATATAATCCCACAGTTTTTTGGTTATTTCCGTGCGGGGAAGAGCCTTTGCCCCTAACAGGTCTGCCAGATCCGCTTTCAATTTCACCGGTTTACTCAATCCTTTTTTTTCTACCATAATCATTGCCTCCGTTTTTTTATTTATTGGTTTTGTTGAGAATGCCTTTTGCGCGGGGAAGTATAAGAACTTTCAGTTTTGTCTGTCAAGGAAATATTGAAAAATATTCACCATGAAAGTTTGTTGGCATGAGCCAAAAAACCGGCCGGTCAGATTATTTGATTGACACAATGCCTGACTTCTTATAATCCAAGGTCGCCAAAAAAGTTTTTTATGAATAAATTCAGGGGTGAAAAATGTCCAACCGGCCGGTGAATAACCGTTCCATCAAGATTCCCCGGGGAAGAACTCTGCTGCAGGACCCGGCTTTAAATAAAGGAACTGTTTTTAACGAAGAAGAACGGGAAGCTCTCGGCTTGACAGGATTGCTTCCTCCTCGTGTTTTCTCCCCTGCGGACAGAACTCAGCATATTATCAGCAATGTCCGGCGTAAAACATCCGACCTGGAGAAATATCTTTATCTGACCGGTGTGCAAAATAGAAACGAAAATCTCTTCTATCGCGTTCTGATTGATCACATGCCGGAGCTGATGCCCATTATTTATACACCAACGGTCGGGCAGGCCTGTCAGGAATACAGCAAAATATTCAGTGAATCACGCGGTATTTTCATCACAAAAAAGGATCGCGGCCGCATAAAAAAGGTATTAAAAAACTGGCCGCATAAAAATGTTCACGTTATTGTCGTCACGGATGGTGAACGAATCCTGGGGCTGGGAGATCTCGGCACCAACGGGATGGGTATTCCCATCGGCAAATTATCGCTTTACACCGCGTGTGCCGGCATTGACCCGAAATGCTGCCTGCCCATCACCATTGATGTCGGAACAAACAATCAGGACCTCCTAAACTCTCCCGACTATATCGGCCTGCCGGAAAATCGTTTGCGGGGAAATGAATACGATGCTTTGATCGACGAATTCATGGCCGCGGCGTCCAGGGCTTTCCCCGGTGTGATGATTCAAATGGAGGACTTCGGCAACGTCAACGCTTTCCGTCTTCTGGAAAAGTATCGTGACAAATACTGCATGTTTAACGATGACATTCAGGGAACGGCATCGGTGGCGCTGGCCGGTCTGTATTCCGCCCTGCGGATAACCGGTGGAAAAATTTCACAACAGCGACTGCTTTTCCAAGGCGCGGGAGAAGCGGCCATCGGTATCGGTAACCTTGTTTCGTCGGCCATGATGGAAGAAGGATTGTCTTTGTCCGAAGCGCACGCCAATTGCTGGTTCGTGGATTCCAAAGGTCTGGTCGTGAAAAGCCGCACCGATTTAGTGGAACACAAAAAACCTTACGCGCATGATTTTCACTTTCATCAAAACCTCTTCTCCGCTGTGGAAGCCCTGAAACCAACGGCAATCATTGGCGTATCCGGCCAACCCGGAACCTTTACGCAGGAAATCATCCAAGCGATGGGGAGGATAAACGAACGACCGATCATTTTCGCACTTTCCAACCCGACCTCTAAAGCTGAATGTACCGCTGAAGAAGCGTATCGCCACACGGGAGGGCGTGCTATTTTTGCCAGCGGCAGTCCCTTCCCGTCATTCAAAATGGGCGAACGCATCTTTGTTCCGGGACAGGCCAACAACGCCTACATTTTCCCCGGTGTCGGACTAGGCGTAATCGCCTCGAAAGCCTTCCGGGTCACGGATGAAATGTTTACCGCTGCCGCCAAATCGCTGGTAAAACAGGTGACGGCGGAAGATTTAAAAACGGGATGTCTTTTCCCTTCACTGACACGGATTCGCGAGGTATCGGCCAACATTGCTCTGGCAGTTGCAGAAATAGTTTTTGACAGGGGGCTTACGCAGATGCCGAAACCTGCTGACCTCACGAGCCATGTAAAATTAAGTATGTATGAACCCGCTTTTAAAGAATATCTCTAAAAGTAAGACAGATTCACCTGTTCATTTTTAAGCTTCATTCCAGTATAAATTTACTTCTCTAAAGTTTTGCAATCAACATTTCATTGACATACAAAACCGAGTTTCTTATAGTTAATGCACAATGCCCTATGGTTGAAAAGAAAAACGAAACGCTGCTTTTCCAAAAGAGGAAGGAATGAAAGCGAATAAAAACACAACCGTATCCACGAATGCCGCCGGTCGGAATAACCTGTCTGAGACAAGACGAAGCGAAGATGAAGAAAAATGGCGCACCATTCTGGAAAATATTGAAGATTGTTATTACGAAACAGACCTGTCAGGCAAATTCACTTTTTTCAACGATGCATTGTGCCGCCTTCACGGCCGTTCCAGAGACGAGATGATGGGGCTCGACTACCGGCAATATACGGATGAAGAGACCGCGAAAAAACTTGTCGAAGCCTATACTAATATTTATCAAACAGGAAAACCGGATAAAGGCTTCGGTTGGTGGGCAACAACAAAGGACGGGAGCAAAAGATATCTGGAAATATCCGCGTCGTTACGAAAAGATTCATCAGGCAAACCCATAGGGTTTCAGGGATTTGTCCGTGACATCACCGAACGCAAACAAATGGAAGAGTCTTTGCGCCTGAGTGAGGAAAAATACCGGACCATTCTGGAAAACATCGAGGATGGTTATTTCGAAGTGGATCTTGCCGGTAACTTCACATTTTTCAACAATTCGCTTTGTAAAATTTCCGGATACGCCAAAGAAAAATTGCTGGGCATGAATAACCGGCAACTGATCGATGATGATACTGCAAAAGCAGTTTATGCCATGTTCAATAAAGTTTACCGGACAGGAGAACCTTCCAAAGGATTTGACTGGCAGATGACAAGAATGGACGGCGCTACAAGATACGTTGAAGCATCTGCATCGTTACGGAAAGATTCAGCGGGGCAACCCATTGGGTTTAGAGGCATCATTCGCGATATCACCGAACGCAAGAAAGTTGAAGAGCGGTACCGTATCCTGGCCGACAATATAACAGAGCATGTATGGCTAAGAGACATACATTCCTTGAAAATAATCTATATCAGTCCGTCGGTCGAAAAAATGTATGGATATTCTTTGGCTGAAATCAGAAATCTTCCTTTGAAACAGCTTCTTACAGATGAATCTTTTCAGAAATTGAAGGATACATTTATAACAGAAATGCCCAAAGCCCTGGCAACATTGCCGCCTGCCGTCCATAAATATTCATTCGAAGCACAGGCGCGTCACAAGGACGGTCATCTGTTGTGGATGGAGAATACCATAAGTTTCATACGGGATAAAAACGGCAAACTTTCATTATTGCTGGGTGAAACCAGGGACACTACCGAACGCAAGCAGGCTCAAGAGGCACTGGAGAAAAGCGAAGCCCAGTATCGATTGCTTGCCGACCATATGAAAGATCAGGTCTGGTTGATGGATTTGAATTCAAAAGTATCTTATGTAAGCCCGTCGGTAGAAAAATTGATGGGATATACTTTTGAAGAAATCAAAAACATTCCTATGGAAAAGCTACTCACGGCGGAATCGTTCCAGAAATCAATGGATTTCTTTTCCAGGGAGATGCCTGTCGCCCTGGCCGCGCCTGCCGACTACGTTTTAAACCGCTCAGTGGAACTTGAATTTTGCTGTAAAGACAGTCGAACGGTGTGGGGAGAAATCAAGTTCAGTTTCATCAGAGATCAAAACGGGAAACCTGTTTCCATTTTAGGTGAAAGCAGAGAGATTACCGAACGCAAACAAATGGAAGACGCTCTGAAAAAAAGTGAAGTGCGTTATCGCAGTGTTTTTGAAAATGCCAACCTTCCCCTCGTCATTATTGAAGATTCCCTGCTGGTCTCCATGGTCAATGAGCGGTTTGCCGAAATGTCCGGCTACGCGAAAGAAGAGATCGAAGGACAAATGAAATTCACGGAATTTATCATCTCCGGAGATCGCAATGCGCTGATGGCCTGCTTCTCCCGTCGCAAGGGAGACAAACCCGTCGAATATGAATGTCAGATAGCCCATCGCAATGGAAAAACGTTTTATGTTCTCATTCGCATCGGACGCATTCCTGATGCCGGTCAATTTATAGCCTCCTTTACAGATATTACCGCCCGGAAACAGGCGGAAGTTGCCCTGTTGGAAAGCCGGGAAAATCTGGAAAAAGAAAACATCCGCCTGCGTTCGTCCATCCGGGAACGCTACCGGTTTTGTGACATCATCGGCAAGAGTCCGGTTATGCAGGAGGTTTATGAATTTATTCTTCAGGCAGCGGCGACTCAGGCCAATGTCATCATTTACGGAGAATCGGGAACGGGAAAGGAACTGGTGGCCAAGGCAATCCACGAGACGAGCGAAAGAAGCCAGAAAGGCTTTGTGACCGTCCATTGCGGGGCCATTCCGGAAACGCTTATGGAAAGCGAATTTTTCGGTTACAAAAAAGGGGCATTTACCGGCGCCAATGCCGATAAGCGGGGTTATCTCGCTGAAGCCGATGGCGGAACCTTGTTTCTCGACGAAGTCGGAGAAATCGTTCTGAATATGCAGGTCAAGCTTCTGCGAGCCATTTCCGGCGACGGCTACACGCCTGTGGGCAGCAACATTGTCCACAATCCGAATGTCCGGATTATTGCGGCCACAAACCGCAATCTGCGCGATCTGGTCAATCGGGGTGCAATGCGTGAAGACTTCTTTTACCGGATTCACATCCTGCCCATTTATCTTCCACCGCTCAGGGAAAGAAAAGAAGATCTGCCGCTTCTGGTTGATCACTTCCTTCAGTTATACGATAAAAAACATCCCCCACTGCCCGCTCACGTACTGGAAGCCCTGCTGAACTATGACTGGCCGGGAAATGTAAGAGAATTGCAAAATGTCATCCACCGCTACCTGACGCTGAAGAGACTTGATTTCGTGGGGATGCCGGTCAACAGACAGGCCCGTCCGGAAGCAACAGTTTCGAAAGAGGAAAATTCATTCACTGAAGGTTTTGCCGCAATTCCATTGCATCACGGCCAGGAAAAAGCTGCGCAGAATGATGTTGTCATGATGAAGAAAGAATCCGCGATAACTCTGGAGGCCAATGAAAAAGAACTTATTATGAGGACTTTGGCGGAACATGACTGGCATCGCCGCCAAACCGCCGAGGCTCTGGGAATCGACCGCAAGACCCTTTTCCGGAAAATGCAAAAATTCGGCCTGAATAATTCATAATTGAACCACAATGCCCCATAAAAAGAGGCATTGTGCCCCAATAAATATTCTATGCATTGAATAACCGGGGCATATAGTCCCTCACCACGCAATACCGCTGCTTATCTTTAATATTTTATTTCTTCTTCATTATCAGGAACTTAGAACTATTTTAAGCGATAAATAAAAACTGGCACCATTAATGCTTTTTAGTTAGCAGAACATTAAATACATTATTTCTTGGAGGCGATAATGAAAAAAGCATTAATTGGTATCATGGTTCTTTTGTTTGCTTTACCCATGGTTTCTATGGCGGCCACCACAAAGTGCGCAACGAAGTATCCGATTGTTCTTGCTCACGGCGCGGGATTTGAGTCAAACGTTCTCGGCATTATTGATTACTGGGGTAAAATTCCCGCCGCAATGAGAGATAATGGCGCGAAGGTTTTTATTACCAATGTAAGCGCTTTGCACTCCAAGGCCTATAAAGCCGCCCAATGGAAGCCACAGTTTCTCGAGGTGCTGGCGGTGACCGGCGCTTCCAAAGTGAATGTTATCGGTCACTCTGACGGGTGCCTTTATACAAGATATGCCATTTCTAATCTGGGCCTGGCCTCAAAGGTGGCCAGTCACACCAGCATGGCGGGACCGCATCGCGGCAGTGTCCTTGCGGATATGATTATGGGAATTGGTGACGCCACCAAATTGACCAACGTGGTTGCCCCGATGATTAGCGGGGTGATTTCTTTGATTAACGGCGGTGATTCTGAAGATGCTGCCGCCAACGGCTATGAATTAACGCGTCCGTATATGATAGATGTATTTAATCCCAATACCCCCGATATGTCCGGTATCTATTATCAAAGTTATACCGGCAAAGTAACCAATGCTCTGGGTGGCGGTCTCATGCTGGCAACCTGGGCGTTGATGAAACCCTACGAGGGTGACAACGACGGCATGGTATCCGTTACTTCGGCCAAATGGGGAAATTTCAGGGGTGTCTTTGACGGCGGCTTCTGGTCAGGGCTTGGCGGTGTCAATCATTTCGCCGAAGTCGGTGCACTGGTAATCGTGACACCCGGCTATGATGCGCCGACCGTGTTTGTCAATATCGCCGCTGACCTGAAAAACAGAGGATTCTAAAACTATAACAACGTAGATTTTTTCAAGAAGAAAATATAAAAGCATGGTGATTCATTCCTGAAAGTGATAGGAAAGTCTCACCATGTTTTTTTCAACCTATTGCTAAGTTTAAATATTGTAAAGGGTTACGGGATAAGATGAAAAGCAAAAAGTTTATGATTGGTTTGGGAGCAATTATTGTAACGCTGATTGCAATCGTGGCCGGTTATTTTATTTTTTCAGAACAAAATGAAGATATTCCTATCAACATTATCAGCAAGGATAACAAAATAACGTACAAAGACATGAAGGAATATTTCAGCAACAATCAGTTTATGTCCGGGACGGAAGATCCGAACAAGTATTTTTCACAGGGAATTGTCAATCCCAATACCGTAAAATTTTTCAAATATTTACAGATGCACATCAAGGCAAACAATCTTGAGGATCATTTAAAGGCAGTTGAAAAATATCTGCATTCAATCATGGAATCGGCGAAGGCCGGCGAAATGTTCGCGCTTTACAAAAAGTTCTGCAATTATGAGATAGAATTGTTAGATAAGGTTCAAAAGTGGCCGCATCCCAAAAATCCAGACGAACTCATCCGGTATTTACAGGATGTTCATGAATATCGCAGGAGTGTCTTTGGCGCGGAAGCAGCCGATGCCATGTGGGGCTTAGAAGTAAAAGGGCAGGAATATAATATCAGAAAAGGAGCCATCCTGCATGATGCGAACCTTTACGGAGTGGAGAAAGAAAAAAAACTTAGTTTGTTGAAGGATGAAATGTGGGGAACAGGACCCGAAAATATTGAAGGACCTCCGCAGACGGATCCTGAAAAATATACAAGTTATCAGGAAAAGCAGGCTATTTATCAAAAGGATTTGCAGGAATTGCCGGAAAATCAACGTTTGGAAAAAATAAAGGAATTCCGTAAGGATTATTTTTCATCTGACCAAATCGCCCGGCTGGAACAGGTTGACGCAGAACTGGAAACGGACAGAAAAAAAGAATCCGATTACTACGCCCAGGAAAAAGAAATTATGAATAACCCCGCCATTACCGATGAAAATAAAGTAGAGGCGATACGAGAACTACAGAACAGTACCTTCGGCGAAGAAGCCGAAGCATTCCGGAGAAGGTTGAACATTCAAAAAAATACAAAATAAAAACCACGAAAAACCAAAAATTACAGATTTTTCAAAGGACGGATGTCGCAATGTGCCTTCAGTACGGTCATTGGTGCCGCACCCCACATCTTGTGCCCAAAATATTCTTGACACACAAGTGTACGTTTCTTATACTTCAATCCACTAAAAGCAAGTTCTTATCAATCAATTTATCAATTATAATTCAATAAAAAGCATAGCGCGCTGAACTTATTTTTCAAAACCTTCCCCTAATCTTTCGCGTTGCCTAAACTTTCTTACTGCTTTATAAATTTAGAGCCGTTGGCAAATATCTCCAGAGAATTAATGTCATTGAGCTTTAATGGCATATAACCATTGTCGACCCAGGGAATTTTCCCATCCGATGGAGATAAGCGTATTTCTACAACGCGGCCGTCTTTTATGTTATAGGTGCCAATCACGTCCGCGTTATACAGTTTCGCCATACACGCGACGCCTTCTGTGGGGGGATCGATTGTCTGCTCTGATTTTGCCGTGTAATGCACCGAATTGTTAGCGATAAATGACAGCTTAAACGTATGTGTAGTCGTGCAAGTTAACTCCTGACTTAGATTTTTTGTTTTTCCAGTATCACTTTGCGTCAAAACATAGTCTCCCGACAAACTGGTAATGGCTTCGGGAGCTAACGGCGCTGCGGCAGTTTGCGTTGCGGGAGAAGCCGAAGCATTAGACTTAGCATCTTTTTCAGATGAGCACGCGACGATCAAAGATAACATCAGACACAAGCATAATAATTTTCTCATGGGTATTCCTCCTTTATATGGATCACGGCCGCCTCTGACAGCAAATAACGGGCTCGCTGATCGGTTGATATCAATTGGCAAGAACTTCATTTAGCTGAAGGCAGTATAAGGAGCGCGCTCTTCTGTGTCAAGCAGAACAGAGAGCTGATCGGGACGCTGGTAAAAAAGTAAATAAGTAGGCAAAGGAAATGAGGGACAGCACCCAATAAAAGAGAAACTCTTGACACATGAGAGAACGTTTCTTATGCTGCCGGTAATGAAAAGCAAGTTCTTATCAATCAATGGAGTAAGTATGCGGAGGATGTTGCAATGGCTGGTGCCCGCGATTCTGTGGTCGGCCGACGCTTATAAATTCTCCTCCAAACTGGCCCTCCAGAGCCGTTCGGGCATCGTGGTCATCCGGGTCTGCGATACTCCGTATGGGACGGACAAGACCTGGCGCGGCAATCGCGGCAAGGATGTCATCCTGATGGAGATGATACGCGGCCTCCTGGCGACCAAAGGTATTAGCATCGATGGGTATCACCCCCTGACGGATATGCCCGTGGTCCTCAAGGGAATCGAAGAACCGGCGGCTCAATTCACCCTTGATAAAAAAGGATTCCGATTTCTTTGTAATTAATTCAACTATTTTCACTCATTCGGAAACTTTCACACAAATATCTTATCTATTGAGCAACATTTCATTGACATACAAAATGGTTCTCCTTATAGTCCCCCAAAACGTGCTGACCTGATGATCATAATTCTGCGGAGGTGATTTGCAATGATTCAAAAACCGGGATTCGATAACGAAAAATACATCAAAGAACAGTCCACCGAAATCCTCAAGAGAGTGGACCGTTTCAACAACAAACTGTATCTTGAATTCGGCGGCAAGCTTTTATATGATTACCATGCCGCGCGCGTCCTGCCCGGTTACGACCCGAATGTCAAGATGCGCCTCATCCAGGAATTAAAAGACAAAGCTGACATCATTCTCTGTATCTACGCCGGTGATATTGAAAGAAAAAAAATACGTGCCGATTTTGGCATCACCTATGACGCGGATGCATTAAAGCTGATCGACAATCTCCGAACCTGGGGAATCAATGTTCTGGGCGTTGTCATCACCCGTTTTGAAGAACAGCCCGCCGCCATAATCTTCAAGAACAAACTGGAAAGGCGCGACATTCCCGTTTACACGCACCGGTTCACCCGGGGCTATCCAACCGATGTGGAAACCATTGTCAGCGACACAGGCTACGGCGCCAATTCTTTCATTAAAACGGACAAGCCGCTGGTCATTGTTACCGGACCCGGACCGGGCAGCGGCAAAATGGCCACCTGTCTTTCTCAGTTGTATCACGATTACAGGCGGGGCGTGAAATCCGGCTACGCCAAATTTGAAACGTTTCCCATCTGGAATATCCCGCTGAAACATCCGGTCAATGTCGCTTATGAAGCGGCCACGGCTGATATCCGGGATTTCAACATGATTGATCCTTATCATCTGGACGCCTACGGGGAAAAATCGGTGAATTACAATCGCGATGTGGAAGTCTTTCCTGTGTTGAGAAGAATTCTGGAAAAGATCACGGGCGCACCTTCATTTTACAAATCCCCGACGGATATGGGCGTCAACCGGGCCGGTCTCGCTATTGTTGATGATGAGATCACCCGGCAGGCAGCAAAAATGGAAATCATCCGCCGTTACTTTCGTTATCGCTGCGAGTACGCGATGGGATTTGCCGACCGCGAAACCGTGCAGCGTGTGGAATTGTTCATGAAAGATTTTAATCTCATGCCCGAAGAGCGTTCGGTCGTCACGCCGGCCCGGGCCGCCGCCATGACGCCTCCCCGGGAAGAAAGGGATTACGAAAGAGGCAACGAAGGGATTTTCTGCGGCGCCGCCATCGAGCTGAAAGACGGGAAAATAATCACGGGCAGCAACTCTTCCCTGATGCACGCCGCGACCAGCATGGTTTTGCATGCCATCAAGCATCTGGCAGAAATTCCCGATAAGATTAAACTGCTGCCGCCTCAGATTACAAATTCAGTTAAAAATCTAAAAACGGAAATTCTTGATGAAAAATCGGTCAGCCTTGATCTGGAAGAAGCGCTCATTGCCATCAGCATCAGCGCGACGAATAATCCCGCCGCGCAATTGGCACTGGAAAAACTCAGAGACTTAAGAGATTGTGAAGCCCACATGACGCATATCCCCACACCCGGTGATGAAGCGGGCCTCAGAAGATTGGGAATCAATCTGACGACTGATCCGAACTTCTCGACGAACGATTTATTCATCACCTGATGAATCGTAAGTCTTTGGGAAAACTCTACTTTTCTATTTTTTTGGAAAATATCTGCGTTTGCCGGGACATTAAAGGCATTTCCGGCAAAACAGGTGTCCATCGCTACACAGATGGTTCTCTGTCCATTTTCCATGGCCCAAGGAAACTGGCTGATTATGATGAAAAAGGAAATCTGAAAATAAAGAAAAAAGTAAAGGCAGCGTAAGTCCGCCGCTCGCCAAAAATCGAAGGAAAGGGGCTCCGGGCTACGCCCTCCGCCCCTTTCCTTAAGCATGGCAAAAGTGGACATATCATGTGCTACAAAATAGGACTTTTCTATTTGCTGCTAACATCTTTTATGATTAATAGATCTGTGTGCCGCCCCATATTTGATTTGACATGAGTGCTCACGGAAGACTTGTCTCGTATATTAAAATGCTTGCAAGGAGTGACCATCAGAAAGTGATCAATCGTTGAGTATGGATACTACTGCTGAATCAGAACGGCTTGCCCTGCACCCTGACTTTTATGTTCAATCAGGGGCAACAACAATCAATCAATCAATCAATCGAACTGCGATGCGATCGTTTAATCCGAAATCATAGAACCCCGTGTCTCTCTTAGAGGACGGGCTTCAATGATGCTTTTACGGATGAACAAATGGCTTTTGTTTTTTATCTAGACGGTGGACTTTAAGCCCGATGCCAGGGTGATGAGAACCTGATTCCTGTCTTCCATGTTCAATGCCTGCTCCATGCCGCCGGCATCCAGATTCATATTAATCGCTTCCTTGGTCAATCTTAAGGCAAAGTGATTCTTGCTCAGCATGGTTCGGGCGATTTGCAGGCCGGTGGCATACAGGTCTTCCCGGGGAACAATCCTGCTGATCATCCCCAGGTTCATCGCTTCTTCGCTGGATATAAATTCGCCCAGGTACATAATCTCATAGGCACGACCGGCTCCGATGATGCGCGGCAGGAGATAGCTGCAGCACATATCCGCTCCCCCCAGGCCGATGTTGATATAAGCGGCGCAGAAACGGGCATCGGGAGATATGATGCGAATATCGGAAGCCAAGGCAAAACTGAATCCCACGCCGGCCGCGGCTCCGTGAACCAGACCGATGATGGGCTGGGGGGCTCTGCGCATGGCCAGATTTAAACGGCCCAGACGGGCCTGAAACTTATAGAACTCATTGGCCTGACGAAACAGATCCATATTTTCAACGGTGTATTTCATGTCCAGGCCGGCGCAAAAACCTTTTTCACCGGCGCCTTTTAAGATGATAACCAGGGTCTCGAGATCGTACAACCGCGTATGCCAGAAAGCCTGCAATTCGTCCAGCATCTCGCCGTCCACCGAGTTGTATGCTTTCGGCCGGTTGAGCGTCAGAACGCCCAATCCTTTTTCAACGATTTCCCACTGTATTGTATTATATTGTTCCATGTATGCACTCCTTTTCTATATTGAATTTTCTTGAGTTAACCGGCGCTTCAAATCACGGCTCCTCCGTCGGTCGACTTTATGTTTTATAAAATCATAACCGCTTGACGCTGTGAGTATAAGAGAGCGGTTGTTGCGTGTCAAGGGGATTTGGGACGCAAAAAATAGAATGAAGAATTGAAGTTCAGTATCGTTTGGTGAGAATGGTAATAGGTTTGCTTCAGGACAGGCGCTTACCGAAGCAAGCGCCTGTCCTGATAATAGTTTGTTCGTTATTCTCCCTTGAAGTTCGCTTCTCTCTTTTCGAAGAATGCGCCTATGCCTTCCTGCGCATCCTTGGAGTTGAAGAGTTTTCCGAGTTCTTCCCGCTCGATCTTCAGATGTATTTCGGCAGAAATGCTCGGGCTGATGTTACAGAGCTTGGTGACCGCCGCAACGGCCAGCGGCGCTCGCTTGACGATCTTGTTGGCCAGTTCGAGCGCGGCGTCCAAGACGTTCCCTTCGGTTACATGATCCACCAGGCCGATGGCGAGAGCCTCATCTGCTTCACACTGCTTGCCCAGGAATATCATTTCCAGAGCTTTCGATTTGCCGACGAGCCGCGGCAGCCGCAGGCTTCCGCCGTAGCCGGGCATGATTCCCAGGTTTGTTTCGGTCAGGCCGATGCGTGCGCCTTTCTTCATGAACCGGATATGGCAGGCCATCGCCAGTTCGCATCCGCCGCCCAGGGCGTGCCCGTTAATCGCCGCGATGACCGGTTTCGGGAAATACTCGACCTTGTTCCAGACATCCTGTCCGCGTTTCAGAAAATCGACGGCGCTGAAATCACCGAATCCACTCGCCAGATCGGCGCCCGCGCTGAAGGCCTTTTCGCCCGCGCCGGTGATGATCACGCACCGGACGGCTTTGTCGGCTTCAACGGCATCGAGATGCTTGCGCATGGCTTCAAAAACCTCACCGCTCAGTTGGTTCATCTTCGGTTTGTCGATCGCTAATATGGCTACTCCGTCTCTTATTTCTTTTGTTACTGCTTCACCCATGATAGTCCTCCTTGTGTGGTATTGGTTGGCTCCGTCCGGCCGAAGAGGCGTGGGAACCGGTAATCAATTATCTTCCGATCATTTTGAACGAGCCGTTAATGATGTCGGCCCGGACTTCAGAAAATCGAAACTTTTTCTGATCACAGACTCGCCGGTCCGGAAGCAGACTCGGAGAATCCCGTCATTCATCATGTCCGATCAAAGAAAAACGATTTTCTTGATACCATTGATATTGATTACAATGACGTGGAGTATAAGAGACAGGTTGTTGTATGTCAAGGGGATTTTGGCCAACGAATGGATTTTGGCCAAAAAATGTTTTATAATTAAGCGTAATGTTTATTGATTGCTGATCATGGCAATCCTCCATTTCCAGTCAGAGGAAACGGAGGCTTTTATTCTCTTATCATACCAGGTTACACAGCATAAGCTATTTGACAGGCATCCTTTTCTGCGCAATTTTATGGTTCCGGATTATAGACTGTTTTGTGCAATTTTACCGGTTTCATGCGTTTATTGCGCATGCGCAGGTTGAGCATTTCCACACCTACGGAAAAAGCCATCGCAAAATAGATGTATCCTTTGGGTACATGCACGTCAAATCCTTCGGCCATCAGTGTTACGCCGACCAGAAGCAGAAAGGAAAGCGCCAGTATTTTTATGGTCGGATGAGCATCCACAAATTTGCTGATCGGTTTGGCGGCAAAAAGCATTACACCGACGGCACAAATAATGGCAATCGCCATAATGGAAATCTCCTGGGCCAGGCCGACAGCCGTGATAACAGAATCCAGAGAAAAGACAATGTCGAGGAGCGCTATCTGAATCAGGACGGCGACAACACTGGATGAAATAAGTTTGGGAGTTTCCTCCTGATTTCCTTCCAGGCTACCGTGAATTTCGTGCGTCGCTTTAGCCAGCAGGAACAGGCCTCCACCGATCAGAATAATATCACGTCCCGATATTTCCTGTCCCAATATGGTAAACCAGGGTGCGGTCAGTTTGATGACCCAGAAGATGGAAAACAAAAGAACCAGACGGCTTATCATGGCCAGTATCAATCCGGCACTCCGGGCAAAGTTTTGTTTATTTTGGGGCAGTTTACTAACGAGAATGGAAATAAAAATGATATTGTCGATACCCAGAACGATTTCCAGGGAAGTCAGGGTTGCCAGCGCAATCCACGCTTCAGGATTTGTTAACCATGCAAACATAAAAATTCTCCGTTTCTTTAATAAGTTGTTGCTCTTTATATCTTTTTTAAAGTTTTGTCATCAATCTTATCTTAATAATTTTTTCATTTAAGTATTTATCTTTCTTCGTGATTACGTTTAATGGGGTATCCCCGCGCGGTCTTTGATGTATCAATTTCCAGTCTTTCATTGGTTCAATAATCTTTAGTGATCAATAGAGCCGCATTTTTTTCTTTAAAAAAATAAAATGTTCATATATAGGAACATCAAAATTGAACAAATGATATAATTTAATAATGATGAGGAGGATATATAATGAAGATCAAGAATGTTCAAAGGGTGTTTTTTTTATTAATCTTTTTTCTGTTTGCGACTCAAGCATGGGCGGAAGACTGGGGGCTGTATGACGTCGCTAAAACAGGAAACAGATATTACGAAAAAAATAGCATCAAAAAAACAGGGGATAATGTTTTGAGTGTCTGGACAATAAAAGTTTACAATAAAGAAGGAAAAGCAAAAGACTTTTACCAGCTGACACAAAAAAATGCAGCACCTCAAAGTCCGGATCTGTTAAACTTTAGTTCACTACTTGTTGATGTTGACTGCAAAAATAATAAGTTCAAAATCTCTGCGATGACCATTTACGATAAAGATAAAAAGGTCCTTTTTTCGGCCCCTGAATCGTTATTCAAGTGGGACAAGATTGTTGATAATACGTCTTCAGGAAAGCTTAAAAGCAAGGTTTGCAAGTAAAGTGAAATCTGCCCGTTATTTTTGCTTTAACATGAATTTACTTTCATGCTCGAAGCGTATGGATTAATATTCAATTCCCGCGCGGTCTTTGATGCCGGCGTTATAGTGATGCTTAACTTCATGAACCTCGCTGACTGTGTCAGCGAGGTTCATGATTTCCTGGGGAGCGTAGCGGCCGGTTAAAACCAAATCAAGCCCGGAAGGTTTGTCTTTAATCATTGCCACCACGTCTTTTAATTTGATAAGTTTGAAGTCCAGCGCGACGTTGATTTCATCCAGGATGACCATATCGTACTTGCCGCTCTTGATGGCTTTGCGTGCTGCCTCCAGCCCTTTTTGCGCCAGTTCAATATCAATGGCGGCGGGATTGTCACGCATGACAAAACTGTCCAGGCCGGACATTTTGATGGTTAAGCATGGAAGATATTTTTCCGCGGCGATAAATTCGCCGTATTTTCTGCCCTTCATAAATTGCAGAATAAACACTTTGTAGCCCTGGCCGATAGCCCGCAGCGCCTGACCGAAGGCAGCGGTTGTTTTTCCCTTGCCGTTGCCGGTGATCACAATGACCAGTCCCTTGTTTTTTTGCCCGGCAGTTTTCTTTGCCGTTTTGGAGGCGGGTGATTTCTTTTCGCCGACTTTACCGGCAGGTTCTTTTTTACTTTTTACAATGGTCATTTTTTTGCCTTTTTCTGAAAAAACTTTTCTGTGATTTCTTCCGCTACGGTGTAGGGATCGGATTTTCTGTCTCTGATTTTTTCGGCTATTTTTTCAAGTTCACCGTCAGTCACCAGCGAATGCATGACCGGTTCCATCAGGCAGGAGGTCAGGGCGTCTTTGATTTCCGTTATGGCTTTACGATGCATCCTCTCGGTTAGCTTCCCGCTTTGCTGCAGATACAGATAATGTTCTTCTATCTTCTTGGTCAACTCGGTCGTGTTTTCTGTAAACACTGCCGGTTCACAAGCATTGCCCACCATCACGATCGGCGGTTTCCAGCCGTCGGCGGTTTTGGAGGACAAGTTGAGCATGGAAGAAAGTTCCGTCTGCAATTGTCGGGCGCCGGCGCGGTCGGCTTTGTTGATGACAAAAACATCGGCTATTTCCATCAAGCCGGCCTTCATGGTCTGAATTTCGTCGCCCATTCCGGGAACGAGCACAACCACGACACTGTGCGCGTGATTGATAATATCAATTTCCTGCTGGCCGATGCCAACGGTTTCCACAATAATAATATCCTTGCCCATCGCTTCCATGACGTGAATCGCGTTGCCCGCGGCCTGCGACAACCCTCCCAGTGCACCACGGGTAGCCAATGACCGGACGAAAACCCC
Source organism: uncultured Smithella sp. (assembly GCA_964479225.1). GTDB lineage: Bacteria > Desulfobacterota > Syntrophia > Syntrophales > Smithellaceae > Smithella. The sequence goes on from CAYZLL010000003.1 coordinate 42,865, forward strand.
GTCATCTTCGGCATGACGCTGCATGCGGATCCGGTCTCCCAGAATCGCCCCGCCGGTGAAAGGGCTGGTCGGATCGACAGCCAGCACACCGACCGTTTTGTTCGATTTTCTGAATTCGGAAATCAGCGCGTCGGTGAGCGTGCTTTTACCCGCGCCGGGCGCACCGGTTATGCCAATAATGCAGGATTTGCCGGTGTGTGTGTAAAGTTTCTTGATTTTAGTTTTCGCATCGGGACGTTTGTCTTCAATATCCCGGATAAGGCGGGAGGCGGTGCGAATATCACCGGCACAGATTTTTTTGATGGTAGCATCCATTTTGTCAGCCGTTGAAAACGTTTAGTGAGCTTTGATATTTGTTTTTATCCATTCCACAATGGAATCGAGTGAAGCCCCGGGGGTAAAGATGGCCTTGATGCCGGACTCATAAAGCAGGGAGAAGTCCTGCTCCGGAATAATGCCGCCGCCGATGACGGCAATGTCGTCCGCTCCTTTTTCACGCAGAAGTTCGACAACCCTCGGGAACAGCACGCGGTGAGCGCCGGAAAGACAACTCAGTCCGACGACATCAACATCTTCCTGAATGGCCGATGCGGCGATCTGTTCCGGTGTCTGATGACAACCTGTATAAACAACTTCAAAACCAGCATCGCGAAAGCAACGGGCAAGAATGCGGGCGCCTCGGTCATGACCGTCCAACCCCGGTTTGGCAACCATCACGCGAATTGTTCTTTCCGTCATAAAAAATCTCCTTAAATAACGGGTTTGGAATTTTATTCCACAATCCCCATTCGCTTCGCTCAGGGGATAATTCCACTTACGCTTCAAACTTCGCTAAGCTCGTTTTCAGCGAGTGTCATTAGTACAGTCCCGGATCGCGATATTCTCCATAAACTTCCCTGTAAACGTCGCATATTTCCTGCTGGGTGGCCAGATTTTTCACCGCTTCTATGCAGTGCGGCATGACATTGTCGCCTTTTTTACACGCGTTTTTGATGTTGTCCAGAGATGTTTTAACCGCTTTGTTATCGCGTCTGCGACGCACATCCTTGAGCTTCTTAATTTGCTCTTCACCCACCTTTTCATCAATATCAACAAGCGGAATCGGATGTGTGGCGTCGGTTGCGTATTTGTTGACTCCCACCATGATCTTCTCGTTCGCATCCAACTGTCTCTGAAATCTGTAAGCAGCCTCGGATATTTCCATCTGCGGGAAACCTGCTTCAATCGCGGCAATCATCCCGCCCATCTCATCAATCTTGTGAATATATTCCCATGCTTTTTCTTCCATTTCATTGGTGAGTGACTCGATAAAGTAGGAACCGGCCAGGGGGTCAATGGTATTGGCCGCCCCCGTTTCTTCGGCTAATATCTGCTGAGTGCGCAGAGCGATTTCCACGGCATGCTCGGAAGGCAGACAGAGAACCTCATCGAGCGAATTCGTGTGCAACGATTGTGTGCCGCCGAGTACCGCCGCGAGGGCTTGCACCGTCGTGCGCACAACATTGTTGTATGGCTGCTGTGCCGTCAGCGAACATCCGGCCGTTTGCGTGTGAAAGCGTAGCCATAAGGAGCGGGGATCCTTGGCATGGAATCTGTCGCGCATAATTTTTGCCCACATACGGCGTGCTGCCCGCATCTTACATATCTCTTCAAAGAAATCGATGTGCGCATTGAAAAAGAATGATAAACGTGAAGCGAAGTCGTCAACATCCATTTTCTTGCGTCGGATGACGTCTTCCACATACTCAATGCCGTCGCGGATTGTAAATGCAAGTTCCTGAACGGCGGTGGAACCTGACTCGCGGATGTGATAGCCACTGATGCTGATGGTGTTCCAGCGCGGGACAAATTTTGTGCCGAACTCGACCGTGTCGCTGATCAGTTTTACAGAAGGTTCCGGTGGACACATAAAAGTCTTTTGCGCGATAAATTCCTTGAGCATATCATTTTGGATAGTGCCGCCGATTTTGGAAAAAGGCACCCCTTTAATATCCGCAGCCGCACAATACATGGCAAATAAAATTGTTGCCGGAGGATTGATGGTCATGGACGTGGTAACGTCTGCCAGCGGGATGCCTTCCATCAGTACTAGAAAATCTTCCAGCGTATCGATGGCCACACCGCACTTGCCCACTTCGCCCAGTGCTTTGGGTGAATCGCTGTCATAGCCCATCAATGTCGGGAAATCGAAAGCCGTGCTCAGACCGGTCTGGCCTTCCCGCAGGAGCATTTTCCAACGCTGGTTGGTGTCGTACGCGCTACCCATGCCGGAAAACATACGGAATGTCCAGTAGCGTCCCCGATAGCCGGTAACCTGATTCCCTCTGAGATACGGGAATTCACCGGGCACGCTTATGTCTTCGGTAAAATTGATATTTTTAATGTCCTCCGGAGTGTAGAGCCTTTTGATTTCCGTGTCCGACACGGTGGAAAACCGCTCTTTCTGATCCGGATTCTTTTTTAACGACTTTTGAACTTCCTGTTCCCATTTCTGGGTCAGTTTCAAAGACGCTTCTTGCATTTCTTTGGAGAAATACACGATGTAACCTCCCGTATTGTTCGGAATGATTAAGAATATCTGTAAAAACTAAAAGGCACTAACTCAAATCTTTTGATTTTGTCAAGAGATATTGAAGGTTTCGGTGTCCGGCCGTTGATGATTTTTGATGATGACAACCATCAAAAAAACACCCCCGTTTTGCCGCAGAAGTGTTTTTGTTATTGAATCCTCTGGATGACATGAAGATTAAAGCGGCTTCACATTTTCCGCTTCCAGGCCTTTTTGCCCTGTTGTATATCAAAAGACACACGCTGTCCCTCAAAATGTTTTAAATTCAACTTTTCCCACCGCTTATCACTTGCGATGCGCGATTTTACTTAAAAGCAAGACCCGACAAAGTCAAGCCATAATTTATTGTTTATTGCGCTTAAATTTTAAGAAAAAATATGTTATTAAAAACACAGTTTGCGGGATGATTGTTTAATCATCAATGATGACCAATTTATTTTTATGGAAAGGATTTATCATGAAAAGAAAAACATCAGTTTCAATTTTGACAGTGGCCCTATTTCTGATTGCGGCAGTTTGCTTCGCGGAAGTCAATCCTCCGCAGGTGGGAGGCACTTTCCCGGCAATCGAATTATCCAAACCAGACAACCCCGCCGAGCTTAAATACCTGGGATTATCCGGCAGTGGATTTTTTAAAGTCAATCAGGTCAAGGCGGATGTTTTGATTGTGGAAATATTCAGTATGTATTGCCCGTACTGTCAGGGCGAAGCTCCCAATGTGAACAATCTGTACGCGTCCATTGAAAGCAATCCCAAACTTAAGGGCAAAATTAAGATTATCGGCATCGGGATAAACAATTCCGGTTATGAAACCGATATTTTTAAAAAGAAATACAAGGTGGAGTTTCCTCTGGTGCCGGATGGAGATTTTAAACTGCACAAGACGATCGGTCAGGTCAGAACGCCTTATTTCATTGTCGTCAAACTGAAAGGTGGAAAGGCTGAAGTGATTTATTCCAAATTAGGGGCGCTGGGAGACACCAAGGCATTTCTAAACGAGATCGTTAAATCAGCAGGATTAAAATAGGAGCGGTCCATGAAAAAAATATTGTTGTCCGTTTTGATGATTGGTTTTTTTGCATTCAACGCTTATGCGTTATCTGAAGCCTACAAAAATAATATTTATAATCCGGGTGAGTTAAAGCCTCGCGACAGCGTTTTAAAAGTAAAGGCGGGAGATGCCGCCCCGGATTTTACGCTGAAGGCCGTCAGCGGAAAAATGATTTCACTCAAGGATTATCAGGGAAAAAAGAATGTCGTGATTTCTTTCGTCCCGGCAGCCTGGACACCGGTCTGCTCCGATCAGTGGCCGGGATATAACATCGTGCAGGACATCTTCGAAAGTCATGATTCCATCATGCTGGGCATTACCGTTGACAGCATTCCCACCCTTTTTTCCTGGACAAATCAAATGGGGAAACTCTGGTTTGAAGTTTTATCCGATTTCTGGCCGCATGGCGCTGTAGCGGAAAAATTCGGTGTGTTGCGGTCTGACGGTGTTTCCGAAAGAGCGCTTTTTGTCATCGATAAAAAAGGAATCATTCGCTACATTGATGTGCATGATATTAATCATCGCCCGCCGTTGGAGGCCCTGGTCAAAGAACTGGAAAAGTTAAAGGAATTGCAGTAAAATCTAATATTGAACACATTAATATTACTTAATATTCTGCTTTTTTCTTGACACATCTTAGATATTAATCTATTCACGTTCCAGAGATTTCTGAACGCCGGTCATTTTTTTGTCCTGCACATAAAAGGACGAAGGTTATCAGGGTTGGACGTGGAAGAAAAAAGAAGAAAAAAGAAAGCAAAAGAAAAAGAAAACAGACGAAACACCATCTTAAAAGCGGCAAGGAAACTTTTTTTTGAACGTGGCTTCAAGTCTGTAACGGTTGATAATATTGCCGAGAAATCGGAAGTCAGCAAGGGGTCGATTTATCTTTGTTTTGGAAGTAAGGAAGAAATATATACCCAGATTCTCATTGCCGACAATATTGCGCTTTACGAAAGAACAAAAAACTTTGCGGCTATTGAAGCATCCGCTGTACAGCTACTGCAGGAATTCGCCCGTATTTATGTTGATTATTTCCTTAACGATACGGAGCTGTTTAGAATTCTGATGACCTTTATGATGCAGACAGGTCATATGCATCTGACGGAGCGGCAAAGCGCTGAACTGATCAGAACAACAAATCAGAACATAACCATTATTTCTCAAATCATTCAGAAAGGCATGGATTCCGGTGAATTTTCACCGGTGGATAATATTCGTCAGATGCAAAATGCGATCTGGGGAATGTTAAACGGCATTATTTCACTTTATCTGTTTACCGGAAATCCTGTAAAAAGAATGGAGCGAATCCATTCTACCGTTTCCGAAAGTTTGAATATTATTATTAAAGGGCTGAAACCGTAGGTTTCCTCGAAAAGTACTTATTTCGCGTTATCTTTGAATATTTTTTTAAAATCCTGCTCGGCTTCCTGGAGTATGCTTTCCACTTCTTTTCCCAGTTTTTCAAATCTTTCGATAATCACTCGTGCCTTGTCGGTCAGTTGCAGAGATTTTTCTTTTTCACTGGTTGCCACCAGTTTCTTATCCATCCGTTCTTCGGAAGCCTTTAATCTTCCCCAGGCTGCGCGATAGGACATTCCCAGCTCTTTGGCAGCCGCATTAAGGCTGTGCTGCTCCTCGATGGACTTGAGAATTTCATCACGGCCTTTGCCGAAAATGACCTTGCCGTTCTCTTCAATCCAGATTTTGTATTTAATTTCCATCAGGCGCCTCCTGATTGTTTGCCTTGAATTATTTATAGTGATGATATCGCTAAAATGTCAATAAAATTCGTCATCGGTTTTTCGCGTCTATGTTTGAAAATCACAGGGCTGAAAGATTGATCAGCGCTATCACCGGTAACGGTAAGATAATATTCTTGACTATTGAAAGCAGTTGTTTATATCTTGGCCCTGACAGAATATTTCGGAAACACTGAGGTAACGAATTTTGAAAGTGTTGTACTACGATTGTTTTGCCGGCATCAGCGGCGACATGAATCTGGGTGCCCTGCTCGATCTGGGCGTTGATCAAAAGTATCTGTTAAAAGAGCTCGGCAAGCTTTCCCCCGGGTCTTACAAAATCAAAATTTATCAGGATAAACGCGGCGGAATTAGCGGTACGAAATTTGATGTTCTTGCTCCGTCTCCGAAAAAAGCATCACCACATCACCCTGGGCAGGAACGCACCTATCGCGATATTGTCAAAATAATCAGACAAAGCAAATTGCCCGCCAATGTCCAAAAGATCAGCCTGGATATTTTTACCCGTGTTGCGGAGGCGGAAGGAAAAATTCACGGATGTAAAACTGAGAATGTCCACTTTCACGAGTTGGGGGCTATCGATTCGATTGTCGATATCGTCGGCGCTGCCATTTGCCTCGATTATTTAAAAGTGGACAGAATCATCTCTTCTCCTGTTCAACTTGGCTCCGGCATGATTCATTGCAGCCACGGCACGCTGCCTGTTCCGGCGCCGGCTACCGCAGAAATTCTTCAAGGCATTCCGGTAAAAACCGGCCTGGTGCCTTTTGAGGCGACAACACCCACAGGCGCGGCCATCATTGCCGCGACAGCGTCAGCCTTCACGGAAAAAATTGATTTCACCCCGCAGAAAATCGGTTACGGGTTGGGCAGCAAGGATTCTGCTGTCCCGAATGTCCTGCGCGTTTTTTTGGGGGAAGTCACTGCCGCTGCGCTGGATACGGACATCGGTGAAGCTGTCATAATGGAATGCAACATCGATGACATGAATCCTGAACTTTACGACAATCTCATGGACCTCCTTTTTGCCGCCGGAGCGCATGACGTTTTTTTTACCCCGATCATCATGAAGAAATCCCGTCCGGCGCTGACGGTGTCGGTCCTTTGCGATTCAGGCAGTCAGCTTGTCATGGAAGAAATCCTGTGGCGTAATTCCTCTACCTTCGGCCTACGTTCATACAAGGTTATCAAATCCATGTTGCCGCGCAAAACAGTCAAGGTAAAAACCCAATACGGCGCAGTAAATCTGAAGTGCGGTTATTTAAACGGGAACATGATCAAATCCAAGCCGGAATACGAAGATTGTAAAAGATTGGCCAGGGAAAAAGGTGTTTCCGTCCGGGATGTTTACGAAAGCATAGATGCCGGAAAAAGGATGAAAAAATGAATCACCATGATTTAAAAATGATTCTGGAAAGCATTCGCGACGGAAATCTGGACGTTGCCGACGGCGTTTCGAAATTGAAAAATCTTTCCTACACGGAACTGGATTGCGCAAAGATTGACACGCACCGTGAGCTGCGTGTCGGTTATCCGGAAGTGATTTTCTGTCCGGGTAAAACCATTGAGCAAATAAAAACAATCGTCAAGGCCATGCTGGACGGAGCGTCCAACATCCTGGCCACTCGCGCCAATGGTGAGATTTTTGCCGCCGTCAAAGAAATTTGTCCCGAAGCGTCTTACAATGCTCTCGCGCGAACCATTACTGTGATCCGGAAAACAATCCCCGCATCTGAAAATTATATCGCCGTGGTCACGGCGGGAACGGCGGATCTGCCTGTTGCCGAAGAGGCGGCTGTAACCGCCGAAGTTTTCGGCAATCGTGTGGAAAGAATTGTTGATGTCGGTGTCGCCGGCATTCATCGTTTGTTTGATAAATTAGATTTAATCCGCGAAGCGCGTGTGGTCGTTGTTGTTGCGGGAATGGAGGGAGCCCTGCCCAGCGTTATCGGCGGCCTGGTGGATAAACCGGTGGTTGCGGTGCCCACTTCTGTCGGTTACGGAACAAGCTTTCAGGGCGTTGCCGCTTTGCTGGCGATGCTCAACAGCTGTGCCGGCGGGGTATCCGTTGTAAACATCGACAATGGTTTCGGCGCCGGCTGTGTCGCCAGCAAGATCAACCACCTTAAATAAATCATTATTTTTTGTTTCTTTGCTTCGCATGAAGAACTTCGTTCAAGCTGCCGGTGCGGTAGCCTTGCAGGTCCAAAGCGCAATACTTAAAACCAATTCTCCGGAATTTTTCGTTTATCTCATCCATCAGTCTTAGATTGAAAAATTTTCGCCTTTCCGCTTCCGCCACTTCAATTCTGGCCGTGTCGCCATGAAAGCGCACCCGTACCTGCCGGAAACCGATATTAATAAGACACTGTTCGGCTTTATCGACCATGGCCAGTTTGTCGCGCGTTATTTTCTCACCGTAAGGAAAGCGCGACGCCAAACAGGCAAAGGACGGCTTATCCCAAGACAGCAAGCCCATTTTTTTTGATAATTTTCGAATGGCTTCTTTACACAAACCTGCATCCTGAAGAGGGCTGATAATTCCCAGTTCCTTGATGGCCTGCATTCCGGGACGATAATCATCCAGATCATCGACATTGGACCCTTCGGCAATCCACCCAATACGATGTTTTCCGGCCACTGCCTTGAATTTGGAAAACAGTTCGTATTTGCATAAATAACACCGGTCGGGTTGATTATCGGCAAATCCGGTGATTTTCAATTCATCGGACTTGATGACAAGATGTTTAATGCCGACGGCGCGGGTAAAATCAGACGCTTCCTTAAATTCCCGTTCGGGAAAAGTAGCCGACCGGGCGGTCATAGCGATGACTTTATCTTTCAAGACATCATGGGCAACCTTCAAAAGAAAGGTGCTGTCCACACCACCCGAATAAGCCACGGCCAGAGAACCTGTTTTTTCAAGATGGGCTTGGAGTTGTTTTAATGAGTCCTGATATGGAACAGGCATAATCAATATCTTTTTTCCATCAGTCGGCGAAATCTTGCGTAATCCATGAAAAATATTTCATCACAAACCAAGAAATAACATTCCCATTCCGCACAGAAAAATTGTCCCGCCCGCCAGGGCGTGATTATATTTTTCCATCGCTTTTACGGGCAGAAGTTTGATGCCGTAAGACGTCACGATGACCAACGCAAGCATCGTCAGGATCGTAACCGCACTGAAAATGGTTGTCACCAGGATGAGTTCTCCGTAATTATGCTTTGCCGCGGGATACATCACGAGTGGAATCAGCGGTTCACAGGGACCGAAAACAAAAATCATAAAGAGAATCCACGGCGTCAGATTTTTTTTATCTTCATCTTCATGCACATGGAGATGTTCCTTGTGATGAGTATGTTCATGGACATGCACACCGCCATTGCTGTGAAAATGGCGGTGTTGATGAGTTTTGTTGCGAAACGCTTTTTTGATTCCCCAAACCATATAGATCAGGCCAAATGCCGTAAATATCCATGAAATGATGTTACCCCTGACTCCCTCTATCAATTCAAGTTTGCCCACAGCAATCCCCAGCGCAATGCCTGCCAGTCCCAACAGAACAGAGCTGCCCACATGACCCAGACCGCACAAAGCTGTAAACAAAGCTGTTTTAGAAAGTGACCATTTTTTCGCTTTGGCAAGGACGATAAAGGGCAAGTAATGATCAGGCCCCGTCAGGGTATGAATGAAAGCGATGGATACCGTTGCTGTCAATAAAAGAAAAATTTCTGATGTCATGGTCGGCAGAATACAGTTTATTCATAAAATCGTCAATACTTATTGACGAAGGAGGCGGCAACTGTTTTTTCATATTATCTTGTTTTCGTTAGCAATTCCTCGCTGGGACAGTTTCAGCGGTTCGAAACTTACCACTAAGGGAGTCTTTTGATGTATGTTTTATATAACATATTGACTTTATTGTGACTTTCAGTCAGTCTATGCCACAATTGACATATACCAAAAATGACAGAGGTATTTGGGAGGATTTTTATGAAGATTACAAGAAGAGGGTTTTTAACTCTGTCCAGTGCCGTCGGAGGCGGGATTGCCCTATCCGGCTTGGGGCTTAATCTGAGACCGACAAAAGCATACGCGGACGAGTTAGACAAAATGAACAGGGTTAAGGCCGCCAAACAGACGACGACGATTTGCTGTTATTGCTCCGTCGGCTGCGGCCTGGTTTGCAGCACGGATAAGGCGACGGGAAAGATCATCAACATCGAAGGTGACGCCGATCATCCCATCAACGAAGGGTCTCTTTGTGCGAAGGGTGCCGGTTTCTTCGATCTGACGGAAGCCAATAAGCACCGGCTGACGAAGGTTCTTTACCGTGGTCCGGGAGGAACGCAGTGGGAGGAAAAAGACTGGGATTGGGCTTTGCCTCGCATGGCCCGCCTGATCAAGGATACCCGTGACAAAAATTTCACCAAGACAAACGCCAAGGGCGAGCTGGTCAACCGTTGCGAAGCCATTGGCCACTACGGAAGCTCCAATATCGACAACGAGGAATGCTGGCTTGTAACAACGATGGCGCGCACGCTGGGGCTTGTCTATATCGATCACCAGGCCCGCGTCTGACACAGTCCATCTGTTGCGGCTCTGGGAGAGTCGTTCGGAC
>CAYZLL010000004.1:0-52205 GCA_964479225.1 uncultured Smithella sp.
CTTCTTCAGATGGTATTCTTTCACGCGGTCTTCGTTGGGCGTAATGGTCGCGCATTTGATGCCGACGCCGTATTTCATGATTGCTTTTGCTGAATCGACCGTTACCTGATCGTCCGTATCATCGCGGTGTTTTACATGCAGATCATAATAATCAATGTCCATGTCCAGATAAGGAAAAAGAAGTTTCTCCTTGACCATCTGCCACATGACACGGGTCATCTCATCGCCGTCCATTTCGACGACGGTGGTTTTTACTTTGATTTTCGTTGCCATAAAAAATTAATACTCCAGTATGGGTAAGTTATCCCGCAGCTACCTGAGGGGTTTGTGCCTTATGTTCCGCTCATATTCAGGGCGCCACCGGCCAGAATGATTTGCTTTTGCCTTGCAGACAAAGCGCAGGTTACATAAAAAGCGGTACCTTTGTTTTTGTTTCTTATTAAAAATTTCCCGTCCCCTGCGATGATCTTTTTGACTTCAGTAATTTCCAGAATGTCTTCCTGATCGATATAATCATAGTCGCTCTCCGCACTGAAGGTCAGCGGCAGGATGCCGAAGTTAATCAGATTGGCGGCGTGAATCCGTTCAAAAGACTTGGTGATGACCGCACGGACTCCCAGGTACATCGGACACAGGGCGGCATGTTCCCGCGAAGAGCCCTGACCGTAGGAATGTCCCGCCACGATGATGTTTTGTTTTCCATCCTGACGGATGGACATGGCCCGTTTGGCGAACGTCGGATCAACATTTTCAAAAACAAATTCGGAGTACCTGGGAATATTCGAACGGTATTTCATCCGCGCACCGGCCGGGATAATATGATCGGTCGTTATTTTATCGCCAACCTTGATCGTGACCAGTCCGTGGATCGTATCGGCCAGTTCCGGGCTGCGCGGAAGAATGCCGATGTTCGGGCCGCGAATAACTTCAAAATCTTTCTTTTTCCTGTCCGGCTGGATGATCATGGAGTCATCAATGGAAAATTTCTTTGGCATCGTAACTTTCGGGTAGCTGATTTTCAGAACGCGCGGGTCGGTAAATTTTCCGGTCAGGACTGCGGCAGCGGCTGTTTCCGGACTAACCAGATAAACATTGGCATCCATGGTGCCGGATCGTCCCGGAAAATTGCGGTTGGATGTGCGCAGGGATACACCGCCGGATTGCGGGCTCTGACTGTTGCCGATGCAGAAACCGCAGGCGTTTTCCATCAGCCTTGCTCCGGAAGCGATCAAATCAGTCAGATAACCGTCGTCAGACAAAGCCTCCAGCACCTGTCTGGAGCCGGGCGCGATGATAAAACTGACATCGGGATGAGCTGTCTTGCCTTTTAAAATCCTGGCCACGGTGACCAGATCTTTATAAGAAGAATTGGTGCAACTGCCCAGACAGACCTGATTGACATCGATTTTCCTCATCTTCCGGACCGGACTGATATTGTCCGGGCTGTGCGGTTTGGCTGTTAAGGGTTCTATCTTGGCCAGATCAATATTGACGACTTTTGCGTAAGGTGCGTCTCTGTCGGCCTTGAGTTCAACAAAATACCCTTCTCTTTTTTGGGAACGTAAAAAAAGGCGGGTCATCTTATCGCTCGGGAAAATGGACGTGGTCACGCCGCACTCCGCACCCATGTTGGCAATGGTCGCGCGCTCGGGAACGGTTAACGATTCCACGCCTTTTCCGCCGTATTCGAAGATCGTGTTGACATTTCCTTTGGTGGTAAAAATTTCCAGCACTTTCAGGATGACATCCTTGGCGGAAACCCAGGGTTTAAGTTTTCCCGTAAGATTGATTTTAATGACTTTGGGGCAGACCAGATAAAAAGGTTTGCCGGCCATCGCCAGGGCGACATCCAGGCCTCCCGCGCCGATGGCGATCATGCCCAGCGCTCCGCATGTCGGGGTATGGCTGTCCGAACCGATAAGGGTTTTGCCCGGTTTCCCGAACCTTTCCAGATGAACCTGATGGCAAATGCCATTTCCCGCACGGGAAAAAACGATCCCGTATTTCCGGGCCACGCTTTGCAGATAGCGATGATCATCCGCGTTTTCAAAACCGATTTGAATGGTGTTGTGATCAATGTAACTGACAGACAGTTCTGTTTTTACCCGGGGAACTTTCATCGCCTCGAATTGCAGGTATGCCATCGTTCCAGTGGCGTCCTGAGTCAGCGTCTGATCAATGTGAATGCCGATTTCCTCACCGCCGATGAGATTGCCCGCGACCAGATGCTGAGCAAGAATTTTTTCAACCAGATTTTTCCCCATTTCCAGTTTCCTTGATAAAAATTAAGATGATGTAGCATTATGCCGCGAGCTTATATAATAAACCCGAAAGATAATCAACCGGCAAAAAGGATGAAAACAAAAAAATAACGGGCTTTGCTCTTGAACAAAACCCGTTATCTTTGGCGAACTTTATATAATAAGGATAAGCTGATTTATGCGCCGCTATCGTTTAATTCTTTTACTCTTATCGCCCGCTGGAATCTTTTCTGGTAATAAGGTGCCGTCAGGCTGTCAACCCGGACAGCTTTTCTTTTGGAAGATGCGTGGACAAATTCATTGTTTCCTATGTAAATTCCAACATGTCCGAGAGACCGGTTGGTGTGGAAAAAGACCAGGTCGCCTTTTTTGAGATTGTCACGCGTGATGCTGATGCCGACTTGGGCCTGCTCACGCGCGCTGCGCGGCAGCGTAATGTCAAAGATCCGGTAAATCCTTTGCACGAAGGACGAACAGTCAATACCCCGCAGAGATTCACCGCCGAACCGGTAAGGAGCGCCGATAAAGCCTGTTGCGACTTTCACCAAGAGTTTCACTTCGTCCGTGCTGTTCCATTTGCCCAAAAGCGCTCTAGGGGTTTCCGGTTCATCTGATTGTACGGAATTGTCTAAAAAATTTCCATCCTCGGTCAAAGAGATATCGTCTGAATCGGCCTCTTCTTCGGTTGCTTCCGCGTCTTCATTTTCTTCAACTTGAACGACTCGGACGGATTTGCTTGGTGATGACGCAGCCCTGGCCAGGGCCAGTCTTTGTCCGACTCTTAAACTTTTCTGAGTCACGTGATTTATGGCCATAAGTTCTTTTAACGAAACTCCCGTATTTCTGGCGATTTTGGCCAGCGTATCGCCTTTTTTAACCTTATAATAAGAAGGTTTTGATTTTGCTTGAACCTGGTTTTTTGCTGATTTTTTTGTGGCAATGCTTAAAACTTGATTTTTCTTTAATCTGGCTTGATGGAGATTGTTTGCCTTTTTAATCTGCTGGACACTGACTCCAAACTTTTTAGAAATGCTGTAAAGGGTATCGCCATTTTTCACTTTGTATTGAGTTGCCAGAGCGTTCGAACTGAAAGTACTAAGTAATAAAATAAGGGCAAAAAGAAATGATAATTTCAGGACTCGCCGTTTCATAATGAAATGCCTCCTTTTTGATTGGGGGTATTATCCTATTAACGGTGTACATCTTTCGCTTTGATAGTATAATTGCAATTTAAAAACGAAAATATATTTACTGTACACACCCAATGTACATTATAAACAATAATGTACGACCAACAATGCATTTGCCGAATGCTTACTAAAAATATACCGGTCTGTCAAATTTTATTTGCATTTTTCAGGGCAGATCTAACGTTAAGTTATTGTTTATATTTATTATTTAATAAAAAAGCGTCTGTCGCTCAGCGGGAATTTATTATTGGATTTTCTGTCCATTTTCGGTTAAAGCAGTGCGCGGCTTTTAAAATCAGGTTCACGTTATGGATAGACTGAACGTAACGGCGCTTATGAAGACAAACAAAAGGAAGAACATGGGGAACTGGAAAAAAAATATATCGGTGCTGACCATTTCTATCGGGATTCTTTTTATGATCGATATCGGGCGATATTTTATTTACCCGAGCATGACTGATCTGAAAAATAATCGTCCCGACAAGACGGCTTTTATGGAATACAGAGAAAACACCTGGCGAAAAGAGGGCGCCAATAAAAAGATAACGAATATCTGGGTGCCCCTGAACAGGATATCACCCTATGCGATGAAGGCGGTGATTATCGCTGAAGATGATAAGTTCTGGTCGCACGAAGGTTTTGATTTTGAGGCCATGCAAAAAGCTTTGGAGAAGGACATCAAAAAAAAGAAGTTTAAAGCCGGCGGCAGCACAATTTCCCAGCAACTGGCGAAAAATCTATATCTGTCTCCGTCGAAGAATCCTGTCCGGAAGATCAAGGAAGCTATTTTAACCTGGCGTATGGAAAGAAGTTTAAGCAAAAGAAGAATTATGGAGCTTTACCTGAATGTCGCGGAATGGGGTGACGGGGTTTTCGGTATTGAAGCCGCCGCCCGAAAACATTACGGAAAAAGCGCTGCCGCACTGGGCCCCCGGGAAGCCGCCGTTCTGGCCTCGATCCTGCCCAATCCCATTAAATATAAACCGCATGGCTCGTCAAGGTATGTTGTCAACCGTTCAGAAAGGATTTACCAGATTATGGTGCGCCGGGGCATTGTGATCCCTGAGTATGAGGAAGTGATCTCTGAACCTGATGAAAGCGAAGAGGAAACAGGTGAACAGGTTGAGCAAAGTGTCCCTGAAATGACCGGACAGACAGGTGAATCCCTTCAGCCGACGGAAGAAAAAAAGGAAGAAACCGTTCCGGAAGAACCGAACGTAAGTCCTGTTCTTCCGGAAACGGAAAATAAACCGAATCCCTGAGGAAAGCCGTCTTATAGCATTTCTATAGACGTGGCCATGGAAACACCGCCGCCGCCGCATATGGTGGCCAATCCAAGCGTTTTGTTGTGTTTTTTCATGGCATGAATCAGTGTAACCATAATCCGGCATCCGGTAGAACCCACCGGATGTCCTAGGCCGATACCGCTGCCGTTGATATTGGTGATTTCGCGGTTCAAACCAAGTTCTTTTTCGCAGCCGAGATACTGACCGGCAAAGGCTTCGTTGATTTCAATCAACTCAAAAGCATCCAGGCTGAGCGCCGGGTCTTTTTTAAGCAGGTTTTTGACGGCAGGAACCGGGCTTAAGCCCATCACGGACGGATGGCAGCCGCCGAGTCCCGAAGAACGTATCTTCGCGATCGGCTTCAAACCTAATTCTTTTGCTTTATCGGCTGACATGATGATCATGGCTGAAGCGCCATCGTTAAGTCCCGAGGAATTACCCGCCGTAACCTTGCCGACTTTGGGAATAAAGGCCGACGGTAAAGCCTTCAACTGATCCATGGTCAAGCCGGGGCGGAAATGTTCATCCTTGTCGAAAATGATTGGTGGCTTGCCTTTTTTCTGGGGAATTTCGATGGGTACAATTTCATCTTTGAAGTCACCATTCTTGGTAGCGCGTTCGACGTTGTTATGACTGCGCAGGGCGACCTCGTCCATTTCCTCGCGGCTGATGTTTAAAAGCTGGGCGATCAGTTCCGTCGTATGACCCATGATATAGGGTTTGCCCTTTAAACTTTCAAAAGGCTGGCCTGATTTGACGGGGCCGTCGTCGGATAATGGCATGACATAGGAGCCGCAATGCAGTGCGCGGATCATGGAATCGACAAAGACCGTGTCCTGAAGGCGGCAGCCCCAACGGGCGTCAAAACTGACGTAGGGTGTGCCGGACATATGCTCGACGCCGCCGGCCAGAATGACATCAGCCATGCCGGCTTTGATCATGGCCGCGCCGCTGAGGACGGCTTCCATCCCGGAAATACATACGCGATTCATCGTAACGGCAGTCACGCTTTCCGGAATACCGGCTAAAAGAGCTCCTACACGAGCCACATTGAGTGTGTTACAGGATTCGAGGCAACAGCCGAAGCGAACATCATCAATCGTTGCGGGATCTATCCCTGCCCGCTTAATAGCTTCCTTCATGGCGACCGCCGCGATTTTGGCGCCGATCATGTCCTTTAATGTGCCTCCGAATGTTCCTATCGCTGTCCTGCACGCTGAAACAATTACAACATCCTTCATTTTGTATACTCCTTATTATTTTGATGATTTTCTTCTTACAAAGCTGGGTTTTTCAGACAGGCTTTTAAGAAGTAATTTCTTCATAATGCCAAAAATTTTTCATTAACCATCTCTGATTGGTTCGGATGAAGTGTTAAACAATTAAGAAAAATATGTCAAATAATAAAATGATAATTTTTATCGGGAGGATGACAAATTATGAGCCATCTGTTTTTTAATAATTTTAACTATTTCTGTTGAGGAAAGAATGCCCCGTTCAATGAAATATTCGCCAAAGGGGCGCTGAAACCTTTTTTGCTTTCCCAGCAGGGCAAACAGCTCGAAGATGGAAATATAACCGGTTCGAAACGCGCATTCGCCGAATTTTTCATCAAAATCACGAACAGCCAAGATTTGTAGAACATCCTGATAGGAAAGCAGTCCCCATGACGTGGCGATCTGTCCGATCAGGGGGCGCTGACGCCGTTGCCAGCAGATCGCTTCAATCAGCGATCGCCAGGAAATCAGGCCGGAGTAATATAAAAACTGGCCCAGCATCAGATTTCCTTTCGGGATGTTGCCGTTGTAGAAATGGTCGGCATGGTCTTTTTGTTTTTTATGCCAGCGGCTTGGGTTGTAATATCTTTCCCCGGAATTCTGGAAAGTCTGGTTTGAATATGTTGGTCGTGTTTTCCAACCGTCGAAATAGGGTGTTCCTGAAATCCTTCTTGTTTCCACAAACGAAAGCAGTCTTTCATAGGCTTCCCGGACGTTAATGAATTCGGCGTTTAAGTCTCTTGCCAACGTATCCAGGACCACCGCTCTGTCCGGATGGGTTTCCAGCGCCCGCTTGCGATAAGCCGCCTTGATGCCGACCGGTTGCAGATATTCCAGAAAATCAGCGGATACCCTGATTTTCGGGCCAAAAATGGTTTCACAGTCTTGAAAAATTTCTGATGAAATGGATTGAATACCCGACATTGCCCGTGTCCTATGGAATATGATGTGATCTGAAAATAACAGCATCCCTGAGAATTATCAAGGGAAAAAACATCTGTGAAATCTAATGTTTCATGGTTTGGCGATGGTGAGCCAGAGAAACGTTTCCCCGCCGATATCGCGATATTGTGATGATGCGATGTGGAATCCGGTTGATTTTAATTTCGCGGTTAGAATTTCTATAAATCAAAAGGATTGTCTTTGTCAAAGTCCGGGGTCAGTTCATCATCGTTGACTGCTTGTATGAAAATATTATCGAAGCCCAAATGAAGGGCGTAGTCCGTAACCTGTTCGTATTCATGTCGTGTGATTCTACGTTTCAGAATCGGGTGATGACGCACGTTGGAAACCGGTGTATATTGAGACATCAGGCTTAAGAAAACATTGGTGGAAATTTCTTTCTTAATCAATCGTAAAACTTCTTGCGAGTTTTCTATCCTGCCGGGTAAAACAAGGTGGCGAATAATGACTCCCTTTTGCGCAATGCCGTCCTTCATTTCCAGATCATCACCAACCTGGCGCACCATTTCCTTGATGGAATCAAGAGCAAAACGGGGATATCCCGGTGCGGAAGAAAACATCATGCTGTCTTCTTCCAATCCGTATTTAAAGTCCGGCAGATAAATTTCCACCATGCCGTCCAGCAGCTTGATGATTTCCGGATCTTCATAACCGCCGCAATTGTAAACGAAGGGTATTGTCAAACCTGCGGCCCGAGCCAGCAGCAGCGCTTCCAGTATCATCGGTGTCTGCGCCGTAGGGGTTACCGGTTCCACGTTGTGGCAATGCCTTTTTTGCAGATCGATCAGGACATCGGCCAGTTGTATGTTATCCAGTTCTTGCCCGATGGCACGGTGAGAAATCTGATAATTCTGACAGTAGATGCAGCCTAAATTACAGGAAGAAAGGAAAATGGTGCCGGCGCCGTTTCTGCCGGAAAGCGGCGGTTCCTCACCGTGATGAGCCAGGGCGCAATCCATGACGATTTTGTCCGGCAGCCGACAATAGCCCGTTTCCCCTTTTGTTCGGTCAACATGGCAATGACGCGGACAAAGCACACAATCTTTTAAAATTTCTTTCAGCCGGGAAACTTTTTCTTCTAAATCCATCTTCCCATGGCAAAGTAAAGTGCCGTATCAAAATTGTTCTACTGCGTCTCGAATCTTACCGCTACCCACCAGTTCCAGAAAATCTTCACCCAGCGGGGCGGATAATTCCACCGCCCGGCGCCAGTTCTTGATTCTTGTCCCCTGATCATTGATCAAAGTCACTAAATCGGTGCGGTCGGGAACCTTCCCGCCGGGAAGACTTTCAACAAAGCTCTGCGACGGAAAAATCATTAAAACATTGTCTAATGTATGCGGTTCCGGCCCACGGCTTTTGATTTGTTTATCCAGCCAGCCGGGAACGACCTTTTCCTGGTGATGAAAGAAAAGCACGATTTCATCTTCTCCGGCGGCATACTGGTGCGTCAGGTGATAATCAATCAGACCTCCGTCGCGATAAACACCGCGGGGCGCGCCATAAATATCACGCACACCGTTAATGACCAAAGGAATAGCGCCGGAAGCCAGCACGGCGTATTTAAAATTCACTTCATTTAACGGAACGTAATCTCCGCGGAAGGATCGCTGCAAACAAAATGCCGGCGGTTTGGAGGCATTATAAAAAACGATTCTTTCTGCGAATTTGTGAATGTTGTTACGACTGAAATAATTAAATATCAGACAGGTTAACAGTCCTGCCTTCTGCAGCCAGTGATTTTCTGACGCGACCAGACCGCGCGCCCGTGCGGTGATCACCACAAGGCGGTATTGCTTATTGGCGAGAGCAAAAGAAAGCGCGTCATCCTCCAGATAGGCATTGATGATATGGGTCGTTGTTTGCAGGGCTGATGTCGGCGTATCCTGTTGGGTGTATTCAATATGGATATAAGCGTCCATGAGTTTCTGGTAGGATGGAATTGCCTCCGGCTGAATCCATGCCGCAAAGCGAAACGCGCCCGCGGAGGATCCGACCAGTTGCACCGGTTTTTGACATCCCAGCAGACCTTCCTTTAAAAGCGTCAAATCGAATCCACTGGCAATCAGCCAGCGGGGCCCTACCGCCGGTCCGAAATAAGTCGAAACCGAATCGAAATCAAAACCACCATCCTTAATGATGGAATAGATTTTTTTTCCGGCTTTAATGCGTATTCTGCTCATATTTTCTGTTTGGGCAAAGGCCTTGACACGTGAACTTTTGTCCTGTAGATTTACACAAATTTTTCTTCTGCTAAAATGAAGAATGCAAGACTGTCCTTCTTTAAACGGGGCAGTTTTTACCAGTAATAAAAGAGAAAATGCAAGTTTATTTTTGAAGGATGGCGTTATGGATATCAAGAGTTCTGTGCAGCAGATCGCCTGTGATGCGCAACTGGCGGCACGAAAGCTTTCCCGCGTGACCGAGACGGAAAAAAACAAGGCTCTTTTGCGCATGGCGGAAGAACTGGAGAAAAATTCCAAAGTTCTTCTGGCAGCAAATTCTAAAGATGTCGTTAAGGCCAAAAAAACAGGCATCTCCAGTGCCATGCTCGATCGTTTGACCCTCAAACCGTCCACGATTGATCAAATGGCCCAAGGCTTGCGGGAAGTGGCCGCCCTGCCGGATCCCGTCGGGAAGGTAACGTCCATGTGGCGCAGGCCCAACGGTCTTTTGGTGGGAAAAATGAGAATTCCCCTGGGTGTCATCGGGATTATTTATGAGTCACGTCCCAATGTCACGGTCGACGCTTCGGCGCTGTGCCTTAAATCCGGAAATGCCGTGATTTTGCGGGGTGGTTCCGAATCCATCCAATCCAATCTGGCCATTGCCTCCATCCTGCAGAAAGTTCTGAAGGAGACATCTTTGCCGGAAAAAGCAATACAGGTCATCCCGATGACCGACCGTGAAGCGGTGAACGAGATGTTGCATCTGGAAGAATACATTGACTTGATCATTCCCCGCGGTGGTGAAGAATTAATCCGCGCGGTGGTTGCTCAGTCCAGGATACCGGTCATCAAGCATTACAAAGGTGTCTGCCATGTTTTTGTGGATGCCAGCGCCGACATGGAAATGGCCGTCAATATCTGTCTCAACGCCAAAGCTCAGCGTCCGGGTGTGTGCAACGCCCTCGAAACGCTGCTGGTGCATCAGGACATTGCGGGTAAATTTCTGCCGCTGGCGGCCGGTAAATTAAGGAAAGCCGGTGTGGTCATCAAGGGTTGCGCAAAAACAAAATCCATTTTGAAAAAGATTCAGCAAGCTCAGGAAAATGACTGGTATGCCGAATATCTGGATTTGATTCTCGCGGTGAAAGTTGTAAAAAACATGGATGAAGCCATTGCGCACATTGAAAAATACGGTTCTTTGCATACCGAGTCCATCATTACGGATGATTACGCTCATGCCCAGCGATTTTTAAACGAGGTCAATTCCTCAACCGTTCTGGTCAACGCTTCAACGCGTTTCAGTGACGGCTTTGAACTGGGGCTGGGCGCCGAGATCGGCATTTCTACAACCAAACTGCACGCTTTCGGTCCGATGGGACTGGAGGAATTGACCACAACAAAATTTATCATTTACGGAAACGGACAAGTGAGAACATGAGATGGGGACTTTTGGGGGGAACTTTTGATCCGATTCACATCGGACATTTACGCGGCGCGGAAGAGATGTTGGATATTTTTAATCTCAACCGCATTATTTTTGTGCCGTCAGCACGGCCGCCGCATAAACTGGAGACCCAAATAACGTCTTTCAATCATCGCGAACAGATGATTCGTTTGGCCATTGAAGACAATGAAAATTTTTCATTTTCCGAAGTGGAAAAATTGCGCGCCGATAAATCCTATTCCGTGGAAACGGTGGAACATATTCTCCATAACTATACGGATGATCTGGAACTGTATTTCATTGTCGGTCAGGATGCTTTTCAGGCGATCACGACCTGGAAAGACTGGGAGAGACTGCTGCTGTTGTGTCATTTCGCCGTCATGACCCGTCCCGGATACGACGATTTAAGGCTGGACGCCATCCTGCCGGAAAAATTTGCCGAAAAATTTTCCTACGATAAAAAAATCGATGGATTTACAGGACCGACAGGGCACACCATTTATTTCCGTCACATAAGTTTTCTGGATATTTCTTCCTCGCGAATGCGACAGATGGTTCAAGAAGGTAAATCCATCAGGTATCTGACCATGGATAGAGTCCATCAATACATTATTAAAAATTCTTTGTACAAAAAATAAGAAAGGAGTGGCTTATGAGTTACAAATATATTGAACTGGAGATCAAAGATTATATCGCGACCGTTACGCTGGCCAGAGAAAAAAGTCTCAATGCTTTAAGTTTGGAATTTGCATCGGAAATTGCCGGCGTGTTTAAAGAGCTGGCTGCCAAGGATGACGTGCGGGCTGTTGTTTTGAAGAGTAAGGCCAGAATTTTTTGCGCCGGTCTGGATTTAAAAGATGCCGCAGGAGGTTTTACCGGGACAGCCAGAGGGCCGTTTGATATGATTAAAAAATTTCAGCCTCTTTTTGATTGCTGCAATGCGATTGAAGAGTGCCCCAAACCGGTCATTGCCGCGGTGCATGGCCAGTGCATTGGTGGCGGACTGCATATGATTTCCGCCTGTGATATCCGCCTTTGTACCGAAGATGCCAGTTTCTGTCTGAAAGAACCGAAGATCGGGTTATGTGCCGATATGGGCGCTCTGCAAAGACTTCCTTTGATCGTTGGCCAGGGATATGCCCGGGAAATCGCTTTCACCGTTGGTTTTTTCAACGCCCGACAGGTGGAAAAAATGGGACTGGCCAATCATGTTTACGCGGATCAGACGGCTCTTTACGCCGCCGCTGGTGAAATGGCCGCGCACATAGCAGAGAATGCCCCCCTCGCCATCGAATGCACGAAGGAAGTTCTCAATTTCAGTCGTTATACGAGCGTCAGCGAGGGTATGGCTCTGGCCATCCAGAAAAATATGTTTTTGCTGACAACCGATGATCTCAAAGAGGCGTTCATGGCGTTCATGGAAAAAAGGCAGCCGGTCTTTAAAGGGCAGTGAAAGACAAGATCCTAAAAAACATCTGTATAAAATAAGAGGGATTGTTCAAAGAACAATCCCTCTTATTATTCTGATCTAAAATTTATTTAACCTTGGTACATACTTTCAATGTCGTTCTTGTATTTTTCGAAGACAATTCTGCGTTTCAGTTTCAGAGTCGGCGTCAGCTCACCGGACTCAACGCTGAAGGGAGCTTCCATGATCTTGTAGTACTTGATCTGTTCGTAACGCGGCAGCGTTTCGTTGACCTCATCAATCTGCTTCTGGAACAATTCTTTGATCTTCTCATGGGCGATGAGGTCTTTGTTGGCAGAGTCCGGAATGCCATTGTGTTTGCAGTAACGGCGCAGCTCCTGATAATCAGGAACAATCAATGCGCAAATGTATTTTCTCGCATCACCGATGAGACAAGCCTGATCGATGAAGGGCTTGCCGATAATGGCCAGTTCGATGGGATGCGGCGCGATGTTTTTGCCGCCGGACGTGACAAACAGTTCTTTCTTGCGGTCGGTAATGAGCAGGAATCCATCACGGTCAAACTCGCCAATGTCTCCCGTCTTAAACCATCCATCGTCCGTGAATGCTTCTTTAGTAGCGTCAGGTAAATTCCAGTATCCCTTGAAGACCTGAGGTCCTTTGACGAGTATTTCACCGTCTTCGGCAATTTTTTCTTCTGTCCAAAGAGCCGGTCTGCCAACCGTCCCCGGTTTGATCTGCAGTTTGTGAGCAAGTGTATTGTAGGCCAGGGAAAGACTGATCGATCGAAGTGGATGGGTATAGGGCGATAACCCCTGCGCCTGTTTCGTCACCATGAGATCCACGGTTAAATCCAGCATCTTCTTTTGGAACCAGTTGCCTTTGCTGATATCAAAACTGGTGTTGAATTCCGGTTCATTAAAATTAATCACAGGCGATGTTTCCGTGAGTCCATAACCTTCGCTCAGTTGAATGCCCAGCGAACGGATAAATACACAAACATCTTTGGAAAGTTTGCCACCGCCGGATATGCCGAGAACCACGCGGTCCAGACCGGCTGTCTTTTTGATTTTGTTGAAAACCAGAACGTTGGCCGCGGCGAACTGAAGCAGGTCTATTTGATTCATGCGTGTTGCGGTGGCCATGGCGTCGGAGTATTGTTCTCCCAGTTTCATGGCCCAGTTAAAAATAGACTGTGTTGTCTTGTTCTGTCGCGACATGATCGATTTTGTCGTATCGTAGATTTTTTCCCACAAGCGGGGAATGCTGATGACAACATTGGGCCTGATTTCCTGTAGATTTTTTGGTATTTTTTCAAAGCTTTCCGCAAAAATAAGAATGCCTCCCTGCTGAAGAGCGCCCACATGGTAATCACTTGTTCTGCCGAAAACATGACACATGGGTAAATGAACAAGGAAAGTCAGGTGAAGACCAAGTTCCCGTTGACAACGAACCAGCGTGGAATTGGAAGCCTGATGAAGGTTGGACACCCAGTTCTTCTGGGTGAGAACAGCGCCTTTCTGCTTACCGGTTGTTCCCGACGTGTAGATGATGGAAGCAACATCATCGGGTGTGACCGCGTTGATATTTTTCTCCAGCTCTTCGTCACTGATTTTACCCTTGCCCAAGGCGATAATTTCATCGAAAGTATAAACACCTTCAGGTTTTGTCCCCTGCCAGGATCCCATTGTAATAATCTTGTCAATGGGAACCCCCTCTGCTTTTGCTTTGATGGCCATTTCTCCCCGGGCCTGATTGGAAGCGATGACGATTTTCGATCCGCTGTCCGAGGTCATGTACCCCAGTTCTTCAACGGTCAGTGTGGGATAAAGAGGCACACCGATAGCGCCGCAGGCCTGGATGGCCTGGTCAGCGATGATCCACCGAGGTCTGCTTTCAGAAAAGATGACGATTCGATCGCCCTTTTTTAATCCCAGGACCAGCAAGCCCTTGGCAAAACCCATGGCTTCATCGCGAGTCTCCTTCCAGGTTCGGGAGTGCCATTCGCTGCTCGGATTACCGTTTTTGTCAATTTTGGCGCGAAGCAGTTCAACCTGGTCTCCAAAACGAAGCGCCTGATTGTGAAATATACCGCATAAAGTATCTGTTCTATAAGCCATAATTCTACGTTCCCCCCTTTAAATAATTTAAATTAACCATCATGCGTTAATGAATCGTTTTTGCATGTTTGTTTGTTGGAAGTCCGCTTTTCCCAAGCTCTTTGCCTTCAAAAAATCAAGTTCCGATTCTGTGAGATTGAACTGATTTTTATTTGCCCTTGTAAAGAAAACGTTCCAGAAAGCGATGATACGTTGTCCAATCGGAATCGCCATTGTTCGAGGCCGCCATGAATGTCTGAAAAGCATTAAATTTAGCATCCAGATCATCCATATAGTGGACAACTAAAGCCTCTAAAGTTTTCGGGCGTTTGGGAGAGCCGAATTCGAATTCGCCATGATGACTTAAAATAATATGGCGTAATTCCATTGCTGTTTGGGGGGGGAAGTCAGCAATAGCGGCTATCTCTTTATCAATCATTTGTACGCCTAGCACAATATGACCGATAAGTCTACCTTCATCACTGTAATCAATAATGGTGTCATATGAAAATTCATATATTTTCCCTATATCATGAAGGATGCCTCCGGTGATCAGCATATCTTTTTTCAGTTCCGGATAGTGCGCGGCGGCTTTTTCCAGTAAGCGCACCACCGAGAGGGTATGTTCCAGAAGTCCGCCCAGGTAAATATGATGAAAGCCTTTGGCTGCGGGAGCTTTCTTGAAAAGCTCCGCCGTCTTTTCCTGATGCAAAAAAGACTGCAATAGCTTTTGCAGAGGTTGGGTTTCTATATTTTCAACAAACTCGAGCAGTGCGTTATACATGGCATCCACGTCACCTTTTACCGCGGGTAAATAATCGGCAGTGTCCATGTCTTCCCAGGCGCTTTTTTGAACCTTGACTATGGAAATCTGAATTGCATTTTTATAGTTAGAAGCTTTACCTTCAACGTAAATGATGTCGCCTTTTTTAAACTGCTGATCCCATTCCATGGCGTTGTCCCAGATTTTAGCATCCAGTTCGCCGGTCTTGTCCTTCAGCCGCACATTCAAATAAGGAGCGCCTTTGATGGAAAAAGCCATATTCTTTTCGGCCGCCAAAAATGTGGAAGCGACCCTGTCTCCCTGTTTAATGTCCTTGAGATAAACTTCTTTTGACTTCAAATGATGACCCGCCTTTCGTGAGAATAGATGTTCATCCGGCCATGACGCACATAGCCGATCAGCAAAATATTGGCCTTGTGTGACAGGGCAACAGCGTTGGCTGTCGGTGCGGAATGAGAAATAATGGCCGGTATGCCCATGTTCCAGACTTTATAAACAATTTCGGATGAGATTCTTCCCGTTGTTAAAATCATTGCCTGATGCAGATTGATTTTCTGCATCAGGGCATAGCCTCCCAGCATATCTATCGTGTTGTGACGGCCGATATCTTCGCGAAGGGCGACGATTTTCTTTCCCGTCGCCAGAGCTGAACAATGGGTGCCGCCTGTCTGATTATGCACTGCGGAATTGTTCAGGAGTTCTTCCATGAGTTTGAGGGCCACACGGGTTTTGATCTTAAAATCCCTGGCAGGGCTCAAGGGTGTAAGCACGTCCATGTTTGATTTTCCGCGTGCCCCGCTGGACGCGATGTTTTTTACAGATGCCGGAGAGCAGTCTGTTTTTTTCTTCAGGATAACATCAACAAGATGCTTTTTTTTGTTCATTTTGATTTCTTCGATGTCGCTCCTGCGGGCAATGAGCCTTTCCGATCTTAAAAAACCTGCCGCGAGTTCTTCCAGATGAATCCCGGCGCACGCAATATTCGCCAGTGGCTTGCCGTCAACATGAACCGCAAGACTCACTTCCTGAATCACTTTGGAGAGATTGCGGGTCACGGCCGTATCGTCGCCGGAAGATATTTTTATCGTTTTGATTATTTTTTTTAAATCACTCATCGATTCTCTCTTAATATGCGGTGATCTCCCACCCGGACGGTCAGTTTGCTGACGTCAAAATATTCCATCAACGGAATGATATATTTACGGGAAAGGCCGGTCAACTCTTTAAAACTGGCCGGAGTCGCCTTGCCGTCTTTCATCAGCAACGCTTTGTAATCATCGCGCAATTTATTCAGCGATCCACTGTCGAAACAGAGATCTTCATTAATTTGTATTAAAGCGCCATCTTTGAGCATCAGTTTGATAATGCTTTGCGCTTTTGTTTTCTGATCTTTAAAATCGTTGATGACATCGTTGAGAGAAGGGGGCGCCAGTCCTGCGTCAGTATAAATCCGGGCAATGCTGTTGCGCAGCGAATCGAGTTCACCTTCCAGATGGACCTGATGTCCCGTGAGCCGGACATTATCTTTATCCAAAACAATCGTTTCTTGTTTGCCGAGATTGCGCAGCGCCAGATTGAACAGCTTGACCGATATCGCGCGTCCGAGTGTTTCCTTGAGCTGTTCTTTGGAAATGCCGCCCTGTAAAGGATTGTTCTGATGATAAGCGCTCAGGTTTTTCCCGATCAGAGCTTCCAGTTGATTGTAGCAGACAGCGGAAATAACGGTGGTGTCTTCGTTGTCCAGCAGGATAGCTTTTCTGCCGGAAAACAACCCCTCCAGCGCTTCCCGGATTTTCTTCACATGGATGCCGAGCCGGAAGTTCAGCCCGCGCAGATTGATGCCTTTAAAACCGGCTCGTTCAATGATAACAGAAATTTTTTCCGCCAGCGAACTGTTCAATAAAATGTTCATGTCGGCCATAATTTTTTCGTTATGCCTTTTGTGTTTTGTCGGGAGAGGATCAATAATCAAACCGCCGCCAATCGTTGTCACCGGAGAATAACTGCGCAGAACGAAGCGATCGCCGGCGATAATGACATCTTTGTTCGTCAGGATCATTTGAGCAAAAGCTTTTTGTCCCGGCGCCAGTTCGTCTTTGTCCAGCAAGGTCAGGCGGGCAATGATTTCGCTTGTTCCCGTGTGCAGGCGGACGAGTGTTCTGTTCTTCAGATTTTTAGCATTGGAAGCGAGAAACTCCACAAACACATCGAGGCGCTGGGAAGGCCAAACGGTTTTCGGCCGGACAAGCACATGGCCCCGTTCGATGCTTGATTTTTCAACGCCCTGAAGGTTGATGGCGGTCCGTTGACCTGCCCAGGCTTCTTCTACCGTCTGGTTATGCACCTGCATGCCTCTGATGCGTGTGATGATATTACCGGGAAGCACCTGAATTTCTTCACCGGTTTTAATGTGATCGGAAACGAGAGTTCCCGTTACAACCGTACCGAATCCCTTCATGGTAAAGACGCGATCCACAGGCAGGCGAAAAATTCCGTCATCAGCTTTTTCATCGATTTTTCTTGCCGTTTCATCAATGGCCTTGAGCAGATCGGCAAGGCCTGTCTGTTTGATGGCTGATACCGGCACAATGGGTGCATCTTCCAGGAACGTTCCCTGCAGAAAATCGACAATCTCTGATTGGACCAAGTCCAGCCAGTCTTTCTCGACCAGATCAATTTTGGTCAGGGCGACGATGCCTTTGGATATGCCTAGCATCGAGCAGATATGCAGATGTTCCTTCGTTTGCGGCATAATGCCCTCATCCGCGGCAATGATCATCAAAACGAAATCAAGGCCCGCAGCGCCGGAGACCATATGTTTAATGAACTTTTCATGTCCGGGAACATCGACGATGCCGAGTGTCTGACCGGACGGAAGAATGAGCGAAGCAAATCCGAGTTCAATCGTAATGCCTCTTTGTTTTTCTTCTTTGAGGCGGTCGGTGTCCACACCCGTAAGCGCTTTAATAAGGGCGGTTTTCCCGTGATCAACGTGGCCGGCCGTGCCGAGAACGAAATGTTTCATATAATTATCCTGATCATGACGCTGAAAAGTAACAAACTCTTCATTTTTTCACAAGGTGATATTTTCCGGTTTTACAAAAATAAAAAGATAGGATGAAGGCATGAAAACGCCACCCAAATTAATCCTTGAAAATGCTCGATGGAATTGTTACAAAACGCTTCAAGAGAGGTATGGTTTGCGTATCCTTGGTCTTGATTATGGCGAAAAAAGAATTGGCGTAGCGGTCTGTGATGAATTGGGTATGACCGCTCAAGGATTGCCCACCATCATCCGGAAAAACAAAAAACATGACGGGGATATTTTAGGCAGATTGATCCATGATTACAAAGTTGAAAAGATAGTGATCGGTTATCCGATAAGGCTGGATGGATCAGAAGGCATCCAGTGCGAAAAGGTCAATCGCTTTGCATCGTTCATGGAAAAAACCTTTGCTCTGCCCGTGATGAAATGGCAGGAAACGCTTTCGACGAAAGAAGCGGAAGAAATTCTGATCAACTCCGGTGTCCGCTGGGAAAAAAGAAAGAAAATGGTGGACAAGCTGGCTGCCTGTCTAATTCTCCAGAATTACCTGGATTCGATGGTCCAAAAGTGAATCAATGAATTCACCCTGAAAATGAAAACAAAAGATAAAAATAATAATCAAAAAGAAAACCTTCAGGGCAAGAACTCTGCTGGGGGGGGTTACAGGCAAAAGCATTGGTGGTCAAGGAAATTCCCCGTATTTTTTCGTTTTCTGAATAAATATATCTCCTTTAATAAAACCATTCGCCGCGGTTTATGGATCATCTTCGCTGCACTTTTTATATTTTTCATTCTTTTTTTGAATTATTCGTTGAGTCCGATTGACAGAAATAATCGTACTGTCGTTGTGAATGTGCCGACCGGTTCGAGCTTCCTGGAAAGTCTGGAAATTTTAAACAGGGAAGGATTAATTAAAAATCGATTTTTCTTTGTGAGCCTGGCAACCCTTAAAAGAGCAAGGCGCCAGATTCGCGCAGGCGAATATGAAATCAATACGCTGATGACGCCATGGACCATGATTAACAAGCTCGTGCGGGGAGAAATTAAACAATACAAGGTGCCGATTCCTGAAGATTTATCACTACGCGATATTGCCGAACTTCTGGAAAAGGACAAGCTAATTAACCGAGATACTTTTTTTGAACTGGCCCGGGACAGGGAATTTTTACAATCATTGAATATTCAAGCGGATTCTATTGAAGGCTACCTTTTTCCGGAAACATATTTTTTTAATCGTTCCATGAATACAAAACAAATCATGAGAAAAATGGTGGATACCTTTTGGCAGAAAGTAACTCCGGCAATGATTAAAAGGGCGAATGCCACCGGAATGAGTGTTCATCAACTGGTTACTTTTGCCTCCATGATCGGCAAAGAATCTGCGGATCATGCTGAAAAACCTCTTATCGCCGCCGTGTTTAAAAACAGATTGAAGAAAGGGATGCGTTTACAGAGCGATCCGACGGCTGTTTACGATATGTATCAATTTAAAGGTAAAATTTTACGAAGTCATCTGAGGAGAAGT
The DNA here is from genome assembly GCA_964479225.1 of uncultured Smithella sp. Lineage (GTDB taxonomy): Bacteria > Desulfobacterota > Syntrophia > Syntrophales > Smithellaceae > Smithella. The sequence goes on from CAYZLL010000004.1 coordinate 19,473, forward strand.
TCTCCCTATAATACTTATTTAATCAACGGTTTACCGCCGGGACCGATTGCCAATCCCGGTTTGGATTCGATGAAGGCGACACTGAATCCCGCGCCAGTGGATTATCTTTATTTTGTTTCCAAACAAAACGGAACGCATCAATTTTCAAGCTCTTTTGCTGAACATAATCTGGCAGTGCAGCGGTATATAAATCACGAAACTGAACAAATACAAGAACTTGAAGAGAATGTTGTGCCTCAGGTTGAAGGGGATTCACCACAACAAATTGAAGGTGAAGCAATAGAACAAAAGGATTAAAGAACGCAAGTTTTCCTGTTAGAGTCTTCCCGATTTTTTTAATTTCCCAAAACCGACTGATCAGTCTTTCCCTTTCCCCTATTTCCCTAGTAATTTTAAGCCGTTTTATTTGAAAAAAAGTTGAAATTTTTTCTTGACAAAGGCAACCTGCGCCTCTATAGTTGCCACGTGGAGTAAAGTGGCTTATCGTGGAGGGAAGTTGATGTCTGTTTTCAGAGGTCAATATCATCACACTATCGATGAAAAAGGAAGGATAATTTTTCCTTCCAAGTTTCGTGAAATATTCTCGGAAGAATACGAGAACAAGTTGGTGATTACAACCTGGGATCAATACCTGATGGTTTTCCCCTATGATGAGTGGTTGATCATTGAAGAAAAAGTGGCGCATCAATCCAAACTGCGCAAGGAAGTCAGAGAGTTTCAGCGTTTCTTTATGTCCGGGGCAATGGATTGCAACATTGACGGACAGGGGCGTGTACTTATACCACCTGCTTTTCGTGAATATGCTCAACTGGAAAAAGATATTGTCCTGGTGGGTATGCAGAAGAACATTGAAATCTGGTCGAAGGTTCGTCACGAAGAATGGAGGAAGCGCGTGGAAATCGACAAATGTGCTGACATTATCGCTGACCTGGGAATTTGAAAACCATGATTACCGAGTTCTATCACGAGCCGGTAATGCTCAAAGAAGTTGTTGATTCGTTATTAGTCAGTAAAACGGGAGTGTATGTAGACGGCACAGTCGGTGGTACCGGTCATGCTTATGCCATACTGAAAGAAACCGAAGCTTTACTGGTGGGCATTGATTGCGATGAAGATGCCCTTCACTTTGCAGAACAACGACTGGCGGAATTCGGTTCGCGTAAAATTTTAGTAAAAGATAATTTTGCAAATTTAGACAATATACTGAAAAATTTAAATATAAAAAAAGTTGATGGGGTCCTTCTGGATTTAGGCGTTTCTTCCCGTCAACTGGATGCCTCGGAAAGAGGTTTTAGCTTCAGTCAGCAAGCGCCGCTCGATATGCGGATGGATCGCAGTTTGAAACTGAGCGCTTATGATATTGTCAACACATTTACGCAAAGTGAACTGGAAAAAATTATCAGGCTTTACGGAGAAGAAAAAATGGCGGCAAGAATAGCCAGGACAATATCAAAAAGAAGGCGGGAAGCGCCGATCGGCACAACAACCGAACTCGCGGACATCGCCGCCTCCTGCATGCCTGCGAAATTAAGGTGGCAAAAGATTCATCCGGCTACAAGAACTTTTCAGGCAATTCGGATTGCCGTTAACCAGGAACTCGATCATATCAAACCTGCCATTCATGCCGCCGCCGATGTTTTGAAACCGGGTGGCCGCCTTTGCGTTATTTCGTTTCATTCTCTTGAGGATCGAATCGTGAAGAATGAAATCCGTTCCCTGGAGGGGAAATGCGTATGTCCTACGGATCTTCCGGTTTGTGTTTGTCAGAGAGAAGCGAAACTCAGGAATCTGTCGAGAAAACCTATTACGCCCTCGCCGGAAGAAATTCAATCCAATCCGCGGGCGCGCAGCGCTAAATTACGAGTGGCCGGGAGAATCTAAATGGCACAGTCCGCTCAGTCTGTGGAAACAAGAGTGATGCCCCATCTCAAGGAAACTGAAGAAGTTTCGCTGGGAATCAAATATCCGACGTACATCATTTTCGCCGTCGTCCTGATGATGGTGGCTTTGATCTATGTGGGTTCACACATTCGCATGACGGAGCTGGAGTATCATATCGCGGCGGAAGTCAGTGAACAGCAACAAAAACTGGAAGAACAAAAAAAATTAAAACTGGAATTCGCAATGCTGAAATCACCGCAAAGGATTGAAAGTATTGTGAGCAGTAAATTGCAGATGACCTATCCGGATAACGCGCAAGTTATCCTCTTGAAACAACCGGGAGAATGACATGGGCACTGCGTCAAAAGAAAGACTGAAATTCAGAATCATCATGGTTTTGATGATTTTTCTTGTTTTATTTGTCGCGCTGATCTCCCGTGCTTTTCAGTTACAGGTTTTATCCGGCCAAAAGTTGAAAAAAATAGCGAACCGACAGCACACCACGGTGCTACAGTTACAGGCGGAAAGGGGAATCATTTATGATCGCAACGGTGAAAAACTGGCCATCTCCATCATGGCTGATTCCGTTTGTGCCGACCCTTCCAAAATCATTGACCCGGAAAAAACGTCGCGGCAGATAGCCAATATGCTTGGACTGGCCAGAGAGGATGTTTTAAAAAAATTATCCGCGCCCAGAAGTTTCTGCTGGCTGGCCAGAAGAATTTCTCCGGAACAGTCCGCTTCAGTCCAAAATGCGGATATCGAAGGAATCTTTCTGGTGAAAGAACCGAAACGTTTTTATCCCAACGGGGAATTAGCTGCGCATTTGCTGGGATTTGTCGGTCTGGATGCCCATGGTCTGGAAGGATTGGAAAAAAAGTTTGATGACTCATTGAAGGGAAAACCGGACAAACTGGCCTGGGCGAGAGATGCGAAGGGTAAAAAATTGTTACTGCGGGTTGGAAAAAATGAGACCCTCCAAGATGATACTGAAAATCTGGTTCTAACCATTGACAACAGGATTCAGTATCTTGTGGAAACCAACCTGAAAGAAGCTGTGCTGGACAAGGGCGCCAAGGGAGGGCTGGCCATCGTGATGGATCCCAAGACGGGAGAAATTCTGGCGCTGGCCAACCAGATGGGGTTCAATCCCAATAACGTCGCAGATCTCAAGCCGGAAAGATGGCGTAATCACGCTATTGCCGATTATTATGATCCGGGCTCGACCTTTAAGCCTTTTCTGGTTGCTGCGGCCATGGAAGAAAAAATCATCAGGGAATCAGACAGATTTTTCTGCGAAAACGGAAATTACAAAGTGGCGAACCGCGTTATTCACGAAGCGCAACGAAAACGTCATGGAACCTTAACGGTGAGAGAGATATTGAAATATTCCAGCAACATCGGTTCAGCCAAAATCGCTCAAAGAATGGGTAAAGAAAAATTCTATCATTACATTCAAGATTTTGGTTTTGGATCAAGGACCGGCATCGATTTACCCAGTGAATCACCGGGCTTGGTGCGGCCGGTAAAAAATTGGGTGCCCGTTGATACGGCCATGATCGCTTTCGGCCAGGGTATTTCCGTGACAGCGATTCAGTTAATTACAGCTTTTTCAGCCATCGCCAATGACGGCGTTTTGATGAAACCTTATATTGTCCGGGGTGTTGCCGACCAGAATAATCATCTCATCAAGCTTTATACACCCACCGTGGTGCGTAAAGTTGTTTCTCCCGGAACAGCGAAACGCCTTACCGCGATGCTGACGGATGTCGTTGGCGCTGAAGACGGCACGGGTAAAAACGCGAAAATGGACAATGTTGCCGTAGCCGGCAAGACCGGGACGTCCCAGAAATTCGATGCGACCCGCGGGGTGTATTCTTCAGAAAAAGTTCGCACGTCTTTTATCGGATTTTTCCCGGCGGACAATCCGCAGGTTGCGATACTCGTTATTCTTGATGAGCCCCAAAGAGACAAATGGGGAGGCGTCGCATCCGCGCCGGTCTTTAAAAAGATCGGAGAGCAGATACTCAATTGTTTCAAGACGGATATCCGGGAAACCCCGGTTTTAGAAAAAGATAAAATGGAGAAAGTGCAGCTGGTTTCGGCTCAGGAAACGATTGTGCCGCAAAGTGTTGTTGCCAGTGACGAACTCTCCATGCCTGATTTTACGGGATTGACGATCAGAGAAGCGATGAAAAAAGCAAAAGCTGAATCCATCGAACTGAAAGTATCCGGCAACGGTTGGGCTGTCCGTCAGTACCCGCCGGCGAACGCGCCGCTGGGCAATGATCGTTTATGCAATGTTGTTTTTGAATTAAATAATTGAGGTTCGCGTGCAACTGACTCGGGTCATGAAAGGATTGGACATCATCCATCAGACAGGAAAAACTGCGGAAGACGTTTCCGGAGTATTTTTTTCTGCAAATCAGTGTGTTGAAAATTCTCTTTTTGTCGCTATCAAAGGCCTGATGAATGACGGGCATGATTTTATTGATGACGCGATATCCAGAGGCGCAAAGTTTATTGTTTACGAACGGGATCGGCAGTTTCCATCGTCGGTAACGGCTCTGAAAGTATCCGACAGCCGTCGCGCTCTGGGTCTTATTGCCAGAAATTATTTTAACGATCCGTCGGCGCATCTCACACTGATGGCGGTTATGGGCACAAACGGAAAAACAACCATTTCTTACCTTCTGGAATCCATCCTGAAGGAAGCGGGCCTTCCCTGCGGCGTTCTGGGAACCATCAACTACCGTTACCATGATAAAACACGTCCGGCGCCCAACACCACTCCCGAATCTTATGAAATGCAGAGAATCATGCGCGACATGGCGGACGATGGCATTACCCATGTTGTGTCCGAAGTGTCCTCTCATGCGGTGGATTTGAAGCGGGTGGATGACTGTGATTTTGATCTGGGTATTTTTACGAATCTCACGCGCGACCATCTTGATTATCATTTGACGATGGAAAATTATTTTCAGGCCAAGAAAAGATTTTTCTCCGAAATCCTGCCGCAAAGCAGGAAGGTTCATCCGCAAAAAATGGTGATCAATGCCGATGATCCATGGGGGCAGAGAATTCTGAATGAGGTATCGCTGCCGGCGCTCACTTACGGAATGGAAGGTAACCAGGCCGTTAGACCGGTCCATTATGAATTATCCCTGAAAGGCATCCATGCGGAGATTAATCTGGCGGGAGACACTGTCTTCATCAAATCACCCCTCATCGGTAAATTTAATCTGTACAATATTTTAGCCGCCATGGGAGCGGCTTTTATTTTACAAATTCCTGCCCCGGTTATTCAAAGAGGCATTGAAAAATTAGCCAACGTTCCGGGGCGGCTGGAGCCGGTGGTTTCTGCGCTCCCGTTCAATGTTTTTGTCGATTACGCGCACACGGACGATGCTTTAAGGCGGGTTCTGCAGACGCTCAATGATCTCAGAAGAAAAAGAATTATTACCGTTTTCGGCTGTGGTGGAAACAGAGACAGGGGCAAGCGACCTTTGATGGGAGAAGCGGCTGTCACGTACAGCGATTTAACCATTGTCACGTCCGACAATCCCCGGCTGGAGGATCCACTGGAGATCATCGCTGAAATAGAAACGGGCATTGACAGTAGCAAAGTCAGAAAAGTGGAAGCGGTCCCATTGCAATTAAACAGCGAACACAGCTTATACATTGTCATTCCGGACAGACGCAAAGCGATTGAAGCCGCGATCGGTGCGGCTGAAAAAGACGATATCATTCTTATTGCAGGTAAGGGCCATGAGGATTACCAGATTCTGGGAACGGAAAAAATATCTTTTGATGATCGTGTCGTGGCCCGGAAGATTTTAGAATCAAGGAGTGGATGTAAATAAATTCATGATCAAGGAATCGCCTGTCATTTCAGTAACTGAAGTATTGCAAGCAACGTTCGGAACTTTAATTTCCGGAACGGCGGAAACGATCTTTCAGGGCATCTCCACCGATTCCCGCCTGATTCAAAAAGGGAATCTTTTTGTTGCCCTCAAAGGTGAAAAGTTTGATGGACATGATTTTATCGAAAGAGCGATCCGGGCAGGTGTTGCGGGACTTCTGATTCAGGATGAAGCAAAAATCAGTCGCAAAGGGTCGGATAAAAAAACAGCCATCATAAAGGTCGAGGACACCCTGTTTGCGCTGGGAGAACTGGCTTGTCACTGGAGAAAAAAGTTTTCCATTCCGGTCATCGGATTAACCGGTTCTTCCGGAAAGACAACCACAAAGGAAATGATTGCGGCCATTACGAGCCGTGTGAAAACAACTTTAAAAACAGAAGGCAATCTTAACAATTTGATTGGATTGCCGCAGACGATCTTTCGTCTGACCGACCAGGACGAACTGGCGATTCTGGAAATGGGCACGAATACCCGGGGAGAAATCAAAAGACTGACCCAGATCGCCGACCCCGACATTGGATTGATTACCAACATCGGTCCGGCACACCTGGCGGGGTTCGGTTCCATGGCTGTTGTCCGAGACGAGAAGAGTGATTTATTTTTCAATATGTCGCCTTCGGGAACCGCGGTGATTAATCTGGATGATGAATTGATCACGGAAACCGCAGAGCAATGGAACGGAAAGAAAGTAACGTTCAGCATGAGCCCCAACGCTGATGTTACGGTGACGGATATCGAAAAGAACGGGCCGAAGGGAATGCGCTTTCATCTGGTGATGGGCGGTCAGACTCAGAAAACGGACATAAAGATTGTCGGTCTGCATCATGTCCATAACGCCATGGCGGCTGCGGCCACGGCATTTGCCGCCGGGGTGGATATCCGGACGATCTCCGAAGGACTGGGCGCGTTCCGGCCGTTCAGCGGTCGCATGGAAATCATCAAACTGCGCAACGGGGCTTTTCTGATTGACGATTCTTATAATGCCAACCCCGCTTCCGTGAGGGAGGCGCTGATGGCGCTGAAAGATTTGAAAGCAAATCATCCTGCTTACGTTTTTTTGGGTGACATGCTGGAATTGGGAGAGCAGTCTGAAGAAATGCATAGAAAAATAGGGATGCTGATGGCAACGATCGGCGTCCATGCTCTGTTCCTGCGAGGGGCTTTTGCCGCGGTAACGGCTGCCGGAGCCAGGGAAGGAGGCTTGTCGCCGGATCATATTTTCTTTCTGTCGGAGCAGGATAACGGCCTTGTTTACTTGAAAGAACGTTTGAAAAAGGGAGACTGGATTCTGATCAAAGGTTCACGGGGAATGAAGATGGAAAGAATCGTGTCTCAAATATGCGATCATTTTGGTTCAGATCAAACAAGTGAAAACAGTAAAATGATTGATTAGCCGGGAGTGAATTTAAATTGATTTACCATTTATTATATCCGTTACACACAACGATTTCGTTTTTTAACGTGTTTCGTTATATCACGTTTCGGACTATTTTCGCTTCCATTACGGCGCTGCTGATTTGCCTTATTTTCGGAAAATGGATGATTCAAAAATTGCAGCAAATGCAAATCGGTCAGCAGATTCGGGAAGACGGGCCGCAAAGCCATCTGGTAAAGAAGGGAACGCCGACCATGGGCGGCCTGTTAATTATCTTTGCCGTGGTGATTTCCACGTTCCTCTGGGCCAATCTGTCCGTGACGTATGTCTGGCTGGTTTTGCTGGTAACCGCAGGATTCGGATTAATCGGCTTTATTGATGATTACAGCAAACTCGCCGGAAAGAGTTCCAGGGGGATTCCCGGCAAAACAAGATTGATCGCTGAAATCATTATCGCTTTATTCGTTAGTGTCATTCTTTATTTGAAACCGGAATTTAATCTGCACGTGACGATTCCCTTTTTCAAAACGATTTTACCTGATATCGGCTGGGGCTATATTTTCCTATCCACTTTCATTATCGTGGGATCGGCCAATGCTGTCAATTTAACAGACGGTTTGGATGGATTGGCGATTGGACCGGCCGTTATCTGTTTTGCCACGTACATTTTGTTCGCCTATTTTTCCGGCAATATCAAGGTGGCGTCGTATTTGCGCGTTCCCTACATTCCCGGCGCCGGCGAACTGGCTGTATTTTGCGGAGCGCTGGTCGGGGCAGGGCTGGGCTTTCTCTGGTTCAATGCTTATCCGGCGGAAGTGTTCATGGGAGATGTCGGTTCGCTTTCGTTGGGCGGAGCCCTGGGGACAGTGGCCGTCATTACGAAACAGGAAATTCTGTTGGCCATTGTAGGAGGCATCTTTGTGGTGGAAACCTTTTCGGTCATTGCTCAGGTGGGTTATTTTAAGATGACCGGCGGGAAACGGATCCTGCGGATGGCTCCCCTGCATCATCATTTTGAATTGAAGGGCTGGGCGGAACCAAAAGTCATTGTCCGGTTCTGGATTATTTCGATATTGCTGGCTTTGCTGGCCATCAGTACGTTGAAGTTAAGGTAGCTTAATGGATTTTAGAAGCAAAAAAATAGTCGTGATCGGCATGGGTAAAACCGGCAGTGCTGTCGCTGGATTTCTGGGCAGGCAGGGCGCGAACGTCATCGTGACGGATGAAAAATCGCCGGATCAATGGGGTGATGCATACAGCCAGATTGCCCAAGAAAAATGGCTGGAGACAGGCGACTATCACAATGTCAATATTTTAAATGGCGCAACGATGGTGGTTCCTTCTCCGGGGATCCCTCCGAACAATCCATTGCTGCTCGAAGCTTTGAAGAAAAATATCAGCGTGGTCAGTGAAATTGAACTGGCCTACCGGTTGATCAAGGTTCCGATCATTGCCGTGACCGGCACCAATGGCAAAACGACCACCACGACACTTTTAGGAAAAATTCTGCAGCATTCCGGGAAGAAAGTATTTGTCGGCGGCAATATCGGCAATCCCCTGATCGAATATGCGGAAACAGCTCAGCAGGATGATTTTATTGTGGCGGAAATCAGCAGTTTCCAACTGCAGTGGATACAGCAATTCCAGCCGTTCATTGCTGTGCTTTTGAATATTACATGCGACCACATCAACTATCACGGTTCGCTTGACGAATACCGCCGCGTCAAGGCCAGTGTGTTTGCCCGTCAGACCCAAAATAATTTTGCCATTCTGAACGCTGAAGATCAGGAGCAGAAAGGGATAGCGGAATCGATCAACGCCCGGGTCTGCCAATTCAGTTCCAAAAATCTTTTGCCGGAAGGCATCTTTGTCCGGAATGAAAAAATTGTTTTGAAAATTCCACCCGTGGCCGAAGAAAGTTATCCTTTGGACATGATTCGTCTGCCGGGTGCCCATAATGTCGAAAATGTGATGGCGGCGATCATGGCGGCGCGTCTTTGCGGCTGTTCCTGTGAAGATATCATCGCGTCGATCCAGGCTTTCCGCGGATTGCCGCACCGCATTGAATTTGCGGGAGAAAAAAAATCAGTCAAATTTTACGATGATTCCAAGGGAACTAACGTCGGGTCGGTACTGCGGGCGTTGGAGACTTTTGAGCAACCGGTGATTTTACTTTTAGGCGGTCGGGATAAAGATGGAGATTTTGAAACCTTGCGGCCCTTATTGAAAACAAAAACCAAACAAGTGATTTTATTCGGCGAAGCGCGGGAGCGCATCGCTTCGCTAATCACAGCAGATCAACCGCTCGTGAAAAAGAGTAAATTAAAAGAAGCCGTGGAGAGCGCTTATCGTAGCGCAGAAGCCGGTGATATCGTTTTGCTGTCGCCCGGTTGCGCCAGTTTTGATGAATTTGCCAATTATAAGGAAAGAGGGAATTATTTTAAGGAAGTGGTGAGGAATCTGTAAATGGAAGCCGCGTATAAAAAAGAGGATAGAATACCGGACGTTATCCTTCTTTTGGTGACACTGTTTCTGGTGGTGGTTGGTACGGCGATGATTTATTCGTCCAGTTCCATTATTGCGCTGGAGAAATTCAAGGACAGTCAGTTTTTTTTAAAGAAACAACTGGCGTTTGTTTTCCTGGGATTGATTTCCATGATTATCATGACCAAGCTCCCTTATGGATATTTAAGAAAATTAGCTTATCCCGGTATCCTGCTGTCTTTCGTGTTATTGACGATGCTGTTTATCCCTTCTGTAGGCATGAAGCGCGGGGGAGCAACCCGCTGGTTGAATTTAGGAGGATTTTCTTTTCAGGTTACCGAGATGGTCAAGATTACGATGGTGCTATTTCTGGCTCATTTGTTGACGCGCAAAGCTTACCAGATTACCAACTTTACCAAGGGAATTCTGGTGCCTTTGGGCGTGACAGCCGCCGTTATTCTGCTGATTCTGCTGGAACCGGATTTCGGAACATCAGCGATTATCGCCACCATTTTGCTGATGATGTTGTGCATCGCGGGAGCGCAGATGAAACATCTTTTTTGTCTGGTCGGGGCCTTCATTCCCATTGGTGTCGCGCTGATTTTATATAAGGGATACCGACTGACGCGCTTAACCGCTTTTCTGGATCCCTGGAAGGATGCGGATAATACGGGTTTTCAGATTATCCAGTCGCTGATTTCTTTCGGTTCCGGGGGGGCCTTCGGCGTGGGCATTGGCGACGGCATGCAGAAGTTATTTTATCTGCCCGAGCCGCATACGGACTTCATTCTTTCCATCATTGCCGAGGAAAGCGGCTTTATCGGTGTGGCGATCGTCATCATCCTGTTTGCGCTTTTTGCTTTTCGCGGTTTTGTTATTGCATTAAGAGCGCCTGATCTTTTCGGGACGTTATTGGCAGCCGGTCTGACGATGGTGATTTCTCTGGAAGCTTTCATCAATATTGCCGGTGTAATGGGATTGATTCCTTTGAAGGGGCTGGTACTGCCTTTCTTAAGTTACGGCGGTACGGCGTTTATTATGAGTATGACGGCGGTGGGCATTCTGTTGAATATTTCCACCCAGACGTCATAAGGGTATTTTCGGTAGGTTTGATTTGATGCGGAGAAAAAGATGCGGATCGTAATTGCAGGAGGAGGCACAGGCGGACATTTATTCCCCGGCATTGCGATTGCTGAAGAATTTTTGAAAAGAGATGACCAGACGCAGATTATTTTTATCGGGACGAAAAGAGGCATCGAAAGCAGATTGCTCGGTCAACTCGGTTACGAACTCATGGAGATTGATATTGAAGGTGTCAAGGGACGGGGGATAAAAGCGTTGATGAAAGTCGTTTATCAGATTCCCAAAAGCATGGGCCAGTCCAGACGAATTCTAAAACAGTTTCAACCGGACATGGTTGTGGGTGTTGGCGGTTACGCGTCAGGGCCGGCGTTGCTGATGGCACACTGGATGGGGTTGCCGACAGCGATAGCAGAACAGAACGCCACTCCCGGTGTCACCAATAAGATCCTGGGGAAGTTTGCTGATAAGATATTCGTGACGTATGAACAGACGCGAACATTTTTTCCGCACGCAAAGGTTGTGTTCAGCGGCAATCCGGTCCGCGCTTCTTTTACCTCCGGGAAGCTGAAAGGGAAACCGGAAAGAACGCATCGGCAACTGCTCATTTTCGGCGGGTCTCAGGGAGCGGAAGCGATCAACAAAAGCGTTATTGAAATGCTGCCGCAATTAAGCGGGATAAAAGATGAAATACGTATTTTACATCAGACCGGCCAACGGCAACTGGAAGAAGTCAAAAAAGCGTACGGGCAGTTCGGCATCCAGGCGGATGTCCAGTCATTTATTATGGACATGGCCCAGGCTTATGCTGATTCCGACCTGATCATCTGTCGTGCCGGCGCCACGTCGCTGGCGGAGATCACCGCGGCAGGCAAGGCGGCGGTTTTGATTCCGTATCCCTGGGCGGCCAACGATCATCAATTAAAAAACGCTCAGGCTCTGGAGGCGGAAGGTGCGGCGGCCGTCATTGAGGAGCGCGAACTAAGCGGCGCCAGATTATTCGGTGTTGTGGAGAATTTGCTGCGGGATGGAAAAAAAATAAAACACATGGAAGAAAATTCATCGAGAATCAGCAAAATTGATGCGGCAGCGACCATTGTTGATGCCTGCATTCACTTGATGACGGAAAAGAAAAGTCACCATTAGAAAAGAGAAGAGACGAGAAGGATTGATGAAAAAAGATAAAGAAAAAAGCCTGATGCAGCGCAAAGTAAAACGCATTCATTTTGTCGGCATCGGCGGCATTGGCATGAGCGGGATCGCAGAAGTGCTGGTTAATCTCGGCTATAATGTGAGCGGTTCCGACGTTCAACCGTCGGAGACGACGACGCGCCTGCAAAAAATCGGCGCGAAGATCGTGATCGGACATGCGGCGGAAAATATCGGCAATACCGACGTTGTCGTGACCTCGACGGCAGTAAGGGAAAACAATCCGGAAGTGGTGGAAGCGCACCGGAAAAATATTCCGGTTATTCCGCGCGCGGAAATGCTGGCGGAGCTGCTCAAGATGAAGTTTTCCGTCGCCGTTTCCGGCAGTCACGGCAAAACCACAACGACCTCCATGGTTGCCACCATCCTGGCGCAGGGCGATCTGGATCCGACCATGGTGATTGGCGGAAAACTGGCCAGCATCGGCAGTAATGCCCGTCTGGGGGATGGAGAAATCATTGTAGCGGAAGCCGATGAAAGTGATGGATCATTTCTGAAATTATCGCCGACCATCGCGGTCATTACCAACATCGACCGCGAGCATCTGGATTATTACCCCGGCATCGTCGAAATCAAGGATGCGTTTCTCAAATTCGCCAACATCGTTCCTTTTTACGGCTGCACGGTTGTCTGTGTCGATAATGCACACATGCAGGAAATCATTCCTTCTATAAAACGCAGAATGATCACCTACGGCATTGAGACGCCTGCGGATTATAGTGCTGTGGATATTAAATTTTCGAAGAGAAAAACCTGCTACACCCTGATTTATAAAGGCGAAAAACTGGGCCAAATGGAATTGACCGTCCCCGGCCTGTTCAACGTTTACAATTCGCTGGCGGCGATCGCCGTGGCGAGAGAACTGAATCTGGATATTGCAACGATCAAGGAAGGGCTGAAGAGCTTCTCGGGCGTACAACGACGGATGGAAATCAAGGGAAGAGTGGGTGAAATAACCGTTGTTGATGATTACGGTCATCACCCAACAGAAATAAAAGAGACGCTGTCGGCCATGCGGCAGCTCTGGCAGGACCGGTTGATTGTTGTCTTTCAGCCGCACCGGTACACCCGGACGAAAGCACTGTTCGACGAATTTACCCGGGCTTTCCGTGGGGTGGATATCTTAATTTTAAACGACATCTATCCGGCCAGCGAAGAACCGATTGAAGGCATCAATTCCGCAGCGCTTGGCGAAGCAATCAGAAAAGCGGGGCCAAAGCATGTGGAGTATATTTCCGGTGCGGAAGCAACCGTCGAATATCTCCTCAAAACAGTCCAGGAAAAGGATACCGTGGCGACCATCGGCGCCGGGAGCATTTACAAAATTGGTGAAGCGTTCATCAAAGCCCTGGTGGCAAGGGAAACAGAAAAGAAATGACGGGCGGAAATGAAATTCAAGAAGCGCTCAAAGACATTCATGCCGGAAAGGTATTGTTTGACGAAAAAATGTCCGCTCATACCTCGCTGAAAGTCGGAGGATGCGCTGACGCACTCATCTGGATAGAAAATGCAACGCAACTAATAGCGATTGTCCAAAGACTGAGGGCAAAGAACATAAAATTTTTTCCGGCGGGAAATTTGACCAACATCATTGTGCGGGACGGTGGATACAGGGGAGCAATTTTGCTGATGACGGGGATGAAAGATATTTATTGCGAACAGACATCCGCAGACCGGTATATGGTTTCGGCTATGGCCGGCGTTTCTCTGGCAAAAGTTGTTAACCAGTCCTTGGCGGAGGAACTGACCGGCCTGGAATTTTGCGCCGGGATCCCCGGCAGTGTCGGCGGCGCCGTCTGGATGAATGCCGGGGCTTACGGCAAAGAAATGAAAGATGTCATTCAAGAGGTCGATATACTGGATTCCTCATCTACGAAAAGAACCATGCGCAGAGAAAAAATATCTTTCAGCTACCGTCATACGGATTTTCCCGACGACACCATCATCCTGAGCGCTCAATTTCAGTTGGAAAGAGGCGAACGCGCGGTGATTAAGGACAGAATCAACGAAATTATGCAATGGCGTCAAGAAAAACACCCGCTGGAGTATCCCAGTGCCGGATCCGTTTTTAAGAATCTGCCGGGGATGCCGGCCGGGAAAATCATTGAAGAAATGGGTCTCAAGGGCGCGACGGTGGGAGGAGCGCAGGTATCGCCCAAACATGCCAATTTTATTATTAACCGGGGCGAGGCCACCGCTTTGGACATTTTGAGCCTGATTGAACTGATTCAATCCAGGATCCGGCAGGAAAAGGGCGTGGCGCTAGAAACGGAAGTTGTGATTATCGGAGAAAATGAATGTTCAGAAAAATAATGCGCAAAAAATCGGAAATCGCAAAAAAGCAAAACAGGCTGCGTCGCCGCCTGAGTAATGTTTCCGGTGATTTGTTTGCCGCGGGGGTTTTATTGTCGGTGGCGGTATGTCTGACCATCGCCTTTATTTATTCCTACAGCTTGATGGTCAGCAGCCCCTATTTCCAGATTCAGGAAATATCCGTGCGGGGATTAAAGGAACTGACTGAAAAGGACATTCTCGCTTCGGCGAACATCAAGCCTATGCAGAATATTTTGTCTGTCAATACGGAGGCCGTGGTGCGCCGGATTGCCGCCAATCAGTGGGTGGAAAATGTTTATGTCGGCAGAGAATTTCCCGGGAAACTTGTTCTGCAAGTGCAGGAAAGAACCCCGCTGGCCCTGGTGAAGCAGTCCGATGATTTTTATCTGATGGATGCCAAAGGTTTTGTCTTTAAGCGATTGATGAAAAACGACGCGGTCGATCTTCCCGTCATCACCGGTGTTCGAACGGAAGAAAAAACGGCGTCACCGCTTATTTTGAGCACGCTGACCTTCTTGCAGACGGTTTCGCGTTCCGAAGAATATGCCTACCTGGGCACCATTTCAGAAATTAATGTCGATTCTGTTTTCGGTGTTGCGCTTATTTTTGACAAGGGGTTGTATTTAAAACTCGGCACGGAAGGTTTTGAAAACAAACTGAAGAAACTGAAAAGCGTCCTGGCCGATCTGGAAAACAGAGGGATGAAAACCGGTTATGTATGTGTCGATTTATCCGATGCGTCGAAAGTAACGATTAAGCGCAAAAACATTCCGGAGCGAGTGGCGCAGGATGATAAAAGCAAACAATATCAAATTTGAGTTTATGGATCAGTCAAACTAAAAAGAGGGGAAACACGGATGGTTAAGAGAAGTAATGTCATCGTCGGTCTCGATATCGGGACCACCAAAACCACTGCGATCGTCGGCGATGTTACCGAAAGCGGTATTGACATCATCGGCATCGGTACATCGCAAAACAGGGAAATGCGCAAGGGAACGGTTGTTAACATCGACAGCATGGTGGAGTCGATCAAGATGGCCGTGGAGGAAGCCGAGCATATGTCCGGTTGCCGGATCAACTCCGTGTTTGTCGGTATCTCCGGCAATCACATCAAGGGACAGAATTCCTTGAGCATCGTATCCATCAAGGGCAGAGAAGTTGACGAGAAAGACGTTCAGCGCGTGATTGAAGCATCCGAAGCGATCGCCATTCCCCTCGGCAGAAAAATACTGCACGTTCTTCCCCAGAGTTATGTGATTGACGGCCAGGAAGGCATCAAGGATCCTATCGGTATGTCCGGCGTCCGTTTGGAGGCGAAGGTGCACATTGTCACCGGAGCGATTTCCGCCATTCAGGACATTGAAAAATCCGTTAACCGCGTCGGCTTGGATATTGATGGTATTGTGCTGGAACAGCTGGCGGCGGGCGAAGCGGTACTCAGCAAAGATGAAAAAGAACTGGGGGTTGTGCTGGTGGACATCGGCGGGGCCAACACGTCGGTGACCATCTTTTCCGAATCAAGCATCAAGCACACGGCAATCCTGCCTGTCGGCGGGAACTATCTTACGTCGGATATCTCCACCGGTTTGCGCACACCGCTGGCCGAAGCCGAAAAAATAAAAATTAAATACGGCTGTGCCATGACGGCCATCATACCGAAAGATGAAACCATCCGGGTGCCCAGTCTGGGCGGTCGCGAAGACCGTGAAGTTTCGCGTCAAATACTCGGGCGCATCGTCGAACCCAGAATGGAGGAAATCTTGAACCTGGCTTATAACGAGGTGGTCAAATTCGGTTTTGAAGATTTACTGGCGGCGGGTGTTGTCTTAACCGGAGGCACATCGCTTCTGGAAGGCGTCAGCGAGCTGGCCGAGAAAATTTTTGACATGCAGGCGCGCAAAGGCATTCCCATCAACGTGGGCGGATTGACGGACATTGCCAATTCGCCGGCGCATGCCATCGGTGTGGGGTTGATCCTTTACGGCCACAACCAGAATGTTTTAAACGGCGTTTCAACAGGAATGTTTGGAAATATAAAAAGAAGCGTAAAGAAAATGTTTTCAGATTTTTTTTGAAAGGAAGGAGAGAACATGTTTGAATTAACTGAAGTATGTACCGAAAATCTGGCAAAAATCAAGGTGATTGGAGTGGGCGGCGGCGGCGGAAACGCCGTCAACACGATGATTTCATACTGCCTGCAGGGGGTTGATTTCGTCAATGCGAACACGGATGCGCAGGCTCTGGGCGTATCCAGCGCGCCGGTCAAAATTCAAATCGGCACGCAAATAACCAAAGGTCTGGGGGCCGGTTCCGATCCGGAAATCGGCAAGCAGTCCGCTCTGGAATCCCGCGATGAAATCAAGCCTTATCTGGAAGGCGCGGATATGATTTTCATTACCGCGGGCATGGGCGGAGGCACCGGAACAGGCGCGGCGCCGGTGATTGCGGAGATTGCCCGGGAGTGCAGCGTGCTGACGATTGCCGTGGTCACTAAGCCTTTTCAGTTTGAAGGCAAGAAACGCAACATTCAGGCAGAAGAAGGCATCGCCCAGTTACGGGATGCCGTCGATACGCTGATTGTTGTGCCCAACCAGAGACTTTTAAGCCTGGGCGGACGCAATCTGTCCCTGCTGGAAGCCTTCAAAAAAGCGGATGACGTTCTGTATCAGGCGGTCAAGGGCATATCCGATCTCATTCTGGTTCCGGGCCTGATCAATCTGGACTTTGCTGATGTCCGCAGCGTCATGAGCAACATGGGCATGGCCATTATGGGAACCGGCGTGGCCAGCGGTGAAAACAGAGCGGCGGAAGCCGCCCAGCGAGCCATTTCCTCTCCCCTTCTGGAAGACAATACCATTCAGGGCGCGCACGGCATTCTGCTCAACATCACCGGCGGTTCGGATCTGAGCCTTTATGAAGTCAACGAAGCTTCGTCGCTGATTCAGGAAGAAGCCGATGAAGATGCCAATATCATTTTCGGCACGGTCATTGATCCGAATATGGAAGATGAAGTTCGCATTACCGTTATCGCCACCGGTTTTGATGATTTTTCCAGAAAGAAAAACGAATCCATCGGTAACGTCACGCGCTTCCGCGGACTGGGTTCCAGAGAAGACCTGTCCACGCCAACGTACATCCGCAGAGAAAGAAAACTGAACACCGGGGAAGTCGCCGTGGTCGGCCTCGGGGATGAAAACGAAAACATGGATATACAGATTCCGACATTTTTAAGGCGTCAGGCTGACTGATCAGCGTGAAGAGTTCATGTTTGGCTCCATGGTTCAAAAGTGACAGGGGCATTTACAGAATATAGGTCATCATAAAGCCATGGATTGGAAACTGAAGAAAACGTATGCCGGTATTCTGGAAAATGAGAACGGTTATGTAAAGAAAATTTGGGGAGAATATAATACGGTTTGCCTTGCTTATCCCAATCATTACCGGACAGGCATGGCCAATCTGGGTTTCCAAACCATTTATAAGATATTGAATGCTCAACCTTCCTTTCTTTGTGAGAGGGTATTCCTGCCCGTTTCCGGAAGCGAGGCCAGATTCGCTTCCGGAGCGGCGGGAATCTTTAGTCTGGAAAATCAAAAACCAATTCACGATTTTGACATTTTGGCTTTTTCCGTTTCTTTTGAAAACGATTATCCCCATATTTTAGAAATGATGTATAAGGCCGGCATCCCTCTGTTGGCGAAGGATCGCTCCGAAAAATATCCCCTGGTGATCGGCGGCGGCATTGCCCTGACGCTGAATCCGGAGCCACCGGCAGATTTTTTCGATCTTTTTATTCTGGGCGAAGCGGAAGAAATCTTGCCGCAGTTTTGCCGTGCTTTTGAAGAGGCACGCCGCCTGGGTCAGTCGCGTCAGGAATTCTTGAGGTTCGCACAAAAAAATCTGAACAACCTTTATGTTCCCGGTCTTTATGACGTCCATTATTCCTCGGAAAGTAAAATCAAGTCCATGAAACCGCGGGAAGACGGACTGCCCGAAAAAGTAAAAGTACAGCGTGTCCGGGACCTGGATGATTTTTGCACCGAGGAAGTGATCAGTGCGCCCCAAACCGAAATGGAAGACATGTTTCTGGTGGAGGTGAACAGAGGCTGTGCCAGAGCCTGCCGCTTTTGCGCGGCCAGTTTTGTATATCATCCGGTGCGTTTTCGCAGTCGTCCGGAGATTTTAAAATCCATTGATCGGGGTCTGCAACGAAAAAAGAAGATCGGTTTGATTGGAACGGCCGTATCCGATCATCCCGAGTTACTTCCTATTTGCGAGTATATTATTGCGCAAAAAGCTCAGGCCGGTCTCGGGTCCCTGCGTATCGATCAGATCAATGAAAAAATAGTCGATTTGATCAAGGAAGGCGGCATTGAAACGGTGGCGCTGGCGCCGGAAGCGGGCAGCCAGAGATTACGTGATGTTTTGCACAAAGGCATATCGGAAGCCGATATCCTGAATGCCGCAGAATTGCTGGCGGGAAAAGAAATTTCCAATTTAAGGCTTTATTTTATGATCGGGCTTCCCAAAGAAGAAGAAAACGATATCGACGCCATCATTGAGCTGACTAAAAAAATTCAGCACCATATCCGCAATAAATATGCGGGAAAGAAAAAGTTCCGCAGGATTATTCTGAGCGTCAACCAGTTTATTCCCAAGCCGTCCACGCCTTTTCAATGGTGCCCTCTGGAAGATGTCAGCATGGCCGGGAAGAAAATAAAAAAGATTGAAAACGCATTCCGCAAAGACAAGCAGATCAAAGTCATCCACGATGTTCCCAAATGGAATTATATTCAGGCGCTGCTTTCCCTGGGGGACCGCCGTGTGGGAGAAATTCTGCTGGCCGTACACCGCCTGGAAGGCAACTGGGCGCGTGCGCTCAAAGAGGTCACGATTAATCCGGATTTTTATGTTTACCGTCTAAAGCCATTTGATGAAGTGCTGCCCTGGGATATCATTCATCTGGGTGTTTCTAAAAAAGCGCTTATTTCAGAATACCGGAAAGCCATGCAGGAATAAAAATAAATTAGCCGATGAACAACTCGGTTTGTGAAGCTAAATTTGAGTGGACAAGATGGGCAAATCGTTATTATATAATGCAAAAAAACAAGGATAATTGGACAAAAAAATGGAAAGTGCGATTGCCCAAGCGATTCAATTAAAATACCAGCCCGTAGCGCTTTTGTGGTCGAATGAAAAACCGGCCGACGCCATGCAGTTTGCTGAAGGCAAGTGGGGCTGCGTGATGTGGCTGGCTGTATCCGCGGCCAAAGGCAAAGCAGCCGTAGCCGATAAAAGTACCTTCGGTTGTATCGGCGGTGGTGTGGGGTTAGGCTTTGGGGAACAGTACAAGAATTTCCCCGGCGGAGAAGGAGGTTTCTGTCATTTTCTTTCCACCGGCAATACCGAACGCCAAGGCGGTAAGGAAATTGCCGAAAAGATAAAACCTTTCATGACCAAAGAAAGCTTTGATAATTTTCTGCACGGCGAACGATATATTCAGACTCCGGAGCTTGTGGAAAAATTTATCACGAACCTGCCGATGATGGACATTCCCGCAAAATATGTGGTTTTTCGTCCGTTGTCCGACATTGATTTATCCGGGGAAAAACCGCAGACGGTCATTTTTTTCGTCAATCCTGATCAACTTTCCGCCTTAACCGTTCTGGCCAATTACGGACGGGGCCATAATGAAAATGTCATCATTCCTTATGCCGCCGGCTGTCAGACGATGGGCATTTATCCTTACCGCGAAGCAAAATCCGCAGCGCCGCGCGCGGTCGTCGGTTTGACCGATCTTTCCGCCCGCGTTTACGTTCGCAAGCAATTGGGCGATCCTCATTTCATGACCTTTTCTGTGCCTTTCTCATTTTACGAAGAAATGGAACAAAACGTTCCCGGATCTTTTCTGGAACGCCATACCTGGCGGAGCCTGTTATCAGGGCCTTAAGCCTGGTTTTTCATGCCGGAATTTTACAATTGAATTGCCTGTCTTTATCAGGTGTGTTAATTTCGGCCCGTCAAAATAATTTTTGAAATCAATAACTGTCAGCGATATCAAGATGAAATCAAAAAAAATGAGCCCTGTCCGATATCTGGAAAGTTTGAACATCAACAAAATGCGTTTCGGCCTTCAGCCCGTGACTGAACTTTTATCAAGGCTGGACAATCCACAAAAGTCGTACAAAACAATTATTGTTGGCGGTACCAACGGCAAAGGTTCTACCGCGGCGATGATCGCGTCCATCCTGCGCAGCGCCGGTTACCGGGTTGGATTATACACGTCGCCTCATCTCGTCGATGTGAGGGAGAGAATCGTCATCAACGGGAGAAAAATTTCCCGAAAGGATTTCAACCGGACCATTGAGTATGTAAAACGTAAGATTCTCAAGCCGGTAACGTACTTCGAATTTCTAACCGCTGCGGCATTTCTTTATTTTCAAGAAAAGAACATTGACATTGCCGTACTGGAAGTTGGTCTGGGAGGGCGATTGGACGCGACCAATGTGTGCACGCCGCTTGTTTCCGTCATCACCAATATTGATTTCGATCACATGGCTTATCTGGGTGGAACGCTGGAAGCGATTGCCCGCGAGAAAGCCGGCATCATCAAACGAAAAGGGATTTGCCTGACTGCGGCAAAACAAAAGAAAGTCCTCGACGTCTTTCAGGGCGTCCGTCAGCGCCGTCAGGCAGAGCTTTATGTTTTGGGATGTCATTGGAAAATTAAAAAGCAAATAGACGGATTTTTTGCTTACGACGGATTGCATCGCCATATAAAAAATCTGAAGATTCCATTGCGGGGAAATCATCAGGCAATCAATGTCGCTCTGGCTCTGGCGACGATAGAGATTTGTGAAGAAAAAGGTTTAAATATTAATGATACGGCGATTCGTCGGGGGCTGGAAAATACACGTTGGGCTGCCCGTCTGGAGGTCCTGCGGGAAAACCCTCTTTTTATGCTCGATGGCGCGCATAATCCTGCCGGAATCGATTCTTTGTGCCGTTTTCTGAAAAAGGATTTCTCCTGTCGCCGATTGATTTTGATTTTCGGCGCTTTGGTGGACAAGGATTTTCGGCTCATGCTGAAAAAGATAGCGCGGTGTGCTGAAAGGATCATCTTGACGCCGTTAAAAACAGAACGGTCAGCTTCCCTAAACGAAATGAGTGCCGCCCTGATCAAAACCGGCTGCACGCCGGTCATTGCTGCAAATGTTACGCAGGCCATGGAAAAGGCCTTTGCTCTGGCCGGCAAGAAAGATGTGATTTGCGCTGCCGGTTCTTTTTATCTTGCAGGAGAGGTAAAACAGGCGTTTCCTAAACTTGCTGTCTGTGATAGTAAAAAATCACGATAAAATTACTCATCAAAGGTAGAAAAATAGCGTGAGTGGGCGTAATCGACGCAAAACAGAAAAAGAAAAAAGAAACTTTCCTGCATTTGCTGCTGATTTAAAAATCTTTTTTCTTGCTCTGACCATTATTCTTTCCAGTGCCACGGCTTCTTCTGCGCAAACATCCGTTCAGGACAGTTCTGTGCAAATTGAAGCCGACAGCATGGCGTATGACAGCATCCGCGAAGTTTATCACGCAAAAGGCAAGGTAAAAATAATATACAGTGACGCAGCGCTTTCCGCGGATGAAGTGGAACTGGAGAATAAAGACAATGTGGCCACCGCTCAGGGTAACGCGTTTTTGAAAATGGGAGAAGACACCCTGCGCGGAGAAAAAATTATTTACAACTTTGAAGAGAAAACCGGCGCCGCTTATCAGGCTGATGCTTTTTATGCGAGAAATAATTTTTATGTCCGCGGCGATAAAATAGAGAAAACCGGCGAGAGCACCTATTTGATTCTTCAACCGTGTGCCACAACCTGTGATGGCGACAATCCGGACTGGCAGATTGCCGGCAGTGAAATGAAGGTGACCCTTGAAGGTTTTGGGTTGATGAAAGACGCCCGCTTTCTGGCCGCAGGATTTCCAGTACTTTATTCCCCGTATCTTCCTTTTCCCGCAAAAACAAAACGACAAACGGGATTGCTTCTCCCGCATTTCGCTTATTCCCGGGACAAGGATGGCCTGGATATCGAGATTCCATTCTTCTGGGCGATTTCACCGCAGATGGATGCCACTTTTTATCAGCGTTACATCGAAAAAAGAGGATTGAAGGAAGGCGCGGAGTTCCGATATTATCTGGGGGAAAAATCGGCCGGTTTGTTTTACGGTGATTACCTCGAAGATACTCGGGATGTGACTGAAATTAAAGATGCCGCCACCCGCCGGGACTGGCAGGGAGCGCACCGGCGGTGGTCTTATTATTTCAATCATCAAACGGATTATGATTCCCGGTTTTATGTCAGAACCGACCTGAAGAAAGTATCCGATAAATGGTATTTTAAAGATTTTTCCGCTTACAATTATTATCGTGAAAATTATGCCGATTCGGCGGATGACCATTTTAAAAATGTGTCCTTCAAGGGCGACAAGTCTTTGCGCTATCTGGAATCAACCGCGCGTGTTTACAAGGGCTGGTCCAATATCAATCTGACAGGATTAATCCATTACACCGAAGATTTTGCGTCTGCCGACAATGATCATACCTTGCAGAAATATCCGGAGATCTCACTAACAGGCGTTAAGCAGCCGTTATTCAGAACGCCTTTATTTTATGAATTCACCGGCGCTTATGATTATTTATACAGGGGAGAAGGAGACCACGGACATTTTGTGGATTTTACGCCAACCATTTCCTGGCCAGTTGATATATTCGGGTATCTGAAATTAACGCCACAGTTTGCTTTTAAAGAAACTCTCTGGAGTCGTGATGAATATCAAAAGGACACTCAGGATAAAAATGATGACCGGACGATCTATAACGCATCCGTATCTTTGAGCAGCCAACTCTCCCGCGTCTTTGATGTCCAGGGAAAGGGCTGGGAAAAAATCAGACACGAAATCAAACCGGAGATCATTTATGCTTATGTTCCCAACGTACAGACGGATGACGTTCCCGATTACTATCTGCCCGTGTCTGCTCCTTTTGTATTTCCGACCACACCGCTGTCCAGTAATTCACTGGATGAACAAAGCGCGGTTGCCTGGGCCCTGACCAATACCCTGACGGCCAGGATAAAAGATAAGGATGGCGCTCACAGCTATCTGGAATTTCTGCGGCTGAAGTTATTTCAGGCTTACGATATTCACGAAGCGGGCAGAGACATGGAGGGGCCGGATGAGGGGAAAAAACCTTTCTCCGATCTGGGAATTGAACTGGACATCTCTCCTTCTAAATATTTTTATTTGAAAGCGCGCAGCAGATACAATTTCTATGACAGTTGGAAACAAAACAATTTTGATTTGCGTCTTCGGGACGGTCGGGGTGATGCGTTGTCCATCGGTTACCGGTACACCGCTGACTTTCTGGAAGAAATCAACGTCGGTCTCAAAGCTGTTCTCAGCAGAAATATCGATGCCACGTTTGTTTCCAAGTACGATTTGGACAATTCCCGAAGGATAGAAAATTCACTCGGATTGATTTATCACAAGCAATGCTGGAGCCTGGGAGTCGATGTGACCGAGACCGATGACGACGTTCGCTTCTCGTTTAGAATATCACTGGCCGGTTTCGGAAAGACGGCCAGCAAATAGAATTTCCCCGGCTGACCAGGTACCCTGGCTGTTGTGGATATAATTTCAGGCCGGACATTTCCGTGATAACGATTCTATAGAAAATGATGATGGATACTCTTATTTTAGCCGCAACCAGTTTTATCATTTCGATCTCGTTGATGATTACGGGAAAGAAAGACAAGTTGCAGGCGTCTTTCGCCGGATTGTGCGCGGTCGTTTTTACCTCACAGGTGACCGTTACGCTGGGAAATTATTTTCCTTTCGGTTTTCTGATGATCATCCGATACCTGGGCTTGCTGGCCGTGGCGCCGCTGACGCTTTTGTTTTTCCGTTATCTGACCAGAGAACGGTCATTCATTTCCAGGAAAATATTCGCCGTATTTGTTTTGATCAGCTTCTGCGCCGCTTTGTTTGTTTTTACACCCCTGGCGCGCGCCACCTGGTTTTATACGGTATTATTGTGCTACATAATTTTTGTCTTAGTCTTCTGTTATTTTGCACTGCTGTGGCATGTAACAAAATTGCCGGACGCAACGGAAAAACGACGCCTCGGTTATCTGCTGGCTGCCTGTCCCTTCGCCTTGATATTAAGCCATCTGGATTTGTTGAACAACCGGGGATTGAACCTGCCGGTGGTCAGCGGGATGGTCATATCGCTGCTGCTGTACTTTGTTTTACTGATTATTGCTTACCCGCAGCTCCAGAAACTGCATGATTTTTTTGCCCGCTCCCTGGTTATTTTGGTCAGCACCGTCACCGGCGCTGTCATTCTTTATTTTGTGGTCGGATTTTTCAACGGCACCCCGCCTTTTTCCGGATTACTGGTGGCCTCTTTCCTGATTGTCATTTCCCTCTCGCCGATGCGCATGATTTTGAGAAAAATATTCAGTTACTTTTATCCCGAAAGCAGGGATGTCTTTACGTCTCTTTATGAATTTGACGAAAAGCTGGAAAGAGAAAAAGACATGATGCTGGCAGAAATGGCGCCTGTCCTGGCCCATGAAATTCGCAATCCGCTGGGTTCCATCAAAGGGGCCGCTCAATATCTGCAAGAGGAAGCGGCCAATGATGAACAGAGGAAACTCTTGAATGTTATTGTTGAAGGGGCGGACAGGCTGAATGATGTCGTCAGCCGTTTTCTCGAATATACGCGCCCCCATCAACTGAACCTGAAACGCCATAACATTAATGGTATTATTAAAAAAACCATTGCGCTGATTGCCGCTAATAAGCTAATGGAAAAAATTAACATCATCGAGGAGCTGGATGAAAGTCTGCCCGCGGCGGAAGTGGATGACCAGCAATTGATGCAAGTTATTTTGAATTTAACTTTAAACGCCATAGAGTCTATGCCACAAGGCGGAACGTTGACTTTTCGCACAACCGGTCCGGAAGCAGATGCCGAAGGCATGATAACGCTCTCCATCCGTGATACGGGACGTGGTATCAGTAAAAATGATATCAAAAATATATTTAAACCGTTTTTTACAACCAAGGAAAGGGGCGTGGGCCTTGGTCTGGCCATCTGTCAGAAGATCATCAAGGAGCATGGCGGCAGCATCAGCGTGGAATCAGATCCCTCAAGAGGTACCGAATTTCTCATCAAGATTAAAACGGCCGGATGAAGTCCGCAACAAGTCATTGACGCTTGATTTAAAATCGAAAGCGTAATAATTACAAGTCATGAAAAAGATTTTAATCGTTGATGATGAACTGAATATGCGGCTGGTTTTGTCTGCCATGCTGAAGAAGGAAGGCTTTGAGGTTTCTTCCGCGGCCAACGGAAGAGAAGCTTTGCAGATTCTGCAATCAGCCGGCATAGCCGTCGTCATCACCGATTTAAAAATGCCCGATATCGATGGGATGGCTTTACTCTCCCGTGTTTCCGAGCAGTATCCGGAAATTCCCGTGATTATGATTACCGCTCACGGGACCATCGCCACGGCCGTGGAAGCATTGAAAAAAGGCGCGTTTGATTACATTACCAAGCCTTTCGATCTGGATGATTTGAAAAACATCATTGCCAAAGCCGTCAAAACGCAAGCTTTAAAAGAAAACGAATTGTCCGTCGCGCCGTCAGAAATTGAGCGCATCGGCATGATCGGGACCAGTCCCAAAACAATGGAATTATTCGATGCCATTAAACGGGTGGCGCCGACAACCACAACCGTCATGGTCACCGGTGAAACAGGCACAGGCAAAGAGCTGGTTGCCGATGCCATTCATCACAACTCTCCGCGCAAAGACAGACCGCTGATAAAAATAAACTGCGCTGCGATTGCCGAAACATTGATGGAGAGTGAACTCTTCGGTTACGAAAAAGGCGCTTTCACCGGAGCCATGGTGACCAAGCCGGGTAAATTTGAACTGGCGCACAAGGGGACTCTTTTTCTTGATGAAGTGGCTGAAATTCCGCGCGAAATGCAGGTAAAACTCCTTCGTGTTATTCAGGAACGCGAATTCGAACGGGTAGGCGGATTGAGAACAATCAAGGTGGACGTCCGCATTATCGCCGCAACTAACCGCAACCTGGCCCGTGAGGTCAAGGCGGGGAACTTTCGCGAAGATTTATATTATCGCCTCAATATTTTCCCGATCGACATTTCCCCGTTGCGCGAAAGAAAGGAAGACATCCCGCCTCTGGTCGATTATTTTCTGGAGAAATTTAACAAAAAAATGGAACTGTCCGTTGGTATGGACAGCGACGTGAAAGAAATGCTTATGCGCCATGAGTGGCCGGGCAATATTCGCGAATTGGAAAATCTCATCGAACGCATGATATTAATGGCGAAACATAACCGGATTACCGAACAGGAAATTCCACTCGAATTTAAAGAAGCGGTCAATCAAACTGCGCCTGTGTCGTCCGATGATATTGAAAAGCCTTATAAAGAGCATCTGCGTGACCAGGTGGGGAATGTGGAGAGGCAGATGATTATTCAATGCCTTGATGAAACCGGCGGTAATGTGACTCAGGCCGCCAAAAAAATGGGCCTGAGCCGCAAAGGATTGCAGTTGAAAATGATCAAATATAATTTACGCAAAGACGCAAAATAAAATAACGCGTATCCATATTATTCAAGGAGAATCAAAAATGAATTTCAAAATGGGGCTGATGGCAATTCTGGTTTTTTTTGCCCTGATCTTTGTGGCTCAGAACATCGATGTTGTGACGATGAAATTTCTCTTGTGGGAGATTTCGATGTCGCGGGCGGTGCTGCTTTTTTTCTCTCTGTTAACAGGATTTATTGTCGGCTGGCTTCTGCACAGCTACCTGTCCTATCGCAAAGACAAAAAAGAATTTTCCAATTACAAACCGTAAAGCGCAGTATAAAATGGCGGAAAAGTTTCGACGGTGGCATGAATCGGTCTAGACAAAAAATGTACCAGTGCCCTATATTTTCAATAATATGCTTCTTCAATCATTATTTTTGAAACTTAGGGAGAAATAATCACGCAACGGAGACCATTCTTTAATCTTTGTCGTAACATCAACAAACCAAACAAATATTAATGATATTAAAACCATTAAAAACTTGTTTTGCAACGCCTCTCTCTGTTTTCGCAGCTCAAAATCAGCGGATGATTCGCCTTCTCTTCTTGTACTTGAACCCATTAGTCCCGTCATCAGAATTGCATATAGAAAGATGATAGTATACTTTGTTAACAATGAAAATATTGTAAAAAATATGTTGTTGTTAGTAATATATGTCATTCTAAAAACAAAAATAAAAACAGAAAAGAAAAACAAAAGGCTGATAGTCCATGATGCAGTTTCAGACAGGTCAAGAAAAATACATATATAAAAGATAACTATTGTGCCTATTATGCTGCCTATTGTTATTGCAGCGTCCGTATAATCTTTGTAAATAACCAATTTACCATTGAAATGAAGAAAAACTGAGATAACTGAAATCAATAAAAGTGCGATGATAATATATTTTACAGTTTGATTTTTACTTTCACTCTCTGTCTGCTGCGTAGATTCTGTTGGCAGCTCAGATTTTTGTTTAATATTTTGTGTTTCTGCCTTTTGCGGCGCAGGAGAAACTTCTGTAGTCGCTGGATTCTGAGTTAAAGTTAATAGTCTCGCCTCTAATTCCGATTTCCTTTGAGTTGTAAGTTTTGTCAATGCGTCGGTATAAAATTGACTACCTTTGTGACCCTCAGAAAATGCTTTTCCATCGCGTGTTTTTATCCATTCTCGTTGCTCGTCTCTGAGAATAATTTTTTCAGGTTCACGAAGAACTGACATCAATTCTTTATAAATGCCATTAATATCTTTTTCAGCCGTTTCGAATTCATTTGACGTTTCAATGTACTGTTTATATTCTTCATCCGATATTTCAGGACTGTTTAAATCAGCCCATGCAAATGATACGAACAAAAATACACACAGCAACGACCTCATAATAGTTGCAACCATTTTTTCATCCTTGTCCATAAAAAATGTTTGTATGGATTTGTACACTAATCTATATGCCGCTCAATATATTGCCAACAGAATGCATGCCGCTGCGAGAAATGCTCGTCATGAAACGAAGAGAGAACATCAAACAAAATTGAACTGCCTTTAGGGCATAGATTAGGATAGTCCATAGCTACTCCAAAGGAATGAAAGCGGGGTGTGGCGCGATAATCCACACCCCGAGTGTACTATTTCAAGGCGCCCCAAGCCTGCCACTTATTGCAGGTATTGCTGGCCTGTTTGTCTTGGCCTTTCCAAGGACCGCCTTGAAGTAGACATTTGCCTTTGGAGCTTGAAGAATCCACAGTGACTCGCTGACCGAATTTGTCTACTTGACGGCTTCCTCCCCAGAAATTACAAACCGCACAGTTCTTGAAGCTTTTAGGCCAACTTTGAGACATTTCATTTCTCCTTTTCTTGTTTGCCACTCTTTCGTTAGTCAGATCAATATGAGGTGGCTTTCATACTAATCTAACCTCTTATTAATAAATACTCTATATCTCCAATATTTATTTAATTCATTTTTCCGTAAATTTAAAACCATTCATGTCTTTTAGCGGGGAATACTCTAACAGACTAATGTTCTGAGCTAATATATCTTTTCTTGTTGCTTCAGCTCGCGTTGATTTATGATATTTATTATGGAATTCATAATTTTCCCAAAATAACTATACGGCAACAAGACAAAGCTTATTATGCCAACTTTCTAGTTTGAGACTTGTACAGGTTATCAGCCTGTTGTAACAAGTGGTCATTATTATAAAGTTCTTCTGCAACTTGTTTCCATGTAATATGCTTTTTTTCAAAGACTTCGAGAGTACCTTTTCTGCCCCATGTTTTAGAATTCGTAAAATACTTTGATGATGCAAGCGCCACCACGTAAGTACTTATTTTCTCAAGTCCGGGGAGAGTCTTGATATATTCCCTGTCTTGTGCAAACTCTTCATTTTGTTTAGGACTAAAGCTCTCAAAGACTTTTGCTTCAATGATTATGATTGCACTTTCCCCAAACAGACAGAGATCAAATGTCCTCTTTTGTGGCAATTCTCTTTGCCGAACGGATTCATCCATCTGCCAAAGAAAATCTCGATAGAAACATACTTCATAGCCAATGTCCCATTCACCATCCTTGCTGACATCTAATTTTAATGTATCAATCAGCCATTGAGCAAATTTTCCCGGATCTTCGCTGGCTTTCTGGTAGAGAACAGAGCAGAAAAACCGTTCATCTCTTGTCAGGTCAGACCATTTATTGTCTTTGAAATAAGAAATACCCATGTAGATTTCCTCCTAAATATCAAATGCCTTACCCTCTTCAATTTCAAACACGTTATCAAAGTAATCTTTGAACTTTCCTCCAAATTCCGTATGAATAGGAATAAGTTGCTTTGGTTTGAAAGCATTTGCAAACGCTTTCAAATCTTTGACCGTCGCGTGTCCGCTGGTGTGGGCATACACAAAATTGACTCGTGGATCATTTCGATATGCCGCTATCTCTTCAGCGCCGAAGTATTCGCGATTTGTAAATTCAAGATAACCAAGCCACTGTGAATATATAACGTTGATAGGCTCTTCTTTTTTATAAGAATTCATGATCCTGCTTTTGGACATTTTGCTCAGATAGAGGAAGCCTGCCGGATTTTCGGCTAATTGTTCTTTCTTGATCCTATGCTCATATACTCTTTTCCTGAAGTCACCAAAGAAGCTGGCATTTTCCTTCAATTTCTTGTCTTGGCTGAAATCTGCATACACGCCTATCAAATCCCATTCCATTGTTGGAACATGGATTGGAATATGTTGAGAGGCAAGAGTAATTTTCACCTGTTCCAGTACCCATGCGGTATAAATATCAATGATGAGCGTCTTGTGTGTCCTTAAACAAGCGCGATAAGCGGATACAATCCGGTCAATGTTTTGGGATGATGAGATTAGGAACGAGAGATTTTTCTGGTCTTTTATCGTTTCATATATTTTCTTTTCGACAGCGGTTTCCGTGGGAAAATCGTCGTTGCTGCGCTTCATCATAGTGCCTTCCATGAAAAGCAGATCAATATTCCTTGGTGGATCATGGACAATCTTATCAAAAAGAATCGATTTTCTACCATGCGCCCGAAAATCTCCGCTATAAAAGACGCGCTTTCCTTCCGCCTCAATCAAAAACGCATAAGCGTCGATTGCTGAATGGTCAACCAGATATGGCTTTATGGTAAAATCACCTATCTGGAATGGCTGCCAACTTTTGAAATATGAAAATTTATTGCTGTGTAATTCTTTACCCAGGAGCATCCGCGTTGCGTCGATGAGATGCTTTCCAAGCTCGCCAATGTATACAGGAATGGAGGAATCAATGGTATCGATGAGACCGAAATGGTCTTGATGGGGGTGACTGATCAGGACTGCATCGATTTTGACATTTGTCAGATCTATCTCTTGGCTCGTTTTGCTGAGTGGCATACCAATATCAAGCAATATCGTTGTCTTTTCTGAAGATAACTGGATACATGTTCCGCCTATCTCCTTGCTTCCTCTGTGAATAAGTATTTTCAATTGGCCTTACCCTTTCATTTTCTTTATTACCATTCCGTTGATTATCCCTATATTCAACACCGATCTTTAAATACACAACATTAAGAGCAATATCAAAATAATATTTTGTTTTTCTGTTTGTTCAGATTCAGGTCCACATCTTTTCCAAAAAAGTATAATCCGGCTAAACGCTTCTTTTCAATACTCTCATAAAGATGACTTATGATTTTATCTTTTAGCCTGTCTATTACATTCTGGTTGAATCCTGCAATAACGAGAAGCGGCCTTGGTTCTATGGCTGATATCTGAACTTTCGCGAGATATGATTTATCTCTTATAATTCCAAGCGTCTTTTTGGTTTCAATCGCAGTTTGATATGCTTCGATTATCCGCTCTTTATTTTTTATTGCAAAGTCATAATATTTTTTAATTTGTTTATTGATTTCGTTGCTGTAAAGCCTCGAATCAAAAATCTGCTTCAATTCTATGAAAACAAGTTTTTTGATCTTTTTATCGAAATTGACCAGATCGATGCTCGTATTATCTGTTTTATCGTCATCATCATTTTCTGATTCTCCTGGAAACGCGGCCACTTCAACATCAACGATCGTTTCCTTGTTTTTCTCGACAAGCTTGGACTGAATAGCTTTATCTTCCCCCGCATATACGGCAATGTTCGTCTGCACGGTCTTAAGATCTTTAATAATATTTCTTACATTGGGACAAGCATCGTCGCTTATTTTAAGCTCTCCATGGTCTGGCAATATCTTCACATAGGGAGATTTGAGTTTGGCAATGAGATATTTGTAATGAACCTCGCAACATATTTCTTTTCCTTGCAAGCTGATTCGCAGCATATTCCCCATTTTTGAGTAAACATAAATGCTATGCGACCGGAGCTGAATGTTGATATTACGATCGGTATGTGAAAGCGCAACAATCTCTTTCCACCACTTTTCAGCTAGTAGCTTTTCGACAAGTAGGCTATCTTTTTGAAGCCGGACAAAGGTATTCTTTCGCATTGTTCCCTCCTAGTGTAGTGCGTCTAACGCTTCTTTACATTTGTTGATCTTTCCAAATATTTTTTCCACCGACGCACTCCAAACGAACACTTGAGGGTTTTGGTTGTGATTTTCCAAATATTCGTTGATGGCGGAAATCAATTCCGGAACGCTGGAGAAAGAGCCACGCCGGATACGTTTGTCGGTGATTTCGCGGAACCAGCGCTCGACCATGTTCAACCAAGAACTGGAAGTCGGCGTAAAATGTAGATGAAACCGCGGATGGCGCTTGAACCAAGCTTTGACACGCGGGTGCTTGTGCGTGGCATAATTGTCCACGATCAGATGAAGATCCTGATCTGTTGGTGTTTGCGTATCGATCTTCTTGAGGAACCGGATAAACTCTTGGTGCCGATGGCGCGGCATACAATCGCCAATGACCTTGCCGTTGAGCATGCTCAGAGCCGCAAACAAAGTCGTTGTGCCGTTGCGCTTGTAGTCGTGAGTTTGTCGTGCTGGAATTCCCGATCTGAGAGGAAGAAGCGGTTGCGTGCGCTCCAGGGCCTGTATTGGGCTCTTTTCGTCCACGCACAGAACCAACGCCTTCTCCGGCGGGTTCAGATACAGGCCCACGACATCGGTCAGCTTTTCGACAAAGTGTTTGTCGCGGCTGAGTTTGAAAGTCTCTATTAAATGGGGTTTGAGGTTGTGCATTCGCCAGATGCGACGAATACTGGCCTCTGACAAATGCTGTGCCTTGGCCATGCTGCGCGTGCTCCAATGCGTGGCATTCTGAGGTTTCGTATGCAAGGTGGCTTCGACAAC
>CAYZLL010000005.1:0-45156 GCA_964479225.1 uncultured Smithella sp.
CTGCGCAAAGAACAAAAACATGATCTGTTGATATAGTTTAACCCCCTCAAGGTCTTAAGGACTTGAGGGGGTTTTTTACTGTGATTGACTGATTTTTTTCAGCGCTTCGATGGATGAAATGATTTGTTCTTCGGTATTGAAATAACTGAAACTGAAGCGCACGGTTCCCACCGGGTAAGTTCCAATCGTTTTATGGGCAGACGGTGCGCAATGTAAACCGGAACGACACATGATACCGAATTGTTCATCCAGTTCCATCGCCACGGATGCAGGATCCTTTCCCGCAAAATTAAATGAAACTGCCGGCGTGCGCCGCTGAACAGATGTTTGTCCGTAAAGCATGATTCCCGACAGATCTTTGACGCCGTCCATAAACATTTGCACCAGCTTTTCTTCTTTGTCTTTAATTTTGGATATGCCCTCGGAAAGAATAAATTCAACCCCCGCTTTCAAGCCGGCAATGCCAACCGTATTGGGTGTCCCCGATTCATAGCGGTCGGGCATAAAATCCGGCTGAACTTCCATCTCCGAACGGCTGCCTGTTCCACCAACGCAGATCGGCTCTATTCTTTTTTCCAGACCTTCGCGGATATAGAGGCCGCCGGTTCCCGAAGGGCCGAAAAGAGCCTTGTGCCCGGTAAAGGCCAAAAGATCAATATTCATGGCCACAACATCGATCGGATAACAGCCTGCCGTTTGCGCCGCATCCACGCACAATGCCAAATCACGTTCGCGGGCAATCTTGCCGATTTCAGCTATGGGCATAACAGTTCCGGTGACATTCGATGCGTTGGTGATCAATATTGCCCGTGTGTTTTTGTTGATGGCCTTCAGAATATCACCGGGATCAATCAATCCGTCACTTGCGCAGGGAACAACGGTCATACCGACGCCCCTCGCTTCCATGGCTCGTAGGGGACGCATCACCGAATTGTGTTCCATGCCGGACGTGATGACGTGGTCACCGGATTTTAACAAACCGAAAACAGCAATATTCAACCCTTCGGTTGCATTCCTGGTTAAAACGATCCGCAGCGCATCCGAAATATTAAACAATTGTGCCAGCTTTTCTCTTGTATCGAAGACGATTCGTGCTGCTTCCAAAGACAGGCGATGACCGGAGCGGCCGGGGCTGCCCCCGACATTCTGCAGATAATTCTGCATGGCTAAGATTGTTTCCGGCGGCTTCGGCCAGGACGTAGCGGCATTATCGAAATAAATGATATTTTCGTTCATATTTTTTCCAGGTGATGGGGATTGCTTATCTGTTTTCTTAATTCGTCCATCAACGGCTTTTTGTCAAGACGCAATTAAATCAACCAATTCTTTTTTCAATAAAAAAAGGGGCGTGAAGTTAATCTTCACGCCCCTTACTCATGAATTATTTATTTAACTTTACCAATGGGAAATCCAGCCTGATCCCAGGCTTTGATGCCGCCGGCGAAACGATAAACGTTTTTGTATCCGAGTTTTTTGGCCCACATGGCACCATTGTGGCTACGGGTACATTTTACAAAACCGCAATAAAAAACAATAACGCGATCCTTGTCGGGACCCAAAAGTTTGATCAGCGCGTCTTTGGTCTTGTCATCAATAGAGGTCATTTCGGGAATGGGGAATTCCATCTGCAGAGCGCCGGGTACGTGCTGTTTCTTGTAACTGGCTTCAAAAGGCATCGTATCGACAATGAGCATTTCTTTTTTCTGGTCGATCCAACCTTTGAGTTCCTTGGCCGTTACCAGATCATAACCACCCTTAACGGTTTCCCGTGCCAGGGTAACGCCGCTCTGTTCGAGATCCACTTCACCTGTGCCCCACGCCGCCAGCGCGCTGGACGAAAAGGCGGTAACGAAAACCGCAACCAAAATTAACATCATTAAACTCTTTACTGATTTCATACACATTTCTCCTTTCTTTATTTTAGTGTTTTTTATTATCTACCGAACCTTCATCACCGGTCACCGCTTCTGCTCATCGTTCTCCATTTGCTGAAGAATTGCGGGAACGCAACCAGTTGGAAAGGTACAGATAAGGCACAACAACTCCCAAGAGGACAACATCACGCCAGAAGGCCTGTTTCAAACCCGCCTGTTTGGCCAGATCTTCAGCACCAAAGCATCCGCAATCCACATTCAGATCCTGCGCTATGCCGTAGCCAAGAACTAAAAGAAACATGCCCAAAAGTGAAGCTATTGCGGCGAGACTGCCCCGGATATCAAAAAGCAAGCCGATGCCCGCAATAGTTTCAAGCAGCGGCAGACCGATGGCGACCACCGGCAAAAGCATTTCCGGCACCAAACCGTAACCGGAAATAGTGCGTGCAAACGCCTTGGGATCGAAAAGTTTGAGAACCCCACCATAAATAAACAAGGCAGCGAGCGCTATCCTCACAATCCTGTATGACCAGATCCATGCAATAAAAGAACTGATTCTCTTCATCGTCCTTGTTTCCATTTTTTCTTTAAACGCATCTTATATAATCTACTGCCGGAGAGGCTCAAGTGCTCCCGCAGTGACGACATTGCTTAATTATCTAAAGGCCGAACCTTCTCAATATCAACCTTGTTTAAAAGAGCGGCTTCAATTTGCTCCCGCAATTCCGGTTCAAAGCGCACGCATACTCCGCAATCCGAACTGATGTGTTTGGGAACCGGAATAATTTTATGCGGAATACACTCCGCTTTGAGGATCTTCTCCGCCTTCAGGACGTAACTGACCGCCTTGAACAGCATGACATGATAAATTTTTTGCCGGTTCATGGAACAACCAGCCGGCCTGCTCTATTCATCGCGCCGGCGATATCATACATATTGGAAACGATGCCCACGCCCAGCTTTTCTTTAACGTTAAAGAAATTCAAACAGGTTCCACACACCAGAATCTCGACGCCGGCTGCCGCTATTTTTTTTAAATCCTCCAGCGTGTCCGAACCCTCCAGTGCCAAATGAACTCCCGTATTGTAGAATATCATCATGTCCGGCTTCTGTTTCTCCTGCAGAACGGTGTGAATAAAAGAACGGATCAGAACCGCGCCCAATTCATCATTACCGCGTCCCATTTTGTTTTCGGCAAACACAATCACAGAAGGGCCGGCTGATGCAGCCGTGGTGCCGCATGACGTCACGAATTCTTCATTGGAGACGGCAGCGTCTTTTTTGCGTTTCAATTTTATTTCGTACGTCCTGTCTTTTTTCGTTTCCACTTTGATCTCGCAGCCCAGTTTCGTTCCCAGACGCTGAACGTTTTCCAGCGCCGTTTCGTTATCCACGATCACTTTTACCTTTTCATTTGTTTCTATGGCCTGCTTGGCCAGAACAACCGGCTGGGGGCAGGCAAGTCCTCTTGCGTCAACTATTTTTGTGTCACCCATGAAAATACCTCCAAACCTTTACTTTTTCGGCACGGTTTCCAACAGCGCCTCTATCCGCGTGCGGAGCTGACCAACATCGCTTTGTGAATAATCCGTCTCGATTTTAAAAAACGGCAGCTTGTGCTTGCCTTCAACGTGTCCTTTCATTTTTGACGATTCAATATTATAGGAATGACAGGCATGCAGCACGACATCGATCACCACATCCGGATGAAATTTACTGATCAATTGATCCAGTTCCGTCAGGCGACGACTGTTCGGCGTCATACAGGAACAGGGAATTTCCAGATATCTTTTTGAAATGGCCGCAAACGGATCTTTCGTGTCTTCTTCAATAAAGCCTGAAAAAGCTTTCATGCCGGTGCAGGCATCCAGACAAACGATCACACCTCCCGCTTCTTCAATAATCTTAAATACTTTGGTAGCATCGCCGCCAATCGGGCAACCGGTGACCAGAACGCGCGGCGAATGTTTTTCTCCGTGATAGACGCCATCCGCTATCCGTCTTTGCAGCTTGGCCAGGGCATCGTTCAAAACCGGCAGCATATCTTCCGTTGTGGCCACCTGCCCCAGATAAGTCAGATCATAAATTTCCTGCCAGGTTAAAGGCACGGGCATCAGTGCGGTAAAATTAAAGATTTTGTTGAGCAGCAGATTTTTAACATTGGTATTTTTAATTTCACGTTCCAGATTTTCTTGGGTCACTTTGCAGTCAAAATTATTTTCCAGAAATCCGCCAAGTTTCCTGATCATTTTAGTCCAGTTTTCCATGGCCTCTTTTTCGTCCGGCAGTTGCGGAAGGTCCATGACATGTGTCGGTTTGATGTCGGCTATCATCTCGAACATTTTCTTCTTGCCGTCACAGGTGGTTTCGGCAATGACTGCCTCCGACAGGGCAAAGAAGGGACAGGTGTCTGTTTTGATGAAACCATAACTGGATTTTATTAGCGGGCAAAGATTGGCGGGAAGCACCGTTTCAGCCGCTTCGATGGTTTTATCGGCAAAGGCACACAGTACAGCAGGCACAATATCCGCCGCGCGGATGACTTCCATCGGCGCATAACCGCAATAAGTCCCCACGATATGTTTCCCTTTTTCCCGCTGGGACTGTATGTAATTCAAACACCGCTTTGCCGAGTCTCCTGCAAACCCGTCATTGACTAATGGTTCTGTTCCTGCTTGCATCATGTTTCCCTTTTTACATCCTTTATGGACTTTCTCGATTATATTATTTACTTTTATATATCCAATAAATAATAGTTATAAGCCATGCAGAATTATTCCTTTTATTCATTGGCGAAACGGAAAGCTAAAATGATAGAAAAAATATCTAAACGCAAGGCGTTATTCATTTCAACCTGTGGTTATGTCAATCTTACATTATGGAAAATGGCCCGGTTGTAAAATACTGGAATATTCCGGTGTGTCGACACAACGATTGAAAACGGATTACTTGCAACAGGACGCAGGACAGATTAAGAGAAAAATTGAAGCGTTGTCGAACACCTTAAGAACAAGTGAAAATTGGAGTAAAAAAAAAGATGAATTTATTAACAAAGTGGCAGCGTTTGGAGTTTCAAAACACTCCGATTTATGTACGTCCTGACGTTCCGGACTGGTTTGTGCCCAATCAGGCGGCGGACGCGGAGCTGGCGCTGCTGCAAAAGACGGGTCAGAGCAACCGGGAAATCGATTATTTACTGAAACGAATCGAGGGCCCGACGGGTGTGAGCTATCAATCGCGATCCGAGCTGCTGAACATGGATGCTCTTAAGGAATGTTGGATTCACATTACCAACCGCTGCAATTTGAAATGCCGACATTGCCTGTTTAAATCCTCACCCCGGGAACGGGATGAACTTTCGCTGGAGGATTGCGAAAACATCATTCACGAAGCCTACGCACTGGGATGCAGGATCTTTTTTTTTACGGGCGGTGAACCGCTTCTTGCCGAAGCCTTCGACAGAAGCGTCCAACTCATTCTTAAGTTATCTGACACCCACGTTGTTGTGCTGAGCAACCTTTCCCTGCTGGCCGGGAAAAAAGATTTTTTCCTGTCTTTCCCGAAGGATCGCTTGCATTTTCAAGTGGGCGTTGACGGATTGGAAGCAAGCCACGACGCGTTGAGGGGCGAAGGCGCTTTCCGGCAAATGAAAAGCAATCTGGCCCTGCTCCGGGAGCTGGGATTTCCCGTTACCCTGGCGATGACGGTAACACGTCAAAACGTTGATGAAATGCAGAGGGTGATCGATTTTGCAGCGGCCCAAAAAATCTCCAATGTCCATTTCCTCTGGCTCTTCCAGAAGGGCAACGCGGACGAATCCCTGTTTGTTGATCCTGAAACCATTTTTCATTTTCTGATTGCCGCTCAGGAACAGGCGGAAAAGGCGGGAGTCAAAATCGATAACATGGAAATTTTGCGATCCCAGGTCTTTTCCTGTCCCGGCACCAAATATGATTTGAGCAATGCGGGCTGGCAGTCTCTGGCCATTGGGCCGGACGGCCAGGTTTATCCGACACCGGCGCTTGTCTATACGGAAAGCATGCGCTGCGGTTCCATCCAGTCAGGACTGAAGAAAGTCTGGCAGGAAAGTGCCGTGCTTCAAAGTGTCCGCGACGCCTCATTGAATCACAGTGATCAATATGGTTCGAATCCGCTGCGGTTTATCATTGGCGGCGGCGATATAGATCACAGTTATGTGCATTCAGGAAGGATTGCCGCGAATGATCCCTACGCGGAACTTTATACCAGTATTGTCCAGTGGCTGATTGCGCGTGAGGCAAGTTACAGTATCACCGACGGCTATCCCGCTTTCCAGTTGAGAATGGGGGAAAAACTCGGCGACTGCCCCGCTGAAGGCGGCGATATCTTCTTTACCCACTCCAATTGTGTTCTCTCTCTGCCGGGACACGACATCCACACTCAGGTGAATCGTTTTTATTCGCAGGCGGCGGTGGAAGTCAGGGAGGACATTCTCAATCCGGTCTGTTATGCGGAACCGATGGTTGCGCATATTCCCGAAGAGATGCGTTACCGCAGCTACGGTTGCGGATCGCCAGTGCCGGATGCCGGCATTCGTGAAGGAGAAACGGTGGTGGATCTGGGAAGCGGCACGGGCATTGAATGCTTTATTGCCGCCAAAATGACCGGACCGCGCGGACAGGTCATCGGCATCGACATGGGCGATACGATGCTGGCTCTCGCTGAGAAGGCGAGGAAGCGCGTGGCCAAGAACCTAGCCTATGACAACATTGTTTTCAAAAAAGCTTATCTGGAAAGTCTGCCGCTGGAAAACGATTCCGTTGATCTGGTGGTGTCCAACTGCGTATTGAACCTTTCCCCCGACAAGCGGCGGGTCTTTCAGGAAATATTTCGCGTGCTGAAACCGGGAGGCCGCATGGTTGTTTCCGACATCACGTACGATCAGTACCTGCCGCTGGAAATTAAATACAACGAGAAGCTGCGCGGCGAATGTCTCGGCGGCGCGCTCCGATATTACGACCTGTTCGGCCTGCTCAACGACATCGGATTTTCGCAATGCTCAATCGTTTCAGGTTATCCCTACCGGACGGTGAAGGACTATGATTTCTATTCCATCACCTATCATGCCGTCAAACCGGCCGAACATCAGCAGCGGGTGCTCTTTGATTTTCCCGATTTTAAATCACTGATAGAAAAAGTAAAAATTGAACCCGCCTGTTCCTGTTTTAAAACGCCGCAGACGACTGCGCCGGCCGGGATGCCAGAGAATGTGCCGCACAAAGCCGGTTGTCTGGTTTGCGGGGCGGAAATCGTCTATTTCGATACACACCGCGAAATGTCTTGTCATTATTGCGGACAACTTCTGCCGACAAATGCCTCGTGCAAAAAAAATCATTTCGTTTGCGATGCGTGTCACAGCGCGGATGCCGTGGAAATTGTCCGACAGGTATGCCTGCAAAGCAGGGAATCGGATGCCGTGGCGCTCATGCAGTTGATTCGCTCCCATCCACGTTTTCGCATTCACGGTCCCGAGCATCACTCCCTGGTTCCGGCAGTGATCCTGACGGCGCTGAGAAATACCGGAAATGATATTACGGATGAGCAGATTATCACCGGCATTCAGCGGGGACAGACCATTGCCGGCGGTGCTTGTGCCTTCCTCGGCGTCTGTGGCGCTGCCGTTGGCGTGGGCATTGCTGTTTCCGTGCTGCTGGCGTCCAATCCTTATGACGGAGATAAAAGACAAACGGTTCAGCAGGCAACGCAAAAGGCGCTCGCTGACATTGCATCTCTTAACGCGCCTCGTTGCTGTCAGAGGGACTCCTGGCTGGCCCTGCGGGCGGCATCCCTCATATTGAAAAAAGAGATGGGAAAGAATCTGCCGTTCGGCCAACCCCTAGCGTGCAAACAGGTTTCAAAAAATAAAGAATGTATTTTCGATCGCTGTCCGCTATACCCAACAGCCCTGATATCTGAAAATAAAAAGCAGGTCGTAAACTCATTGAGGAGACGATTTTGAATGTTGAAATTAAATGTTCCAGGTTACAAAACGCTTTCCTTGTCCTTCCTTGTTCTCGATTACAATGGAACGATTGCCTGTGATGGGCATCTCATCCCCGGAATCAAGGAGCTTCTGACCGAACTCTCACAGCATTTGGCCATTCATGTTCTGACGGCCGATACATTTGGAAGTGTAAAAGACGAACTGAAAGGTATCCCCTGTGAGATGGTTGTTATTGCCAAAGAAAATCAAGCGCAGGTGAAGGCGGATTACGTCCGGAAATTGGACGCGAAGAAAGCAGTCTGCATCGGAAATGGCAGAAATGATGCCCTGATGCTCAAGGAAGCGGCTCTGGGAATCGCTGTGATTCAAGCAGAGGGATGCGCCGGGGAAGCGCTTCTTGTTGCAGACGTTGTGGCGCAAAACATTCACGATGCTCTCAATCTTTTACGTCATCCCTTACGGCTAACCGCAACGCTCCGATCCTGAGACTAATCTTTCGTGCGTTGAGGAAACGCGATTTTCAATTATCCTCAGCAGTTTCATTTTATGCAAGCCTTCAAATTCATGAATTTCGGCGATATGATCAACCGCGGAAATATATCTGGAATTCATTGAATCCGGACGGTAAAGAGGCACGGTGTGACATATTCGCAGTGTTGAACATTATCCTGAGTTATAGTAAATATTACAATAATTCATTATTTTAATTTGTCTGATGATGTTAGAATCCAAACTACAAGAATTGCTCGACGTGTTGTCTTGCTTGTTTGGTTACATAAACAATATCATCAAACAATAGGAGGAAGCCATGAAGTACGGTGCAAGAAATCAGTTAGTTGGAAAAGTGGAAAGCGTGAAGAAGGGCGCGGTGATGTGCGAGGTGAAAGTCAAAACCGGAGGCGGTGATTTTATGGAATCCGTGATGACCACGAATTCGCTGAAAGAACTGGGCATCAAGAAAGGTGATAAGGTTAAAATTGTGGTTAAAGCAGTCAATGTTCTGCTGGTGAAAGAATAGCATTTCAATTAAGTATCTATTTCAATTGCGCCGTAATGAGAGGGTACGCATTGTTTAACCTGAACTCATTGCGGCGCAAGCATTTTGATAACCATTCAGCATAACCTCCTCTTAGTTATTCCTTTTAGTGATTTGACTTATTCATTTTGGTCATATATAGACCCCGCAGAACGATGATACTTATCCAGCGGGAGGAGAATATATGGTTGAAAATTTAGCAAACAAAGAATGGGAACCGAAAATCGCGGCCATCGTTTGCAACTGGTGCACTTACGCGGGAGCCGATCTGGCGGGTATCAGCAGAATTCAGTATCCGCCGAATGTCCGTATCATCCGCGTGCCCTGCACGGGAAGAATCAATCCTTTTTATATCGTCAAGGCCCTTCAGGAAGGAGCCGACGGTGTTCTGGTTTCCGGTTGTCATCCGGGTGAATGCCACTATATCTCGGGCAATCTGGTGGCGCGGCGCAAGTTTGCGACATTGAAAAGTTTCCTGAATTACATCGGTGTGGAAGGAGACCGTGCCATATTTACCTGGGTGTCGGCTTCCGAAGGCGATCGTTTTGCACAGGTCATCAGGGGCGTTACGGCCAAGGTCAAGGCGCTGGGACCAGCCACCAAGCTGGTAAAGAAAAATATAAAATGCGAACCGTAGATTAAATGGATTCGCTCGTAATGGAGTCATAAGGAGGATTATAAATGCTGACGGTTACAGACAAGGCATCGGAAGTCATCAAAGATTTCTTGAAGGACAAAAAAGCCGCCGCGTCGATTCGCATTTTTTTGAGCAGCGGTTGTTCCGGTCCCTCTCTGGGGATGGCGTTGGATGAAAACAGGAATGAAGCGGATGAAGTGATTTCCGTAGGCCCAACAACGTTTGTCATTGAAAAAGATCTTTTAAACCAGGTCCAGCCGATCAATATCGACTTCATTACAACGCCTCAGGGCGCGGGTTTTAAGTTGACATCCAGTTTGCCCGAAGGCGGCGGTTGCGGTGACTGCAGTTGCCATTAAATTTCACGGGAATATCCTGCTCCCCGTTTTTGGTATTATGACGAAAAACAAACCAATTATAAACAAACTCGCTGGAGCTGACAAATTGCCGGCTGAAGAAAAATCTACTGGGGCAATTTTATGCCTGAATGTCGATATTAAAAGATATTTTGAATACATTGCGCTTGAATCAGATTATTTAAAGATTCTCCTCTTCAAGACGATCTTGAAGATTGTTCATTCCGGCTTGCGACAAGATTTATCATTCGGATCGATTATTGAAGGCAATACTTTTTCCGGTGGAGCTGCAGAAGTCACCAACAATCACTGCATTCGAATAAATTCTAACCGATTGAGAAAATATCAAGAGAATGTTGCGATGGCTCTCCTTGCCCATGAACTTGCCCATGATCATCTAAAGCATTTCAAAAAGTGGAAAAACAATTTAGAAAATGAACGCAAAGCCGATAGCCTGGCAAAGGAATGGGGATTTGATGTTGACCGATTTCGTAAAATTTGCGGGCCACCGGGCATCAACAACCGGTTATTGCAAATAGCCATCATCAATAAAACATTCGTGCACGGTATGTCACCATCGTTATAGATGAAAAAGGAAAAAGGTAATGTTCGTTTTATTTAAAAACTGTTGCACATGAACTATCGCCAGGGAACCAGTATGGTTCCTGACCGATAGTCTCGCCGTTTCTTTCTTCTCGCAGACCAACTAGGTACTTTCCTCTTCTGCCGTGAAAGGACGGCGATTGACAGGAAGGAGGCCGAGTTTGGTTAACAAAATCCAAACCCGCAAAAAAAATTTTTCTGAGCAGATGACTTGCACTGATTATACGAATGTCAGCAGTAATGCTTACCTCGTTCTGTAGTCTGCAACAAAACATCTCCGTTCAGCAAAGATTGTTTGAGCAGCAACTAATAAATTTATTTTAAAAATCTCAGAGAAAGGAGAAAATTTATGAACGTCAGCCGAAGAGGTTTCTTAAAGATTTCCGGCGCCGTGGCGGCAGTCAGTGGTTTGGGTATTAATCTCAAGCCTATAGCCGCGCACGCCAAAGAGCTGAAAATCAAATACGCCAAAGAAACCACCACCATTTGTCCCTACTGTGGTGTCGGATGCAGCATTATTGTGTCGGCACGCGATGGCAAGGTCATCAACACCGAGGGAGATCCTGATAGCCCCATCAACCGTGGAGCGCTGTGCAGCAAAGGCGGCTCCATTTATCAGATGCTGGACAATAAAAACCGTCTGACCAAACCGCTTTACCGTGCGCCTTTTGCCAAGGAATGGAAAGAGGTGGAATGGGAATGGGCTCTCGACAAGATTGCCGAAA
Organism: uncultured Smithella sp.; assembly: GCA_964479225.1. Classification (GTDB taxonomy): domain Bacteria; phylum Desulfobacterota; class Syntrophia; order Syntrophales; family Smithellaceae; genus Smithella. The sequence goes on from CAYZLL010000005.1 coordinate 11,215, forward strand.
ATATCAAAAAAAGCCGTGACGCCAGTTTTAAAAAGACCAACGCGAAAGGCGAACTCGTCAACCGCACGGAGGGCATTGCTTCCGTAGGCTCCGCGGCGTTGGACAACGAAGAGTGTTTTACTTACCAGAAATTTGTCCGTGCACTGGGACTTACGTACATCGAACATCAGGCCCGTATTTGCCACAGCTCTACGGTTCCAGCGCTGGCTGAATCATTCGGACGCGGCGCCATGACCAATCACTGGGTTGATTTGAAAAACAGTGATGTCATTCTGATCATGGGCGCCAACCCCGCTTCCAACCATCCTATTTCTTTCAAATGGATTCAGGAAGCTGTTGATAAACGCGGCGCAAAAATTATCTGTGTCGATCCGCGTTTCACACAATCTGCGGCTAGAGCACATCTTTATGCACCGCTTCGTTCGGGTACGGACATAGCATTCCTGGGCGGCATGATTAAATACATTCTCGACAACAAGCTGTATTTTGCGGAATACGTCAAAAACTACACCAACGCCTCTTTCCTGGTCAATCCAGCATTTAAACTTCCGGGAGAAAACAAGGGCGTCTTTTCCGGTTTGACAGATGGTAAATACGAGAAAGACACCTGGTCTTATCAAACGGATTCTGCGGGTGTCATTAAAAAAGATAAGACCTTGACAGATCCCAACTGTGTTTTCCAGCTCCTTAAAAAACACTATGCACGTTATACGCCGGATATCGTTTCCAAGATTACCGGAACACCCAAAGACAAACTGGTTGAGGTTTACAAACTGTATGCCTCAACCGGCAAACCGAACAAAGCAGGCGTCGAGCTTTACGCGATGGGCTGGACACAACACACCGTTGGCGTGCAGAATATACGCACAATGGCGATCATCCAGCTCCTGCTGGGTAATATCGGTATTGCCGGTGGCGGCGTCGCCGCAATGAGGGGCGAGGGTAACGTGCAAGGCTCAACGGATCATGGCCTTTTATACCATATTTGGACGGGCTATCTGGGAACGCCAACAGCATCCCTGGCAACTCTTGCCGCCTACAATGAAAAGAATACTCCCAAAACAAAAGAGAAAGACAGCCTCAACTGGTGGAAGAACAAACCCAAGTACGTTGCCAGTTTCCTGCGATCCATGTACGGGAACAATATGACGCTCGAAGAGGCTTATCAAACTATGCCCAAGCTCGATGACGGACAGAATTGTTCTTGGCTGATGATTTTCGACCAGATGTATAAGAAAAAGTTTACCGGCTTCTTCGCTTGGGGCATGAACCCCGCATGCAGCGGAGCGCATTCTAATAAGGTTCGTAAGGCTTTAGGTAATCTCGATTGGATGGTCAATGTTAATTTATACGATAACGAAACAGGCTCATTCTGGCGCGGTCCGGACATGGATCCTACCAAAATCAAAACGGAGGTCTTCATGCTTTCCTGCGCAGCTTCCGCTGAAAAAGAAGGGAGCATCACCAATAGTGGCCGCTGGCATCAGTGGCGCTATAAATCAGTTAATCCGCCAGGTGAAGCCAAACCGGATGGGGATATCATGAGCGAGATTCTATTCCGGTTACAGGAACTTTATGGGAAAAAAGGTGGCGCTCACAAAGAAGCGATTACCAAACTGACCTGGCCCTACGGCAAGCTGGTTGGCAAGGAATTTCACTACAATCCCAGAATGGTTGCTGCCGAAATCAACGGGTTCTTTCTTGAGGATAAAAAAGTGGAGAACCCCACCAAGAAAGGTGAGTTCAAGGAATTCAAGAAAGGCGATCTCGTTCCGACTTTTGCCTGGTTGCAGGATGACGGGTCCACCTCATCGTGCTGCTGGGTTTACTGTGGCTCCGTCACCGATAAAGGTATTCTCGGTATGCGGCGCAGTCAAGCCGATCCGACCGGTCTGGGACTATATCCCGAATGGTCGTGGTCATGGCCGGTCAACCGACGCATTCTTTACAACGGCGCTTCAGTTGATTTGAGCGGCAAAACCTGGGATGCCAGCCGCACGGTGATCACCTGGGATGCCAAAGAAGAAAAATGGAAAGGAGATGTTCCGGATGGAGTTGGCAATCCCGGCAAGGGACGGCCTCCGTTCATCATGAAACCGGACGGCGTGGCTTCTCTCTTCGGTCCCGGTCTGGTTGATGGTCCTTTCCCCGAGCACTACGAACCTCTGGAGTGTCCCGTGGAGAAGAACTTAATGTCAGAACAAAAAAACAATCCCGCAATCCGGCGTTTCGACAAGGCTGGTGTCGGGTCCGATCTAGACGTTTATTCCAATGTCGGAACCTGCGATCCGCGCTTCCCGTTTGTTTGCAGTACGTATCGCGTCAGCGAACACTGGCAGACAGGCTTAATGACCCGTTGGTGTTCATGGCTGGCAGAAATGCAGCCGGGTAATTTCGTGGAGATGAGTCTGGAACTGGCCAAGCAAAGAGGAATAAAAAACGGCGATGCCTGTATTGTCAGTTCCGCGCGCGGTCAGGTGGAAGCTGTCGCGATGGTCACGCCGCGTTTCAAACCATTCGAAATTGACGGCAACACTATCCATCAGGTCGGTTTGCCCTGGCATTTTGGCTGGATTACCACGGAAGACAGGCCATATAATGCCAACGATAAAAAGGCGGAAGTATTCACAACGGGTGACGCTGCCAACCATCTGGTGCCCACCATCGGAGATGCCAATACAACAATACCGGAGAGCAAAGCCTTCATGGTTAATGTCGTAAAGAAGGGGGTGAAGTAAGATGACCGAGAAAATTAAATTATACGATGCTTCAAAGTGCACGGCGTGCCGCGGTTGCCAGTTGGCCTGCAAACAGTGGAACGGATTGAAAGCCGGTCAGACGGAACATACCGGCACCTATCAGAATCCGCCTACGTTGCAGCATAATACTTATATGATTATTCATTTCCAGGATTATGTGGCTCCAGAAGGCAATGTGAAATGGTTGTTCCGTAAGGAAGCCTGCATGCACTGCACGACAGCGGCCTGCGTGACCGTTTGCCCCAGTGGCGCCCTTCATTACAATAAAGAGTTCGGCACGGTGGGCATGGACCGGGAGAAATGTATTGGTTGCAAAGAATGCATGAACGCCTGTCCGTTTGAAGTGCCCAAATATGACAAAAAGACAGAAAAGGTTTCCAAATGCGATATGTGCGAAACCAGAATCACCAACAAGATGAATCCGGCCTGTGTCAAGGCCTGTCCCACCGGCGCCCTCAAATGGGTTGACAAGGAAGAGGCTATGAAGATGGTCGAGGCCCGTGTTCAGTATCTGGGTGGCGACGCCAACGTTTACGGCGATAAATTTGTCGGCGGCACGCACATGATGTATGTTCTGCCTGAAAAGGCTGAAATTTATGATGGAATTCACAAAGATCCCAAGGTTCCCGTGACGATTTCACTGTGGAAGAACATCCTGAAACCCCTGAGCCTGTTGGGCGCAGGCGGTGTGATCGGTGGATCGATACTCCATTACTTCATCCATGGTCCGCACAAGCCCCATCCGGAACATTATGACGAACCAAAGAAGCAGGGAGGTGCATAAAATGAAAAATAAAATGATAGTTGTTACATCAGGATATGAAAGATTTGTGCACTGGCTGCTGGCCATCTCCTGTCTGCTTTTATGCTACACCGGACTGGCGATGATGTACAAAGAACTCAACTTCTTAGGTATCATCTTCGGCGGATTGAGCGGACTGGCCACCGTCCATGACATTATGGCGATCTTTTTTGCTGTAGGGTTACTCTTGGCTATTAAGATGTGGTGGAAAGAAGCGGGCCTGTTTGTATTCCCGGAAGACTGGGAATGGATTAAAGCTGCGGGCGGTTATCTGTGGCATCTGGATCATGTTCCGGAGACCGGCAAATACAACCCCGGACAGAAAGCGTTTTTCCTGACCGTGGCGTTATGCGGATTACTGATGATCTGCACCGGCTTTTTCATGTGGTATCCGACGATATTGCCGGCGACCCTGATGGACTGGGTCTATGTTCTGCATGTACTGGGCTTTGTGGTCATCTTTGCCTTCTTCTTTGTGCACCTTTATCTGGGCACCATCGGTAACCCCGGCAGTGTTTCGGCGATGATCAGCGGGAAGATGGAACTGCCGGTATTAAGAATGCTTCATCCGAAGTGGGTCAAAGAGATGGAACATGAAGGCAAACTGATGATTGCCAATAATCAGAAGTAGGGTGAATTAAAAATAAAATTACAGTTGTCTAAATAATGAACACACAAAAGCGGTGCACATCAAAAAGTGTGCACCACTTTTGTTCATTTATCAATGGCCTAGTTGAAGCCGTGGCATGAATGAGTCGCCTGTTTTTAGATGAATCAGATTTATTTAAGATTTCTTTGGAGGACAATGACAGTGCATAAATATGTATACGTTTTGTTTGTAAGTGTTTTGATGATCCTTTTTGTCGCCTGTGGCGGTGATGGTGACTCTTCATCCAAACTATCCTCCGCAAAAGCAATCACGTCATTTTCTTTGAACGGGGTTGAGGCAACGATTGTCGAAAAAGAAAAAACGATAACAGCAGTTATGCCTGAGGGATCATCTTTGTCTAGTTTGCCGGCAACCTTTACAACAACCGGCGTTGCCGTCGACATAGCCGGCATGCAACAGATAAGCGGCTTGACGATGAATGACTTTTCCAGTCCCGTTATATATACGGTAACAGCGGCAAATAACACTCAGCAAAATTATACAGTAATTGTTTCGTTGCCGCCGTCATCGGAAAAAGCGATTACGGCATTTTCTTTGAATGGAGAGGAAGGTATAATCGATGAAACAACAAAAACTATCTCTCTGGTGTTGCCTTTTGAGACGGACGTAACAACATTGGTTGCCACCTTTTCCACCACCGGCATCAAAGTCGAAGTCGGAGCAGTGGTTCAGGCCAGTGGTGTGACAGTGAATGATTTTACTCATCCTGTCGTTTATAGGGTAACCGCAGCAAACGCTTCAGTTCAAGATTATATTGTTACCGTAACGTTACAGGAGGAGAAAACACCGGCTACAGCGATCAGAGTTTCGATAACACCTAATAATGAGGGGACTTCCGTTCCTGTTGGTGTTTTCTGTACGAGGACGAAAAGTATTGTCGGTTCTCACACAGTAGTGCCGGATGATGATCGTACAATCATTTATTGGGAATTTGTTGATAACGGTGTCCTTCGAACAAGCGGCAAAGCAATGCTTGGTGAATTAAAGAAAAAACCAGCCACATTATTGCCACCATTCGGTACCTCACACACTATAACATACAAGGCAACTGCTGATGGCTTGGTTAGTCACTCCGCATCAGCGAGAATTACCTGTGGAAAAGTTTATGCGCAATGATGATACAGATGTTTTAAGGAAACAAGAATTTTATAACCACTAAGAATATTATGAGGTGAAAGATGAAAAAAATAATGAGCATAATTTTAAGTTTAATTTTTGTCATATCCTTAAGCGGTTTCGCATTGGCTGCGGAAAAAGTTGTGCAATTAGAAGTTCCCGGATGCAGGCCTTGTGGCGCTGCCAGGCGCATTAATGAAGCCATGAAAAATATTGATGGCGTAAAAAATCATGAGAGCCGGGGACAGAAGGGACAGGAACTATTAATCGTCACGTTTGATGATCAAAAAACGACTGTAAAAAAGATTATTCATGAGCTGAAAAAAGTCGGGTTCAATGTCAATGGCAAACCGGCATATTTGAAGTAAAAAATAAAATTAGCATTATGAATATTAAATAACGCAGATTGGAGAAGAACATGGAAGATAAAGTAAAAATCACAATTGATGGAAGAGAAGTATTGGCTGATAAAGGTCAGACCATTCTGGAATGCGCCCGTGACAACGGTATTTTTATTCCCACCCTTTGTCATTACGCAAAAACAACGAACGTCGGGGCCTGCCGGGTTTGCGTTGTGGAGCAGGAAGGCGCCCGGTCACTGGTGGCATCCTGCTGCATGCCGGTATCTCCGAATATGGTGATTCGCACCAATACACCCGCTGTGCGCGCCGCCCAAAAAATGATTATTGAACTGATGTGGTCGTCCGGCGATCATAACTGTCTGACCTGCGAACAAAACGGCCAGTGCGAATTGCAGGATCTCGTTTACTGGCTCAAAATTGAAAAACCGCGCTTTGACATAAAAGCCCCGGCTTACGCGCCGGATAACAGCAATACGATGATTCAAAGAGACCTCAATAAATGTATTCTTTGCGGACGATGCGTCCGCGCCTGCAACGAAATACAGGTTAACGAGGTACTGGACTTTGCCAATCGTAGTTCAAAGGCAAAAGTCGGACCGGCCTTTGATGAAGACTATATCAATTCCGCCTGTGTTTTCTGCGGGGAATGCGCACAGGTCTGCCCCACCGGAGCGATTACTTTAAAGCAGGCCAGATATGCCGGGCGACCCTGGGAACTGGACAAAGTCCGCACCACCTGCACCTATTGCGGTGTCGGCTGTCAGATGGATCTGTTTGTCAAGGATAATAAAATCGTCAAGGTTATGGGGAACCGTGAATACGGCACGCCTAATCAGGGAAGTCTTTGTGTCAAAGGACGATTCGGCATGGACTTCGTTGCTCATTCCAGCCGTCTGACCAAACCCCTGATTCGTAAGGACGGAGAATTAAAAGAAACAACCTGGGAAGAAGCTTATACTTTCATCGCCGATAAATTATCAGCAACCAAGAAAAAGCACGGTCCGGACAGTATCGCGGGTTTCTCGTCCGCCCGGGTCACCAATGAGGAAAACTATATTTTCCAGAAATTTATCCGCACCGTTATCGGCACGAACAACGTGGATCACTGCGCACGGCTCTGTCACGCCTCCACGGTCGCCGGCCTGGCCACAACTTTTGGCAGCGGCGCCATGACCAACTCGATTGACGAAACGGAATTCATGAAAACCATTTTTGTGATCGGCAGCAACACCACCGAACAGCATCCGGTCATCGGCATGAAAATAAAACGGGCCGTTCGTCAAAACGGCGCCCAATTAATCGTCGCCGACCCCAGAGAAATTGATCTGGTCAAGTACGCCGTACTTTGGTTACGCCATAGGCCGGGAACTGACGTAGCTCTCTTAAACGGAATGATGAATGTCATCATTTCGGAAAATCTTCTGGACAAGAAGTATATTGAAAACCGGACAGAGGGATTTGAAGAAGTTAAAAAGGTTGTCCAAAAATACACGCCGGAATACGCGGAAAAAATCACCGGAGTTCCGGCGGAAGACATTAAAAAAGCCGCAAGAATCTACGCGGGCAACGGCGCCGCTTCCATCTTCTTCAGCATGGGTATCACGCAGCATACCACGGGCGTGGATAATGTAAAATCCTGCGCCAATCTGTCCATGCTGTGCGGCAATGTTGGTGTCGAGGGCGGCGGTGTCAATCCCCTGCGCGGACAAAATAATGTTCAGGGGTCCTGCGACATGGGCGCTTTGCCAATTGTTTTTTCCGGTTATCAGCCCGTGGGCAATGACGAAACCCGCGCCAAGTTTGAAAAAGCCTGGGGCGTTACGCTTCCTTCCAAGCCGGGACTCACCCTCGTGGAAACACTCAACGCGGCGCATGACGGGAAAATTAAAGCGCTTTACATTATGGGTGAAAATCCGATGCTGTCCGATCCCGATCTGACACACGCCAAAGCGTCTCTGCAGAAACTGGATCTGTTGGTTGTGCAGGATATTTTCCTGTCCGAAACAGCGAGGCTCGCGCATGTTGTCCTACCGGCGGCATCTTTCGCCGAGAAGGATGGAACCTTTACCAATACGGAAAGACGTGTGCAGCGCATCCGCAAGGCGGTGAAAGCTCCCGGTGAAGTCAAGGCTGACTGGGAAATTATCTCCGAACTGGCTACGAAGATGGGCTATGAGATGAATTATTCCAGCCCGGAAGATATCATGAAAGAGGTCAATGCGCTGACGCCCAGCTATGCGGGAATCACTTACGACCGGATTGAGAAAGTCGGGTTGCAATGGCCCTGCCCCAACACAAACCATCCGGGCACGAAAATACTTCATACGGAAAAATTTACCAGAGGATTGGGCTTGTTCAGCCCCATTGAGTTCAAGCCGCCCGCGGAAGTGCCCGACAAGGAATATCCTTTTGTCATGACCACGGGAAGACTCCTTTACCAGTACCACACCGGCACGATGAGTCGCTTATCTGTTGGCATTACGGAACGATGTCCGGAAAGCCTTGTGGAAGTCAATCCGGCGGACGCCAAAAAGCTGGGCATTGAAGATGGGCAGTTGGTGAAGGTTTCTTCACGGCGAGGCAAGCTCCAAGTTAAAGCTATAGTTACCGAGCGGGTTCCTGAAAAAACTGTTTTTATGAATTTTCATTTCAGTGAAGCGCCCGTCAACATATTGACTAATCCCGCGCTGGATCCCATTGCCAAAATTCCTGAATTCAAGGTTTGTGCGGTGAAAGTGGAAGCCGCCTGATCATGATGCAGTAAAAATCAACCGTCACTATCAAACGAAGGGATATGCTCCTTTACTCGAGAGCATATCCCCGGGAGGATCTCATGACCATAAAATATAAAATATGGATTGAAAAAAACGGTGCGCTGGTTTTCGGGAAGGGACGGGAAGATATTCTTCACTTGGTCGATGAGACACATAGCCTCAATGCCGCGGCAAAAAAAATGGGAATGACCTATCGCGGCGTTTGGGGAAGAATCAAGGTCTCCGAAGAGCGCGGCAAAATGAAACTGGTCAATATCAGTGAGAACCGCAGACTGACTCAACTGACCCCCAAAGCGCTGGCCATTATCGACCGCTACGAAAAGCTGGAAAAAGACATGGAGCAACTCATCCGCAAGGCCGATTGTGATTTTGAGAAATTAATTTGAAACATCGAACTCATCTTCATCACCGCTTTGAATTTCAGCGGTTCTCATAATCTGAAGTGGCAGACAATGATCCGTAATCCTTAATTTTTTACGATCACAAAAAAATGTACTTTAGCAGTCGGTGAAGTCAATCATCTCGAAGATTTCATTGGAAACTGTCTAACAAGTTTTAGGGAAGAAGGATTAAACTCTGCTGCACGATTTAAACTGTTGAGACCTATTTCAAAAGCGAATGCCCGAAAATGATCAAATCAAAACCGGCATATTTGCCAGGTATTATCTTTTTTCTTGAATTTCAAATGGATATAGGGATAAAAAGCTTCACAACATCCTGACGAGAACAATTCACCATTCCGCATCGGGGTGTGATTATGATTGATCCGCATAATGCAGCCATGAAATTTAAAGAATCAAAAATTTATAAGTATTGTCGAAAGCTTCTAAACGTCATCACGGAGGTTATGGTATTAATTGCTTTTACATTTGTTTTCTTCATGCTTCTTTTATATTTGGCAAAATACTTATGGTTCATATTTACATCCACACCGGTCGGTCAGGCATATTCCACAATATTTGAAGAAAGTTACAGGATGACAAGCGATGTATTGAATAGAAATCTTATAAGTCTTGCAATGAATCTAACGCTCACCGCTTGTGCTATATGTTTCATCATCGGCACGATTTTCAAATTTCTCCATATCACTCGTTATTTATATTCAGGTAGAGGGTTTTTGGGCAGAATTCTTTTCTGCGGACTGCCTTTAACATATCTCGTTGCCTTGTATCTACAATACCGGGGTGACTTTACACGCATAGATACTGCTTGTATCGTCGCAGTCGTTCCGGGTTTGTGTCTTTTTGCAAGGTGCTTTAAATATACTGATGATTTCGTGCCGGAAATGGTTGATGTCATCAGTTATTTTCAAAAGAAGGAAAGCTCGGTTCATGATACACAACAACCGAAAGAAGAGCTTTTGCGCGGCAAAGACGAATTAAAATTCGTTACAAAACAAAAAATCGACGGTTCTGCTGATCGACCTTTAAAATTAAAAGATATATGGGAAGATTATCGTGTTTATATCATAGCGATACCCGTCATGATCGTCATCACAGCTATTTTGTTTACCGTCGCACAAAAACCAATCTTTAACAAAATGGATTTCGTATCAGCAAAAGAAGCTGCTCAAGGTGATCCTCCCATTGTCCAGACCGGGTTACCTGCACAGCCGGCTAAATTAACAGGCTCGGCGCAAGAGTGGTATGGCAAGGCAACGGTTCTGCTGAAAAGCCCGGATCGACATGACATTCTTAAAGCGATTGACTATTTAAGCGAAGCCGTCAGACAAAAACCGGATTATGCGGATGCATACGGGCAACGGGGTACTTTGTATGCCATGTTGGATCATCATGAATTGGCCATTAATGATTATGATATAGCAATCCGCCTGAAACCACGAGATAGCAATCTATACAGCATGCGGGGGAACGCTTATTTTGCAGTGGGCAAAATTTCTTTGGCCTGCTCCGACGCAAAAAAAGCCTGCGCACACGGAAATTGTAAATTGTTTGAAATAGCCAAAAGCGATGGAGACTGTTTGTGATTATGAGCTTTTGGAATATGATGTATTTGTAATGGTTATAATTTTCTTTCAATGAATCCTTATATTGTGCTATAAGCTCCATATGTCTATTGATCGTTTCAAGAACATTACCATTCAGCAAATGGAAGCCATTATTGCTCTGGTGGAAGAGGGCAGTTTCAGCCGCGCCGCCAAGAGAATGCTTTTGACGCAGCCTGCGTTGACCAAGAATATCAAGAACGCGGAAGAGTGTGTCGGTTCCAGGTTGGTAAATCGTAGCAGCGCGGGGATTTCGCTGACGCCGGAAGGAAAGATTTTATACGACTACGCGCGCCGCGTTGTTAGACTTCGAGATGAAGCAAAAGAAAAAGTTCTTGCCCTGAGTAAAGAAACCGGCGGTAATGTTTATTTGAGCGCCAGCACGATTCCCGCCACCTATATTCTCCCGCGCGCCCTGAGCGATTTTAACAAAACAAACGCCGACATTCATATCTATATCAAAACAGCGGATAGTGAAGAAGCGATGAATATGGTTTTGGACAATGAAGTGGAAATGGGCTTTATCGGTAAGAAACCGACCAATAATAAACTTTCAGCGGAAACCCTGTGGAAAGATCGCCTGGTTTTGGTCGTTTCCAAGGATCATGCCTGGTGCAAAAAGAAATCAGTAACCATGCCGGAATTGTTAAAAGAACCTTTTGTGCTTAGGGAAAAAGGTTCGGCAACGAGGGAATTGTTTGAGTCCTGTCTGAAAAAATCCAAATCCATCAGCCTTGATCAATTTAATGTCTGTGGTGAGTTGGGAAGCTCGGAGGCAATTAAAGAAGCGGTTATTGCCGGATGGGGAGTGTCGGTTATTTCCAGTCATGCCGTAGCGCGCGAGTTATCTCAGGGGTTGCTTCGTGAAATTCCGATACAGGGCTATTCCATGGAAAGAAATTTTTATTTAATCTACAAACGTCAGTTCGACTTTCGGCCTTTTCATAAAACTTTCATTAATTTCATCAAAAATTATTCGCCGGACCACACGTAAAAGTGAAGACTATTGCTTTCTGTACAAGAGGATTATTTAAAATTGTCAGTTTGAAATGAGCTTGCCGTTTTTCTAAACGGCAAGCTCATTTCTACTCGATATTAATCAGATTCAGCAAATCTCATTTATTCTTCAAACGTTCGACAAACGCTTCAATTCTGGTCTTGAGCTGTCCTGCATCCTGTTGCGAGTAATCGGTCTCCAAAAGCAGTGTCGGCACGCCGGAACTTTCCAGATTTTTACCCGCCGGTCCGCTTTCCATGATGTACGGCTGGCAGAACTGCAGGCTGTAATGAATAACACCCTGCGCTTTGAGCTTTTTCGCCATTTCTTTTACATATTCCGTTCGCGACGGATTGGGCGTAAAAATCGCGCAGTCGATATTGAAATATCTGTCAACGATTGCGTCCATCAGGTCCTCCACCGTCTTGCCCTTGATTTCCGTCATCCAGCGCGCGCCGCGTTCGCCCACGCACGATTCTTCCCCGACGATGACCGCGTTGCTCGATTCAATCAGCATGGGCAGCTTCCAGTTGGGCACGGCCATGGGGCATCCGGAAACAATAATGCGCGTCGTGCCTTTCGGGAACACGCTGTTGCCTTTCTCAATCCGTTCTTCCAATTCATCGCAAAGTTTGTTGACGGAATCCGTGAAGCGGACCGGATCATCATAGAAAAAAACCTGATTGATCAACAAGGCGTCCAGACCCGAAATCGGCGCCGGATCGGAGGCGCGCAGTTCGGTCAACCTTCTGACGGCCTTTCGTTTGGCATTGACGATATCAATCCCTTTTTGCAGCGATTCAACCGTTACTTTTTTCCCGCTGACCTTTTCGAGTTTGGCAATGAACTTGCGATATTCCTCCTTCAGCAGCTTTTTGCCCGTGTCGGATTTCATTTGGGGCATGTCCATGATGTAGAGGTCTTTGACCAGCGGCGCCAGCATTTCGTATGATTTCTTTTTACCGTCGCAGGTATTTTCTCCCACCACCACGTCACTGGCTTCCAGGTAGGGACAGACTTTTCCCAGTTTGAAACCGAATGCCGATTTGATCAGCGAGCAGGTGTTGCGGGGAAGCAGTGTTTCAGCGCCCTCAAAATTGAATTCCGCGCCGGCGCACAATCCGACGGAAACGCCATCGACAGCAAGGATCAATTCTTCCGGCACAAAAACGCAGTACGAACCGATGACTTTCCTGCCCTGAGCCTTCGCGTCCATCAGTTCCTTGATGCGTAGTCCGTGAACTTCGCTCATCACAAAATCAAAATACTTCATTCTTTCCGGTCGGTTTTTCTGTGAAAGGAAAATGTCCGTATAGGCTCCGCCAAGAACGGACAGCAAAGCGTCATGACCTTTCAGATCCAGTCCCAGTTCCGTCCACATGGATGTATAATCCGCCATGATAATCCTCCTCTGGTTGCATTCATAATATTTGCCTGTTTTCCAACACAGCGTATGTTTATATTTTTTTTCGTATTTGCGGTCATTCAGGCGAAAAATTGAGTATCATATTCAAAGGCGATGTCGCCAATGAATTAAAGGAATGATCATGGAAGAAATATAACTATTCTTTATTAAATGTATTCTTGAAATGCATTTAAGCTGATGCTCATTTTAGCGGGATACAAGGACAGAGGATAAATAAAGGAGAGAGGTTTCACTTTCCTGCATTAAACCGGTTTTATTTTACCATCTTCTAAGGCCATGACGATATCAGCCAGACGGGTTACCTGTTCCATGTGGTGAGAAACAAGCAATACCGTGCATCGTTTTTTCAGGAGTATAATCAATTCTTCAATGATGGCCGCTGCTCGGGAGTCGAGCGAAGAGGTCGGCTCATCCAGCAGCATCACCTCCGGGCCGACAATCAACGCCCGGGCGATGCAAAGCCTCTGTTGCTGGCCTCCGGAAAGACTGCGGGCGTCATGTGCAAGACGATCTTTTACCTCATTCCATAAAAACGCTTCCCTGAGAGCCGCTTCGATTCTTTCTTCAATCTGGGATTGGTTCCTGATGCCGGCCAGTTTCAGCGGGAAGGCCACATTCTTGTAAATGCTCATCGGCAGCGGATTGGGTTTTTGAAAAACCATGCCTACCGCGCGTCGTAAGTCAGGCAGCGAAACGTCTCGGGCATAAATGTCCGTCATCTTGTTTTTCAACAGAATACGCACATATCCGTCCTTGCGCGCCTGAGGAATATGCTCCCAGAGACGGTTCATGATCATGAGAAAGGTCGATTTCCCCTGGCCTGACGGGCCGATAACGGCTGTTATTTTATTTTCCGCCATTTTGGCGGAAACGTTGTCGAATATCCGGTGCTCACCGTAGGAAAACGACAGATTTTCAATTTCAATTTTTATTTTGTCTTCCTGAATCATTGTAAAATCCTATATCCTGAAGAGTACGCTGTCCGTCAGGCGGTTTTTAATAAAAAAAGCGGCGATGAACAATACAGCACAGACCCCAACCAGAATGATTGCCGCCGCGTATCCCATCTGTAATTCCTGCATATCGGTGTATTGCGATGAAATGTAATAAATGAAAAAAGGCAGGGCCTCGTATTTGGCCAGAAGCGATTGCGGCAGGCCAGCCATGGCCACAACGCCGGTGAGCATGATGACGGCTGTGTCCTCCGCGCAGCGACCGATGGAAAGAATAATCCCGCTGACGATTCCCGATAGTGATCTCGGAATCAGCACATAAAAAATATTCTGCAGATGTCCGGCGCCCAGGGCAAGCGCCGTCAGGCGATCCTCCAAAGGAATCTGTTCCAGGGCGATTTGTGTTGTCCGGATGAGATAGGGCAATACCAGAAATGAAAGCGATGCAGCGGAAATAAACAAACAGGGGTAGATGTTTGCAGAAACGTATTTATGCAGGAAAATCGACAAAGAAAAGCCGAAGAGCCCCACCAGGATGGAAGGTACACCGGCCAGAATGTCACAGAAAAGGCTGAAAATATTTTTGGTCCGGCCGGTTCCATACTCCGCCAGATAAATGCCCGCGGCAAGACCAACCGGTAACGCCATCACGACGGAGATGATGACCAGCAACACCGTTCCCACGATGGCCGGAAAGAGGCCGTTGAAGACTGCCTTCTGCAAAGTCAGGGCGTCCCATGGTTTGGTATCGCCGAAAATGGTTTGAAGGTTCATGCCTCCCATGCCCTTGAACAGCAGAAAACCCAAAACTGTTCCTAATGCCGTTACCAGGATCAACGCGCAAATCCAGGAAAAAAGCGTGACAGATATTTCAAAAAAACGGTTCAAGGGCGGATCTCCTTTTTCAGGGAAGAAAGATAACGCACCGCCAGTACCATCATCAACGTTATCACATAAAGCAGAATCCCACTGGCAAAAATAGTCCGGAACTCGATGGAGTCAAAATCAGCTGCCGTCACCAGCGCGATGTGGGCTGTGAGTGTCCGTGTCGGGTCAAATATGGAGCCGGGAACGGCGACGGCGTTTCCGGCCAGCATCAGCGCCACCAGAGTATCGCCGACAGCCCGGGCGGTGCCAAGAATGAGTCCCGTAACGATGCCGCGCCAGGAACAGGGAAGGATCACGTAAGCAAACCTTTGAACGGCGCTCGATCCCAGCGCATCGGCGGCATTGCAATAGGAAATCGGCACGTTTTCAAAACTGCTGGAAAAAATCAGGATCATCGTCGGGGCGATCAGAAGCGCCAGTACAACGGAAGCCGTCAGAATGTTCATCCCCGACCCCTTCGCAAAAAAGGATTGCACCAGCGGTACCAGCAGAAAAATACCGACAAACGCGTAAACGACGGTTGGAACACCCGTCATCAGAACCACGACTTTTTTCAGCCATCGGCCCGGTCGGCCCGGTTGGGTCACCGAGATAAAAATGGATACGCCAAGGGCCAGCGGCGCTCCAAAGACCAGGCTCAAAAGAGAAATGGCAGCAGTTCCCATGATCATGGGATAAATACCAAATTGTCCTTCTCCCGGTATCCAGGATGAAAAAAGAAGCGAAAAGAAACGGCCTTCCCGAAAAAGGGGAAGGCCGAGGATTAGCATAAACGCAAAAATCAGGACGGTAAGCGCCATGCTCCAGAGCGCAGCCGCAAAAAAGCTTTTTTCGATTAAATATTCGAATCTCCTAATCATTTCACCGCAATAAATCCGTTTTCCGCGACAATTTTCTGACCTTCCGGGCTGAACAGGTAATTTATAAATTTCTTCGTCAATCCTGTCGGATCACCTTTAGTGTTACTGTAAAGGCCGCGGGATATTTTATACGAACCTTTCTTTACGGTTTCAATTGTGGGCACAACACCGTCGAGGGCAACCGGCGAAATGCTTTCATCCATATGCCCCACCGAAACATAACCAATGCCGTTCGTATCGTTGGCCACTGCCGATTTCATAGCGCCGTTGGAAACAACAACATTGGCTTTCAAGGTGATCGTCCCTTTGGCCAGGCCTTTTTCCCAGAATACTTCACGGGTGCCGCTTGCCTCGTCTCGTGTATAAACATTGATCGGGCGATCGGGGCCCCCTAGTTGTTTCCAGTTGGCAATTTCACCGGAATAAATTTTGACCAGATCATCTTTTTTCAGACTCTTCACCGGATTGGTTTTATGCACAACCACGCCTACGCCGTCAATCGCCCACTTAAACATTTTAAGGCCGTATTTGGCGACTTCCTCATCCGTCGGTGTCCGGCCGGTGTTGCCGATGTTAACCAAGCCCTCTCCGACCTGCTTGATGCCGACCCCGGAACCGCCGCCGGCAATGCTGATATGAATATTCGGGTTAACGGTCATGATGTTTTTCGCTGCTTCTTTCATGACAGGAATGTGTGCAGTGCCGCCGGAAATCATGATTTCCCCTTTTTCACCTTTAAACGCGTCTAACGACTGTGCATTCACATTCACAACCGCAAACAGAACACTCAGCGCGATAAATTGCACCAATAAAAGTAAACGGAATCTTTTTTGAAACATTTTCTCTCTCCTCCTTAAACAGTAAAATAATTTTTTGACTATGACGCGCACCCTAGTATCATTGCGGACAAGGCATAGCTAATGAATAATAGTAATAATTCATTGATCAATATAACAATTATTTATTGGATATGTGGCGGTGAATTATATAATCGTAATGTCCTGAATTGGTGCGTGAAGGTCAATACCATTAGACATAATGGCATAGAATACTTTATGGCGCAAAAGCAGCGAAAGTGCTTGAAAAAGTTGTGGTTCAAATAAATGAAAATCTCGGTGATTATTCCTGCTCTGAATGAAAGCGAGGCCATCCATGCTGCAATTTCTTCGATAAAAACAGCGGCCGATGACGTGCCCTTTGAAATAATTGTCGTGGACGGAGATGCGGCGGGCAGCACCATTCAACACATCAGCGATGCAGAAGTGATAACCATCATCTCGCCAAGGGGAAGGGCGGTGCAGATGAACGCGGGCGCCACTCGCGCCAGTGGCGATGTTCTTCTTTTTCTGCATGCGGATACGGTCTTGCCGCCGAAAGCACTGGCAAGCATTGTCGAAGCGCTATCCGATAAGTGTTTTATCGGAGGGGCATTTGATCTGGCGATACAAAACCGCCGCTTCATTTTTCGGGCCATCAGCAAAGCGGCCTCCTTCAAGCACCGGCTGACGCGCGTGCCTTTTGGTGATCAGGCCATCTTTTTGAGGCGAAACTGTTTTGATGCCCTGGGCGGTTATCCGGAAATTCCGTTGATGGAAGACGTGGCGTTGATGAAGCGGATCAAGCAGCAGGGCGGTCGGATTGTCATTCTGTCCCAGGCAGTAAAGACGTCACCGAGAAAATGGGAAAGTGAAGGTGTGCTTTATACCATTTTCAGAAACTGGGCTGTGCAGGCGCTTTATCTTTTCGGTGTGCCGGCAGAAAGACTTGTGCAATATTATTATAAGGTGAAATTATGATGAAACGAATACTGATCATTGCAACCCTTTGCATTTTTTTGCTCGCCGGCATCTTGAGCGCGCAGATCAGCGAGCAAGGATTCCGCGAGGAATTTAATGCTCTGGATAACTGGAAGCCGCTGACCTTTCCCAAAATACCGCGTCACTCCCTTTACAAAATCGGTAAGGATGGAGAAAACAATATTCTGATTGCGGAAGCTGACCATTCCGCGTCCGGCATGATCTGCAAAAGCGTTTTTAATATCTACAAGACACCGGTCATCAAATGGAGGTGGAAAATATCCAATACGTTTAAAACCGGTGATGAGAAGAAAAAATCCGGCGACGATTATGCCCTGCGCGTCTATGCGGTTTTTAAATACGATCCTCAAAAAGCCGGTGTTTTGGAGCGGGCGCAGTACAACGCTCTGAAACTGATTTACGGCGAGTATCCGCCGCAAAGTACCATCAATTACATCTGGGCCAATAAAAAATATCCCGAGCGGATTCTGCCGAATCCCTACACGGCAAAGACCCAAATGATTCTTTTGCAAAAAGGTCCTGAACGCGCCGGCACGTGGATTGAGGAACGGGTTAACGCGCTGGACGATTACCGCAGAGCGTTCGGCAAAGAACCGCCCGCGGAAGCCAGCCTCGCGGTGATGAGCGATGCGGACAACACCGGCGAGAAAGCGACTGGTTATATCGACTACATTGAGGTTTCCGCATTTTGACAAAAGACGCCCTGATCCTTTTTCTTAAATATCCGGAACGCGGCAAGGTCAAAACCCGTCTGGCCGATGTTTTAGGGGAAGACGTAACCTGCGAACTCTATCGCCGTTTCCTTGCGGATATTGCAACAATGGTTCGCTCTGTGCGGGCTGAAAAAATGATCGTTTACGCCGGCGACGACGGGTTGTCGTTCCCTGACTTTTCGGGTATCCCGTGTTTGCGCCAGCACGGCAGTCATATCGGCGAGCGGATGAATAATGCCTTTGCGGATGTTTTTAATCTTGGATATGAACGCTGCGTGTTAATCGGCAGCGACAGCCCTGATCTTCCGGCACGTTTGATTCATGATGCCTTTCAGAAGCTGTCCTCCGCTGATGTCGTTCTGGGGCCGAGTGCCGATGGCGGTTATTATCTTATTGGTGGCCAACGTTCGAGCCTTGATTCGTCTTTATTTGCGGATATTCCCTGGAGCACCGCGAGCGTTTTGCCGGCAACACTGCAGCAAATTGCCAAGGCAGGATTGATGTACGACCAGTTGGAACCATGGTCCGATATTGATAACCTGGATGACTTAAAAATATTTTATCAAAGAAATCTCCATGACAATACGGAATCACAAACGATGAAATATTTAAACGGGGCACCCCATGTGCTGAAAAGGTTGAACATCACGTGAACGATTTTACCGAAAAATGCAACGGCTGTGGCGTCTGTAAAAAAGTTTGTCCTTTTTTGCAGGAGTACGGCACACCCGACGAAATTCTTTCCCAAAAACCGGAGGTGTCTTTTTATTGTACGTCCTGCCGCCGGTGTGATGCGGTGTGTCCCGATAAGCTGTTGCCGTCGGTTGCTTTTTTTGAAACCAAGGAGCAACTGGTGCGCAACGGGCAGATGACTCCTCCGGTCGGCAAAGCCTTAAGCGGCGCGAGAGGCTTCGCCAAAGCCGGGCACGGTTTTCCTTTTTCTTTTTATGGAAACGCGGAAACGGTCTTCTGGCCGGGTTGCTCTCTTGCTGCCAATAGACCCGATCTTGTCCGTGAACTTAGGAATATCCTGAATAGCCGGATGAACAGAAAAGTCGGGCTGGTCCTCGATTGCTGCTATGACCCGGTTTATGAACTCGGCGATACGCAAGGGGCAGCGGCAGCCTTGAGCGAAATCAACAAGCGCCTCCAGGCGCGCGGCGTCAAACAGGTTATCACCGGTTGCTTGAACTGTTACAAGATCCTGTCGCGGTATCTGGTTGACATGGAAGTCGTTTTCATTCTGGATCTGCTGCCGGCAAACCTTTTTGAGAAAAAATGGTCTGGATCAGCCGCGCTTCATCACCCCTGTCCATCATCGCACTGGAGCGGCATTATGACCCAGGCGCAAAGCGTATTTAATCGTTTGCAATCGTCTTCACCGGAAGAAAAATCCGCGAACCCTGACGGGCAAAATGCGATCGTCAAACCGGTACGCGCTCAATGCTGCGGTGCCGGGGGCGGTCTTTGTTCTTCATCACCCGCACTGGCCGACCGGTTTCTGGATCAGATTGTGGAGACACGAAAAGAAAAAACACTGGTGACGTACTGCTTCGGTTGTCAGCAGCGGTTTCTGAAGCGGGATGTCCAGACAATCCACCTATTGGAATGTCTAGGCAAAAGAGAATCTCGTCGAAAAGCCACTTCTACGCCGGCGCAATGGACAAACCGTTTTTTTCTGGCGATGCAGGCCCGATTGACAACCATGAAATTCTGGGTGGGACTGCTCATCGTCCTGTTGGTTTCAGCCGGTGTTTATCTGACCCAACAAAATTTCTTTTCAGCGGACGCGTTGACAGCCCTGCTCGGACGACATCCTGTCGCCGCGCCCCTGATTTTTTTGTGCATCTATGCGATTGCCCCGTCACTGTTTCTGCCAAGCATTCCCATGGCGCTGGCGGCGGGATTTTTTTGGGGTCCGGTCTGGGGCGTCATCTTTGCCATTTCCGGGGCAACCGTCGGCGCGTGCCTGCCTTTCTTTTTATCCCGCTATCTTTTTCAGGATGCCGTGAAAGCTAAAATACCGGAAGAGCGCTGGAACTGGCTTCAGAACAAAGTCAGCAGACACGGCTGGAAGGCGGTCGCCTTTACGCGGCTGATCCCCGTCTTTCCCTTCAATCTGCTCAACTATCTTTTTGGCCTGACACCCATTCCTTTCTTCCATTATCTCTGGAGCACTTTTTTATTCATGCTTCCGGCCTGCATTGCCTTTGTGGCTTTCGGTAGCTCTCTGAGTGAACTGATTCTCCGGGGAAATATCCGTGGACTGATGATCGGGATTGGGATAGCGGTTGTCGCCTTGTTGATTCCCTTGGCGATTCGTCCTTTCTTCCGCAAAGTCGGCGAAAATAAAAACACGCAGCCGGACGAAAAAAAATAATCTATCATCCGATGTGCTTCAGATCAAAAGACGACATTCGTTTTCGCGGACCCTTGTCCCCTTAGAGAAAGAATGTGTCCAGCTCAAACAGAGGGATTTTTTTGAACGCGTCAACGCAATCCGGGCAGAGCTGCGTGCCCCGGACGGATTCGATGACTCGCATCGCTTCTTCATGGCTCATGCGCGGGCGATAGGGTCGATTGCTCGTCAGGGCGTTATACGTATCGGCCACCGCCGCTATTCTGGCCCAGAGCATGATTTCCTGCCCCCTGAGGCCGTTGGGATAGCCCTTGCCATCGAAGCGTTCATGGTGTTGAAGAATAACGGGCAGTAATGGCTGTATGCTGGGAATGGATTCCACAATGGAAACGCCGCTTACGGGATGCTTCTTCACGATGGACATTTCTTCTTCGGTCAACTTACCGGGTTTCAACAGGATGTCATCAGAAATGACGACCATGCCGATATTATGAATTCGTCCGGCCATGAGCATCGAATCGATGGCATCCACATCAATGTTCATGCGCTGTCCTATTTGGGACATGATTTTGGCCACCGCTTCAGAATGACCACTGGTGCAGGGATTCCGGGCTTCCAGTGCCTCTGCGAAACTGGTGATTCCGGTCATCATCATTTTATTTTCTTCACAGTAAATCTGCTTTTGTTTGAGCAAAAGCAGAAAATGATCCGAGAGGAGTCTCTCGACGGTGATCAGGAGTTGTTCCATGTTAAAGGGTTTCACCAGATAACTGGACGCCCCCAAATCAAACAGGTGGCGCATGATGCCCCGCTCGCTGTTTGTGCTCATGACGACGAAAGGAATAACAGCCAGATTGGGATCGGCATTCACTTTTTTGCAGAACACAATTCCGTCCATTTCGGGCATATTGATGTCGCTGATGATCAGGTCCGGTTGCCGTTCTTTAATTCTGGCCAGGGCCTGTTTCCCGTTTTCCGCAATCATGATCTGAAACCCGGCTTCATTAAGAGCACTCGAAACCATTTTGCGTATCAGCGCGGAATCGTCCACCACCAGAATGCAGCGACTGCGGAAAAAACGAAATCGCTGGAGCACTTTTTCTATAATCCCGATTAAATTCAGATGCGCTTCCGCTTTGGAAACGTAAGCGGCTGCTCCAACCATGAAACCCTTTTCAATATCCTTATCCCCGTCGAGAGAACTGAGAATAATCACGGGGATTCCCCGCGTGCGTTCGTTGCCTTTGAGCCGCTGGCACAATCCGAATCCGTCCAGTCGGGGCATCTCGACGTCGGAAATGATCAGATCAAAGTCGGCGCTCTGCGCCACTTCCCATCCCTTTTCCCCGTCTTCCGCCTGGATAATTTTCGCGCCGTAAGCTTCCAGTTGCCTGGAAATAACGGTCCGGGTGGTTGCGCTGTCATCGACAATCAGTATATGGGGTTGTTGATTCATAGATAGCTATCCTTTCAAATGAGTTCAGAAAAATTAAATTATGCCTCTGTTTTTCGCGATCTGCATCATTTGTTCGCCGCCCGTTGCCGGGGGGATGCGCTCGGCTTTGGGCAGCAGCGTGATGGCCTCCACGGGGCAGGTGGTCACGCACAGACCACAACCGATACAACGGTCCAGATTGACCTGCGCAACCCCGTCTTTATTCATGATAATGGCTTCCATCTGACAACGGTCCAGACAGATTTCACAACCGGTGCAGTCGTCGCTCTTAATGAATGCCTGGTAATTGGAAAAAACATGATCCGCCGGTTTGGGCAGTTTTTTGATTGCCCCGAGAACCAGACAGCAGTCGCCACAGCAATTACAAAGCCCGCCGGGGTTCTGAGCCGTGGCCGGTTGCGTGACCAGCCCCGCTTCCTGCGATTTTCTTAAAATATCAATTGCTTCGTCAATGCTTATCTGTCTTCCCAGGTTGTTTTCTATGTAAAACCGGGCCATGGAGCCGAACATAAAACAGTTTTCCATGGGTTTATCGCAACCCTTGCCGATCGTTTTATTTCCCTTCCGGCACAGACAGTCGGCGACGACGATCGTATCATTTTTCTTCAGGAGCGCCACCGCGTCATCGAACGCCGCTACGTGGTGTTCGGGCACAATGGATTTCTCAACGGGAATCGTCCGGAGGAAAAGCCCTTCAACGCCGGCGATGGCCTTATCCAATCCCTGCGCCCAATATTCTTTGACAAGATCTCCCAGTTCGCGATCAAAACGTTTTACCTGAAACTCTATCAGGCCATGCATGAAGGGAATCGCGCCGTATTTGACTGCTTCTCCCTTTCTGATCCTGAAAAGAAGGCCGCGTTTGGCCATGTCTTCCAACTGCCCGGCGATGTCATCGACAGGCCTTCCCAGGCGCTGCGCGACGGCCTGTGGTTCTTCCAGCATCGGCGACATGTTGAGGAACATCTCCGCGTCTTTGGGATTGAAAAGTTTTTTCAGTATTTTTATTTCAATCCCCGTTTCCGTGGCCGGAAATCCGAGGGAATACATATCAAGCCTTTGCTGTAATTGGCGGAAAATATCTTCAGACATGGTTATTTTCTCCTTTTTATCTCTCTTTGGGCAGACCTGAAAAATCTTCCAGACAGATTGATGATCAGTTTAATCAATATTATGGCTATTTGATACTCCTCGGGTCATGAGCTGTCAAGAGGAGAAAATATGGAATGGCGAGAGACCTTAGCGGGTCTTCAACCCCATGATAATGGGAATTACAACCAGCGTCAAAAGAATGCTGACAGCAACGAAAGGCCAGCGAAGCCCCATATAGGAAGCCATGACGCCTCCCATTAATGGTCCAAGCGTCATGCCGAGAGAGGTCATGGAAGCCATCCATCCATAAGCCTTCCCGTAGTTTTCCTTTGGGGTGATCTTTCCGAGCAGAGCATTCATGGTGGGAATATTTCCCCCGATAGCGAATCCGAAAATGATTCGGATAATGAGCAACTGGTCTATATTACGGGCAAGGGCATGGACAATCCACAGGATACTGGTAATGAACAGGTTAAAAATGAGGACTTTCTTATGTCCCACGCGGTCGCTCAAGTAGCCTACGGCGGCGGCTGAAATGGAGGCGGTGGCTCCTGTAACAGCAAGCAGCAATCCGGTTGTGGAAGCAACGTGTGTCTTCAGGTTGCCGACTGCTTCAATAAACAGCGGGATAATCGGGATAGCGATATGAATTGAAAAATTAAACAGAAGAAAGACAACCATCAAAGCAACAAAACCCGGAAGGGCAAAGAGCGTTCTGATGCTCCCGCTTTGTTTCAGCGACGCGGCAGAAGGACGGATAAATTTTTCTTTCGTTCCAAACAGTACCAGAAGGCCACCCAGGAGCAGCATGGCCCCGCCGGCAACGAAAGTCAAACGGTAGCCGACGATGTCGGCAATGACGCCACCGATCAACGGTCCCACGGACATTCCTAAAAACACGCCGACCTGCATCAGACCCAGCCCAAATCCCAGCTTCGCTCCCGGTAAAACAGAGGAGACAAGGGCCAGAGAAGCGGAAATCGTTCCGGTAAAGGCGCCGGCAAGTAAACGCAGAATGAGGAGTTGATAAACGTTGCCGACCATGCCCATGGCAATGGTAATAAAAGCGCCGGCAAACATGGCGCGTTCCACCATCAGTTTTCGGCCATAACGGTCCGAAAGCCATCCCCAGATGGGAGCGAAAATAGTCATCGTGAGACTTGATGCCGCCATCATAATCCCGGCCCAGACTGGAACCAGCTTTTCGTCTGTTACGCCGATTTCGCGTATATAGAAGGGGATAAAGGGCAGGACAAACGCAAAACCAATAATGGAAAGCAACTGGGCGATGAACATGACAAAGAGTGTCGGTCGCCAGGGAGGGGCCTCATCTGTTTTCCGAGCCGTGTTCTCTTTCTCGTTAATCATGACAAGGCTTCCTTTGCGGGAGAAAAAAGTAGGAGAAAATAAATCAAAAAATAAAAGACCCCGCAACCATTAAATCAGTTACGGGGTCTTTTCCCAGGAGTAAAAACATTACAAATTATTGTATCGGGCCCGTTTCAAAAAGAGCCACAATTCTGCGATTTTTCTGCCGTCCCTCTTGGGTGGCGTTGCTGGCAACGGGTTTGTCAGGTCCGTAACCGATGGCTTTAATCCGAAATCGTTCAATGCCGAATTTATCAATCAGGTATTGTCTGATGCTTTCTGCTCGTTTTTTGGAAAGCAGGAGATTGGCCTTCCGGGGGCCGATATTGTCCGTATGACCGACGATGGTAGCGGTTGCTACAGGGTGCTCTTTCATGAAAACCGCCACGGTCTGGAGTTCCTTGTGATACTTGGGCTTGATCAAAGCTTTTCCTGAATCGAATTCCACTTTCAGCAGAATGGAAACAGGGGTGTCGATCGCTTCTTCGCAACCCTCTTGGTTGACAGGTGTGCCGACAGGAGTCTGAGGGCACTTATCCAGACTGTCTGTAACGCCATCCTTATCGGCATCGGGTGGACAGCCTTTTTCATCAACGCTGACACCGGCGGGAGTTCCCTGGCAACTGTCCAGGTAATCAAACACGCCATCCCGGTCGGTATCGGGAGAACAACCGGATTTGTCAACCACGATGCTGGCCGGCGTGCCGGGACATCGATCCGCGATGTCCGGAACACCGTCACGGTCGGCATCCGGCGGACAACCGTATTGGTCGGTTTCCGAACCGTAAGGCGTATCGGCACACTTGTCGATATTATCGGTAACTCCGTCTTTATCCGCATCGCCAAAAACTTCCTGCTTTGTCTGTTCTGCGGCCATTGGATACGGATCTTCCTTGATGCCTTCAAAATCATAACTGATGCCGAAGGTGATCGTCACATCATGATGCAGGTCATGGGGATTCTGAATGTACTTATCGTCTCGCCCGAGGGGGATCAAATGGCGCACATCCGTCCGCAGGGACATATTTTCCGTTACGAAATATTTAAATCCGACGCCATAATCGATCATAAATTTTCTGTGATCAAGCCGGTCATCGTCAGAGGTGTAATAAATACCGCCGAGTCCCATGGCCAGGTAAGGCACAAAGCGGTCGCGGGGCATGAAATGATGAAGAAATTCCATGCCAACCGTAAAGATATCGCTGTGTTTTCCGTCTTTGTAATCTTCAAATTCCGACGGCATTCCATTGGCATAGAATTCCGCTTCCCAATTTTCGCTAAAATTATAACCGGCGCGAAATCCCAGAGAAACCGTATCTTTATAACCCTGATTGTTTTCAAAAAAATAGCCGCCCGTGAATAATCCATAGGAAAAAGCACCGGCTCTGACTTCCGCCTGAGCTGTCGAAAATACTGACATAAGCAGAACCAGGACCGCTAAAACACTCAGTTTCTTCACGTTCTTTTCTCCTTTCGCGAGAAGATTGAAAAATGCATACAAGACAAATTTTGACCTTGATACCACTAAATAGCTAAAAAGTAAACATTTTCTTTGAAAATAGTCCATATCGTAAAAAGAAAAGCGTGCCCTGGCTTAAGAGCACGCTTTTCCTGAAGCATGGTTTCAAAAAAGGTTAACAGGTTTTCAACACTGGTAGTATTGCGCTAAAATCACGGCCCGTAGTACCAGATCGCCCAGTAAACAGGCGTATGCACGGTAATGGGCGAACCGCCTTCACCGGCTATGGTTGCTGCAATCACAGTCGTTCCCAATACAGGCGTGGTCAAACCAGAGGGAAGCTCAAAGGTTGCTTCCGCCTTGCCGTTTGCGTCGGTTTCTGAAGCGGCCGAGACAACATTGCCCAATCCGGATACGACGGAGAAGGAAACCGGTTCCGTCGGCCACGCAAGACCATTGCGGGTGACCGTTGCTGTAATTAATACCGTACTGGATTCATTGTACACGACGCGGGCATCCGGAGATGTAGCCGGATTCTGTGTCAGAGTCAGGACTTTATTTTCCGGACCGGGGTTTGACGCGCGCGTGATGACTACGACATCGGAAGCACCGGTTACACTTGCTCTGATCGTATCCAGCCGAATCTCTGTGGGGGCGACCGTTCCTGCCGTATATACCGCTATGGCTTTGCCCGCTCCGTCTGTCGTTCCCGTAACGGTCGTGCCCGTGCCGCTGTCGCTCAGCAGCGATGCGGTACTGTTATTTGCTGAGAACTCGAAGGTTACCGTCAGACCGCTGATAGCCTCGTTGTCCCCGTTGACAACCTTTGCTGTCAGAAGACTTGTATTACCGGGGGTAACTGACGTTGAAGTCGGTGTGAGACTCAAAACCAGGCCGGCCTGTGATGCTCCGCCGGCCGTTCTGGTCAGGATAATCGCTCCAGTGGCTCCGTTTGTGCTGGCCTGAATAATATCCTGGACGGCCATTGTTAGCATATTGGAACCGGCGGTATAACCGGCAATGGCCTTGCCGCTGGCATCGGTGGTCCCGCTGATTGTGGATAATGCTCCACCGCTGGGACTTGCCGCAAAGCTGAAACTGACGGTCTGGCCTTGAGCAGGACTGCCCGAGCCAGTCGTGACGGTTGCCGTAACCAGAGTCGTCTCGCCGGCCGTCAGGGATGCTTTTTCGGCTGTGACGGCAATTCTGTATCCCGTCGGTGTGACTGCGGCCTGTCCTGATCTCGTGATGATGATGGTTTCAGAGCAGCAGCCGGCCTCGGTGCAGCACAGGGTTTCCGTGCAGCAGGCATCGCCGGTGCAGCACTGTGTTGCGGAAGCCTTGATGATATCCTCAACGGCTCCCGAGCCCTCGTCTCCTGCCTTGTAAACCGTCGTGGCGACGCCGTTGCTGTTCGTCTGCGCGCCCGCGGGAGAAAGTGTGCCGCCGCTGCTGTTGGTTAGAAATTCAAATTTGATATTCCCTGTGTAGGGTTTGCCATCTCCGTTCAGAGCCGTTGCCCGGATAATCGTGTTCTTGCCGCTCTCCAGCGATGTGCGATCAGCGACCAGTGTCAGGCGGCATCCGATGGCGGCCGTATTGGCCAGACGGGTGATAATAACAGCACCCGCGGCGTCCGGAACGGCGGCCTGAACGGTATCTTGAATGCTTTTGGTCGGGCTTGTTGCCCCGGCTTTATAAACAGCGGAGGCCTCGCCGCCGGCATCGGTGACCCCCGTGCCCAGCGTTCTCAGCGTTGCACCGCTGTTGTTTTCGGCAAGCGTGAACGTGACCGCCTGACCGCCGATAACGACGCCCGTCGCGTTGGTCACTTTTGCCTTGATGATGGTGTTTTCACCCGCTTTCAGAGAGTCCTGCTCAGCCGTCAGCGAGATAATTAATCCCTGGGAACCGCCGGCCACCCGGGTGATCATAAACGCCATTTTGGAATCGTGACAGGTTGCCGAGATAATATCATTAATCTCCGTGGCTGTTGCGTTTCCCCCGGCTTTGTAAACAACCTGTGCCTGGCCACCCTTATCCGTGGTCGCCTTGATGCTTTCACCGGTTTGACCGCCCAGGGATTTCAGGCTGGCGCCGCTGGGATTGGATGTGAACTTAAAGGTTACGTCTGCATTGCGGACAGGATTATCTGAGCTGTCCGTGACGTAAGCCGTCAGGATCATGCTTTGTCCGGCGTACGCGGCATCGGCCGCTCCCGTAAATGAGTTTATATGGACACCGTAGGCCGCTCCACCTGCTTCGGTGCCGCTTTCCACGGATTCGGTGTCATTGCTGCAGGCATAGGTAAAGCACAGCAGAGTAAGGGAAAGAAGCAGCCCCAGAAGCCGCATGAATTTTGTCGAGGATGATTTGGCCATCGCGTTCTCCTTTTCTTAACAATAGGAAATGTGCTGATTTTTAAAAGATGTAAAATTTTTTAGCAGAAAAAATGGAAGTTTTCAATGTTTTTTATGTAAAAAAGAGGTTTGATCGGCCGGGAAAATACTTTTCCGGGGGCATGTTCAGAAAAGAAAAGGCTGTCCCACGTCGTCGTAGATGCCCTTCAGGGTACTACGCTCCTGGGATAATTCGACTAACGCTTCAAACTTCACTTTGTTCGTTTTCAGCGAGTCTCATTAAAAAAGCCGGCTCTCGCAAGAGAGCCGGCTTCTGAGTTACTTCAGTTTAGTGACTGCTGCTAGAAACTATACGGCGAACCGGTGATTCTGCAGATCGGAGTCACGTCGGCAGCCAAAGCATCCAAACGGAAAGTTACTTCACCGACTGTTTCCGTGCCCTGAACGATCGTGGAAGCGCGGACTCTGACGATCGTCCAGATGGCGCTGGTCTTGGCATAGGTCAGTGTGAAACCGGCCACACCGTTGGCGTCGGTTGTCACCGTTGCCGGCACGGTGCCGGCTCTGGAGTTCACGGCCGTGATGTAACCGTCTAGAGTTCCTGCTGGTGGTGGTGGTAGTGCATTTGGATAATAATAATTTCTTGTGCCGTCTTCACCCGCATCCAGAATCAGATTTTCATTAATATCTTCGTTCTTGAAGGTTCCACATACGGCGCAAGGAATATCGTAAGCCTGTGTGAGAGAATTATACGTTAAACCATCCATATCATACATACAACCACCACCCGTACTCCAGGCTATCGGCCACAAGCTGAGGCTGACAACGGTACCGGCCGGCGCCGGATTACCGTTGGAATCGGCAACGAGGACAGACATTTCCTGTTTGTAATTGGAATTGGTGCCATCGACACCAAGTACGGTAGCCTGGCCAAACGCAATCGAACCAGCCACACCACCGATGACAATGGTTGCCGTATCAGTGATTGCCAAATTGCTCACAATGGAAGCGCGTACCTGAATGCCGCTCGCAGCGGAGGGCAGGGAGCCGGAGGTGAAGGAAGCGCGCGCTTCGCCCAGATTAAGACCGCCAGATGTTGTCGCCGCACTCAGCGCCACGACGGGCGATACCGTTTCGCCGCCACCCGTGGGGTTGTCGATAGAGAACAGGACCGCTGCATTGCCGACGGGGAATCCGCCGGCATCACGGACCATGGCGATCAGTGTCGAAGAACCGGTTGTCGTCCCTACGCTTGTGGGCACAATAACCGGTGAGGCCTGCAGTTCGATGCTGGCTGCAACGGCGGAGGTCATGGCCACGGTGAGCGTGTCACTGGTTGAAGGATTTAACGCATCGTAAACATTGACGTTGGCAATTCCTGCGGTGGTCGTTGTCAGGCGTGCAGTGGCCTTATTGGAACCGTCCACCGGCACGGTGATGACGCTGCCCGTACTGATACCGTCAGTAAATGTTCCCGCCGTGGTCGCAAAGACTACGTTGTTGATGGGATCGGGCGCGTTGACCCTTACTTCCAATGTTTCGGTCAGATACATCGCCGTGGGATTGGGATTGCCCGCCACAACAGCGCAAGTTCCCGGATAAGCACCAGGGCAACGTCTTTGCTGATCAATGGCAAAGACGGTCGAGGCATCGGTGACCGTCAGTGTCGTGCTGGCGGTTGCGCCCAGCGCTGATGCGGTAATGGTGACCGCACCGTTGGTCAGGCCCGTAGCGGCAACCGTGATCTGTCCGCTGGTATTGGTGTTTGCTGTGTATGTTGCCGCCAGACCGGCGCCAAATCCGATCCTTCCGGCGGGACTCTGCGTCAGGGTGACTGTCGCGTTCGGTACCACGGTGCTGGCCGCGTCTCTCACCGTAACCGTCAGGTTGGAGACATTGCCGGGCGCGGCGTTAGAGATCGATGACGAACTGGCGGCCAGTGTCACCGTAGATCCGACAATAAATACGGGGATCTGAGCGGTGGCCGTGCCGGCGGTGGCCGTGACGGTCACCGTGCGGTTTTCCTTGTTTGATCCGCTGTAAAGACGAACGGTTGCCGGGGTGTCAGCATTGGTCGTGACAGTCGGTGAACTGATAATTCCCGAGTCCGTGCTCAATGATACGACGACGCCGGATAACAGGGCGTTGGAAGAATTCAGGGCATTGACGGTAATGGTCGAGAATGACGATCCGTCGGTTCTGATGGATGTGGGCGAAGCCGCCAGATCAATCGTTGACGCGGTGACTGTGGAACCGCCTCCGGAAGTTCCGGTCCTGGTGATGATGACGGCATCCGATGAGTTGTTTGTGCCCATGCTTGCATTGACATTGACGGTGTCCTGCAGGCTGACTCCGGCGTTCGTCGCGCCTGTCGTGTAAATCGCCACGGCCTGGCCATTGGCATCGGTTGTTCCTGTGACGGCGATTAAGCCCGGAGTTGTTTGATCGGAATCGCGCAGCGATGCGCCGGTGGTATTATTGATAAAGCCGAAATTCACGGTCGCGCCCGGGACGGGATTGCTCGTGCCGTCCAGTACGGTTGCTGTCAGAACGCTCTGTCCTCCCGCAGCGACAGAGGTTGGTGCAGCGGTCAGGTCCACACGGATGCCTGATGACGTGCCCGATGACGTTGTCCGGGTAACGATAACTGCTGCCGTGGTGCTGTAGCCGCAGGTTGGACAATTGGTGTTGCAGCCGACACCGGTAACGGTCGTTTGAATGACATCCTGGACAGCGCCGGTTCCGCCGTTTCCAGCCGTATAGATGGTGGTAAAGCTGCCGCTGGCGTCCGTACTCCCGCTGGTTGCCGACAAGGTGGAACCGATCGAACTGCTGGGCAGGAAGGCAAAGGTTACGCTCATTCCGCTGACAGGTTTTTGTGCGCTGTCAACAACTTTTGCTGTGATAATGCTGTGGTCTCCCGCGGCCGCGGTGATTGGATCTGCGGTCACACTCATGGAGTAACCGGACGTTGCTGTTCCTGAGGTTGCCGTGCCCACTCTGGTGATAATGACAACCGCGTAAGCAGCGCCGCCGGAAATGCTGGCGCTGATGGTATCCTGAACATCAGTCGTGGGGTTGGCGTTGCCCGCTGTGTAAATAGCCTGAACCTTGCCGCTGGCATCGGTGACGCCCGTGCCCAGGGTGGTCAGGGTTGGTGAGCTGGAAGCAATTTCTTTTGTGAAGGTAACGGTTTGACCCTGAACGGGAGCGCCGGCGCCATTCGTTACCGCCACTGAAATAACGGTGCTCTGGCCGGCGGACAGGGATGTCGAACCGGCAGACATGGTAAACTGGTAGGTTGTTGCCGTGCCGGCTGTTCTGGTGATAACAATCAGAGCCGAGGACTTTCCGCTGGTCGCGGTGATGGTGTCTTCCAGGCTCAAAGCGGATGTTGTCGTGCCTGCCTTGTAGATGGCGACCGCCTGACCACCGGCATCCGTGATGCCGCCGTTGACTGCTGTTATGGTTCCACCGCTGGGGCAGGACCCGCCGGTGCATGCGAAATTGATGGTCTTGTTTTGAATGGCAGCGCCTAAGCTGTCCGTGACCTTAGCCGTCACAACAGTACTTTGTCCTGCTGAGAGTGTCGAAGCGGAAGCACTGAGTGCTATCTGCAGTCCGGAGCCGGAAGCTGTGCCGGTGTCGTCCTCTTCCATGCTGCCTCCGCAAGCTGAAATAGAGAGAAGTAAAGCAAAAGAAAGAAACAACAGTAATGTCCGTATTGAATTTGCTTTGATTGATGGAATCATTTTGTTCTCCTTTTTAATTATAGAGATGGATGATTATTTTAAATTGATGCTTAGCTTTTTACCAGAAACATTATTGATTTTCAAGATATTTTTTGTGTTTTGGATTTTTTTGCGTCGGGATTTCTAGAGTTTGTTTATTTTGCTCCGGGCTTTTCTGCGGGCGCGCGGCAGTTTTCTGGATGGTCCTTTCTTGGAGACGGGTTTGCTTTGGTCATCATCTTCTTCTTCAGTTTCCGGCAGAGGGCTGAAATCGGCGGCAAGGGTTTTGTCCAGAATCGTTTCAAATTCCGGCGATGACAGGGCGGTCCTGCCCAGTCGGGTGACATAGGAGGATATTTCGCGATCGGAAGAAACGACGACGATTTCCTCACTGCTGTGTGCGGCCAGGCGTTTGATGACATCATCCGCTTTTTCACCGTGCCGCGAATAAATAATGTTGATGCTTCCGGCGCGATCCCGGCCTTCTTCCGCCCAGCCGCTCTGGATGCCGTCGAAAACAACGGTCATCTGATGATTTTTTATTTTGCCGTATTCGGTCAGTCGCGCCAATAAGGCGTTGCGCCCGGCCTCGAGGGTTTTGCGCTCGTACCGCTTCAGTTCAACGGACTGTCGAATCAGATTGTAGCCGTCAATGATAATCAGCATATGGTTTTCACCTAATGTCATTTCGACCAACGGGAGAAATCTTTAAGATTCCTCACATACGTTCGGAATGACATTTATTTGTTTCTTTTGTCATTTCGACCGAAGGGAGAAATCTTTTAATCCTTCGCTTAAATCCTGCCAATTGGGGTTCAATTGATTAACAAGGTTGTCCTTTTTTTCTCGTCGCCACTTTTTAATTTCTTTTTCTCTTGCTATTGCCGCGTTTATATCGTTTGTTTCTTCGAAGTAAACTAATTTAGTTAAATTGTATTTTTTGGAAAAACCTTCAACCATCTTATTTTTGTGTTCATAAATTCGGCGATTTAAATCGTTGGTTACTCCTGCGTAAATTACTTTGTTGCTCCAGTTTGTGAGTAAATAAACATAGTAGTTTTTTGTCAATGCCATAAGATTCCTCGTCACTTACGCTCCTCGGAATTACACCTCTGTCATTTCGAGCGAAGGGAGAAATCTTGTTTCAAGGTCTTTAAGATTCCTCACATACGTTCGGAATGACATGGTTTGTCATTTCGAGCGAAGCGAGAAATCTTATTTCAATGTCTTTAAGATTCCTCATATACGTTCGGAATGACATTTTCCGAAATTGTGTCATATCCACGCCGCTTATTCAATGAAATTCTGCAGCTTTTTAAATCCGGCGTTTTCTCTTGACTTTGGCCGGAATAGTTTGTTAGCGTTCGTCGCAGAGCCATGCTTTCAGAAACAGGGTGAACAGGTTTTATCCTTATCAAATACTTAATAAAGGGGATGCAATATGGAAATTAAAAAAGTTTGTGTGTTGGGCGCCGGTTTGATGGGCAGCG
Source organism: uncultured Smithella sp. (assembly GCA_964479225.1). Lineage (GTDB taxonomy): Bacteria > Desulfobacterota > Syntrophia > Syntrophales > Smithellaceae > Smithella. The sequence goes on from CAYZLL010000005.1 coordinate 44,672, forward strand.
GAATCGCGCAGGTTTGCGCGCAGGCCGGGTATGAAGTAACGATGCGCGATATCGAACAGCGCTTTATCGACGGCGGGATGAACTCTATCAAAAAAAATCTCAGCCGCGACGCTGAAAAGGGCAAGATCACCAAGGAACAGATGGACGCGGTTCTGGGACGCATCAAACCCACGCTGGATTTAAAGGAAGCGGCAACCGGCGCGGATGTCGTGGTTGAAGTGGTTATTGAATTGATGGCGATTAAGAAGAAGGTTTATGAAGAACTTGAAGCAATCGTTCCCGCTCATTGCCTGTTTTTCACCAATACATCAGGACTGAGCATCACGGAGATGGCCTCGGTGACCAAGCGCCCCGACAAGATGATCGGCACGCATTTCTTCAATCCGGTTCCGGTCATGAAACTTCTGGAAATCATCTGCTGTTATCAAACGTCCGACGAGACGCTGGCCGTCGCCAAAGAATGGGGCAAGAAAATCGGCAAGGAA
>CAYZLL010000005.1:45256-51093 GCA_964479225.1 uncultured Smithella sp.
AAGAAATAATATTGGAGAAAATGATTTATGAAAACAAAGATTACAGAGCTTTTAGGCATTAAATATCCGATTCTTTTATCGGGCATGAGCTGGATCAGTGTTCCGAAAATGGTTGCGGCTGTTTCCAATGCCGGCGGACTGGGAATTCTGGCGACGGGACCTTTCAACGCCGAGCAGACACGCGCGGCGATCAAGGAAATCCGCTCTCTTACGGATAAACCTTTCGGCGCCAATGCCACGCTTTTGTTTCCGGGCGCGGCGGAAAACGCCAAGGTGCTGTTGGAAGAAAAGGTTCCAGTGATTAATTTCTCACTCGGCAAGGGCGACTGGATTGTCAAAGCATCTCACGCATACGGCGGCAAGGTTATTGCGACGGTCGTCAATGCGCGCCATGCCCAACGGGCTGAAGATTACGGTTGCGATGGCGTTATCGCCACCGGTCACGAAGCCGCAGCACACGGTGAGCATGTCACGTCGCTGGTGCTGGTTCCTTCGCTGGTCGATGCGGTGAAGATTCCCGTAATCGCCACGGGCGGTTTTGGTGACGGGCGCGGCCTGGCGGCAGCGCTGGCTCTGGGCGCGGAAGGCATTGCGATGGGCACACGTTTCATGACGACCAAAGAAAGCCCGCTGCATAATGTCTATAAACGATTGTCCATGGAAAAAGGCGTCGAGGATACTTTGTATTCGGACCGGTTCGACGGGCTGCTCTGCCGCATCATGAAAACCGATGCCGCGGAAAAAGCCATCCAAAAGGGTTTGAATCTGCCGGCGGCTTTCTTCAACGCGCAGGATATTGCCAAGCAATTAAAAATGCCTTTCTTTAAGTTGTTTGTGGGCGTTTTGTTGTCCGGTTGGAAAAATGCCCGGCAGCTTGCCTATATGGCTAACGGATTCCACGCGATTAAAACCGCTACCGAAGACGGTGATATGAAAGAAGGCGTTCTTCCCGTGGGACAGGTCATGGGGTTGCTGCATGATGAACCGACGGTGGCCGAACTGATGGAAAGAATGGTGGTCGAAGCTCAAAAGCAGCAGCAGAAACTTGACGCTCATTTTGCGTAGAAACGTTTACGATAACGGTATATCATTGCGAGTCCCGATTGATCGGGACTCGCAATCTAATTTAACCATACGTCACCGCGGTTAAAACATGTTTCAGAATAAAAAAGTCGTGGTGGTCATGCCGGCTTACAATGCCGAAAAGACCCTCCTCAAAACCTACAAGGAAGTCATGGCGCAGGGCGTTGTGGATCTGGTGATTCTTGTTGACGACGCCAGCCCGGACAATACCGCCGATCTGGCGCAGAAGCTTCCCCAAACCAGAGTCTTTGTGCATGAACGGAATCTCGGTTATGGCGGCAATCAGAAAACCTGTTACCGTCTGGCGCTGGAAGAGGGCGCGGATATTGTCATTATGGTTCATCCCGATTATCAGTACACGCCCAAACTTATTCCGGCCATGACATCGATGATCGGCAACGGCCTTTATCATTGCGTGCTCGGTTCACGCATTCTGGGCGGTTATGCCCTCAAAGGCGGCATGCCGGGGTGGAAATATGTCGCCAACCGCTTTCTCACGCTGACAGAAAATATTTTAATCGGCGCAAAGCTTTCCGAGTATCACACGGGTTACCGCGCTTTTTCCCGCGAACTGCTGATGAAGCTGCCGCTGGGCAATAATTCCGATGATTTTGTTTTCGACAATCAGATGCTGGCGCAGATTGTCTGGTACGGTTATACGATTGCGGAAGTAAGCTGCCCGACCCGTTATTTTGAAGAAGCATCATCCATCAATCTGAAAAGAAGTATTGAATACGGTTTCGGTTGTCTGAGTACGGCGCTGGCTTTCAGGTTGGCTAAAATGAGGCTGGCGCAAAATCCTCTTTTCCCCGCCGGGTCATAAAGTTCAAAGTTCCACGTTCAAAGTTCAAGAGGCAGACTGAAGGGAAATCAATGTAGGGACCGTTCCCCGAACAGTCCGCAACGGCTGTTTTTATGCCAGCGTGCTGTTGGCGGCTGTCTTCAGGGCGGTGATGGTTTTCGGGTAATCCTTCGTACCGAAAACAGCGGCTCCGGCAACGATCACATCGGCGCCGGCGTGGGCAATATCCGCGATGTTGCCCAGATTCACGCCACCGTCAACTTCGAGCAGAGGTTGATTCGACAGGGTGGTCAGCATTTTTTTTGCCCGCGCGATTTTGGGCAGAGATGTGCCGATAAACTGCTGCCCGCCGAAACCGGGATTGACGGTCATAATCAGCAACAGGTCAATGTAATGAATAATCTCCGTAATCTGATCCAGAGAGGTCGCCGGGTTTAACGAAACACCGGCCTTGGCGCCAAAGCTTTTAATCAGCTCGACCGTGCGATGCAGATGCGTGGAGGCCTCCACGTGCACGGTAATGATATCGGCGCCTGCCTTGAAGAATGATTCAATGTAGCGGTCGGGATCCGCAATCATCAGATGGACGTCAAAGGGCAGTTTGGTCACTTTCCTTAAAGCGGAAATGATGGCCGGCCCCATCGTGATATTGGGAACAAAATTGCCGTCCATGACGTCAAGGTGAATCCAGTCGGCGCCCGCTTTTTCGACGGCGATAATTTCTTCGCCGAGTCGGCTGGCATCCGCGGAAAGAATGGAGGGTGCAATTAATTTCATTTTTTGATTCCTGAGAGTTGATGATTGTTCAATATACCAAAGACCGGATAATGTCAATTCGTGGGTTTTGGGCTGTCATCGTCCCGCTCCGCTGCGCTTCGGGACTCATTCTTAGCAAGTCTCACTAAATTGTTGCTTGACACCGCGGGAAAAAAAATAAATATAAAATCATGTACCTTCTCTACAACATTATTTTATTGATTGCCGCGCTGATGATAGCGCCTTATTTTTTCCTGAAAATAATTTTTACCGGTAAGTATCGTAATAGTTTTATCCAGAAGTTTGGCGGCCGGCAGACAAAAATTCTGAAAGATGTCCAGGGCGGGCCGCGGGTCTGGATTCATGCTGTTTCCGTAGGCGAGGTGACCGCCGCCGCGCCGATTGTGGCTTTCCTGAAAAAGAAAAGACCGGAAGTGAACATTATTTTTTCCACCTTGACGGAAACCGGACAGGAAATGGCGAAAAAATTTATTAAAGAAGACGTCACCTTTATTTATTTCCCATTGGATATTCCGGTCGTTGTCACTAAAGTGATCAAAATGGTCAACCCGGACGTTTTTGTGATGGTGGAAACGGAACTCTGGCCTAACTTTTTGCGTCGCTGCGCAAAAAGCCGGATAAAAACATTAATGGTGAACGGCAGGATATCGCCACGTTCTTATCGACGATACCGCCTGACCGATTTTTTTTGGAAGCAAATTTTGAAGGGTCTGGATTTTGCGGGCATGATTTCAGGCGTGGATGCTCAAAGGATTCAAGACATCGGGATGGATGCCGCAAAAATACAGGTTATCGGAAACGCCAAGTATGATGGTCTGGCGGCCAAGGTTTCTCCTGCATTACGGGATGAAATCACCCGCCGCCTGAACGTGAAAGAAAACGAAAGATTTTTTGTTGCGGGAAGTACGCATCCGGGAGAGGATGAAATCGTCATCAATGTTTACCGGAAACTCCTGGAACGTTATCCGGACTTCCGCTTGATTTTAGTGCCTCGGCATATCGAGCGCACGAATGACGTTGTCCAGCTTGCCGAAGGAGCCGGTTTTCATGATGTTATCAAACTGTCCGAAATCAATAACGGGCGGCCCAGAAACAACGAGAGCGTGATAATTGTTGATGTCATTGGCGAGTTGTTCAAGGTTTATTCGCTCGCGTCGATTGTTTTTTGCGGCGGGTCGCTCGTGCCGAAAGGCGGTCAGAATATTCTGGAGGCGGCGGCCTGGGGAAAGGTAATTTTTTATGGCCCGTCCATGGAAGATTTCAGTCAGGAAAAAACTTTACTGGAAGAGGCCGGTTGCGGTATAACCATCCGCAACGGAGAGGAGCTGTTCAGCGGCATGATGCAGATGCTTGGTAGTCCCGAAGAATTAACCCAGCGCGGAGAAAAAGGCCGGGCGGTTGTGTTAGACAATATCGGCGCTTCACAAAGATACGCCGATTTAATCAGTAGATATTTTTAACAGGATTTGATTTTCAGGAGGAATTTATGCTGAAAAAATATGAAGCGTTGAGCACGCAGGTCAACCTGACCAGAACCTTAATGGCGAAATCGGTTGTGGAGCGTTACTTGAACCGGACCAATCTGATTTGCTATTCTGAACTTTCGCGACTGATCGGCTGCGAGGCGTTTGTCAAACATGAAAATCACAATCCGACAGGATCCTTTAAAATCAGGGGCGCGCTGAATTTTTTTCATCACATGTCCCGGGAAGAACTGGAAGCGGGAATCCTGGTTGCCACCCGTGGAAATCACGGGCTGGCGATGGCCTGGGCGGGCCAGTGGTTTCATGTTCCCTGCACGGTGGTTGTGCCGGAGGGAAACAATCCTGAAATCAACCGGACCATCGAAAGTTACGGCGCGGAGGTGATTGTTCACGGAGAAGACTTTTACGACGCGCAATCTTATTGCGATGAATTGGTGGACAGTGCGGGTTATTATTATGTTCGTCAGGGCAATGAACCGGAGATCCTGAACGGACTGGCCACAATGGGGCTGGAGATCCTGGAAGACCTGCCGGACGTGGACACGATTATCTGTCCCATCGGTGGCGGCGCCGGATGTGCCTCGATTTTAAAAACAGCACGCGCTGTCCGGCCCGATATCGAAATTATCGGTGTCGAGCCGCAAAACGTTCCTTCTTTTTACAACTCCTGGAAGCAGGGAGAGCTTGTCACTCTGGATGAAGCCCACACGGTTGCGGACGGTCTGGCTTCCCGCAGTGTCTTCCATCTGCCGTACGTCATTCTCAAAGACGCTATCAATGATGTGATTCTGCTGACGGAAGATGAAATCCTGGAAGGGGTGCGTATGGCGCTGGCGACCACGCATAATCTGGCTGAATTTGCCGGGGCCGTCTCTTTGATGGCTGCTTATAAAATCAGAGAGCGCCTGGCTGGTAAAAAGGTGGTGATGATTATGTCCGGCGGCAATATGAATATGGATGCGCTGAAAACGGCCATGGCCGGCTAATCATCCTAAACGCCAATATTCAGTTGACATCAAAAATCTTTCTTTTATAATAGGTGAAAATCCAAGAAGATTTTTAGATTCACTATACCATGAATTTTAGAAGGAGAATCAAACCATGTCTAAATGTTCAAAATGTGGTCTGGAAGTTGCTGTCGGGAAAACGGTCTGTGATAATTGCGGAGAAAAAATAGACAATGTGCAGATGAGGCCTCAACCCCAAAGGACGATATCGGTCATTACGGATGATGACCTGTCCACATCGAAAGCAACAGATCTTGGTGAACGTCCCGTCGGTGGAATCATTTCATCGGTCACGTCCACGATCGGATTGATCCTGATTGTGATTTTCGTGTCCCTGGGAATGCATCACACGGGCGAAGAAGGCTGGCAAACTTCTACGATTCTATTCATGTTCATCAGTATGGCATGTGCTATTGCCGGAATTATGTCCGGCGTGATCGGATTGAACCATCCCAAGAAGCTGCTTTCCATCATCGGTTTGGTCTTCGGAGGTCTGTTTGTCGCTATTTTGGGATACATTATTGCCTCATCGATGAAATAAATTGCATGGCAAGGGCTTCTTTGCCGGCTTTATCAAAGATATGGAGATTAAAAAATTGCTGCCGCAGTCAGGGGCGGCAATTTTTTTATGGTTCATCCGGTTGATGGGTACTTTTATAGTTGAAAAAATGGACATGAACCCCC
>CAYZLL010000006.1:0-36153 GCA_964479225.1 uncultured Smithella sp.
TTGGCGATCCGACAGCACAGCTTGACCCGGAACAGTACGCGAAGGTCATCGACAAAAGTCTGTATAATGCGCGGTAGTGCCCGCGGGAGGAATGAAAGGCAGGGTCGGCAATGGCCCTGCCTTTTTTGTATACTTTACAAAGGATGAGCTGGAACACCGGTAATCTTCAGCTAAAAGGGGAATTCTTTTGATGTCGTCTTCTCTTGTGGCTCGGATGTCCTGGCTGCGGTGTATTTTTCGGCTTTTTTGTGCACAGGGTATGGCCGGACGATGATTGATTTGGGAGCGGTGGGACACGCGTGAGAACACGCGCCGCAGCCGATGCAGTAGCGATTATCGACTTCCGGATAGAGGATGTTGCCTTTATTGATAAATGTGATTGTGTGTGTCGGGCATACTTCCACGCACGCGCCGCAGTTTTCATTCTTTACATAAACCACGCACTTGTCTTTTAAAAGATCAACCTCTCCGATTTGCGTGATTTGTTTTTCTTCCGGACTAAGAGGAAGAATGGCGCCGGTCGGGCATATTTTCCCGCAAAGATTGCATTCATATTCACAGAAACCGTTCGGGTAATTCATTTTCGGTTGAAGCAGTCCACGGATTCCGTATTCCACAAATGACGGTGTGATGACTTTTGTCGGGCAGGCGCTGACACAGAGATGACAGGAACTGCAGGATTGCGTGAAATGGTCCAGGCTCACTGAGCCGGGAGGCGTAATGGGCGACGCTGCCGCGGCGTGTGCCGGTCGCAGGAGACTTCGCATACCGGAGTTGACCATCAGGAAGGCGGAACCGGCAGCGGCTACGGAACCGATCAGAATACCGCGTCTTTCCGGTGACCACGAAGCGTTTGCAGTCTGCTTGACGGAAGATTGATAGCGGACAATCGATTGCGGACAAATGCTCACACAGTTAAAACAACCGACACATCGGCTCTGATCTATTTTCGCTTTTAGCGCATCAATACAACGGGCCTTGCAGACGTCCACGCATTGGAGACATTCGATGCATCTGGTTTTATCAATCGCAAATTGAAAAAGAGACACGCGCGCGATCAGTCCCAGTAAAGCACCGACGGGGCAGAGCGTGTTGCAATACAGGCGTCCGTATCTTAACGACATCGTCACAATCAGAATCACCAGAGCGATATTGACCAGAAGCGCCGGCAGAATCAAAGGGGATATATCTCTGGAAAAAAGATAAATATCAAAAAATTTAATTAAACTGATTGTGAAATTGAGCAGCCGCGAAAAGAGGGGTTGAATAAACTGCGTGATGATTCTTCCTGTTATCGAAAAGGGATCCGAAAGATTCAATAATGACAGGGAACCCAGGGCCGCGGTGATCACGATGATGCTCGGCTGGGAATAGCGCAGCAGGTTGCGCGGTTTATGAAACGTATGTGTTTTGCGCCAGCCGATTTTTTTCGAAAGGGCGATAAATATATCCTGGAGTGTTCCCAAAGGGCAGAGAAACGAGCAATAAACCCGGCCGAAAATGAGCGTCATCAGAATAAGCGAGATTAATCCGATAGCAAATAATGCCGACGGATTGGTGAGAGTCCTGACAAGGGCGGGAACAAACTGAAAAGGCAGCAACGCTGAAGACAGGAAAGAAACCGTTTTTTCGCCGCCGCAAAATAGAAACAAAAACAGGGTAAAGATGGAAACGGATACTGCGATACGGATTTTAACCGGATTCAACTGGATTTGCCTTTACATGGTATAGGTAACGATTTTCAGTTTGTTTAAATTCATATTTCCTGTTTTCTGCTGGTGTGCTATTTTGATGTAGCCGATGTCTTCCGGATTCTTGCCGAATATTCTGGTGGCCGCCGCGCTGGCGCTTAGAAGCTATTGTCCTGATCACCCGTCACGACTTCGGTATTTTCGGTTAACATGATGAGATTGACTTTCAGTTCAGATGAAAGACCCTGGCAGAGGGACCCTTCGCACATGGAGGTAAAAATCTGATGTGCGGGATTGCCGGCATTCTCAGCGATAAAGGTGTGGGGATGGATTTGCATCCACGCATTAAGCAAATGACAGCCAGTCTTGCCCATCGGGGACCTGACGCCTGGGGAACTTATGTCGGAAGGGACATTGCCCTTGGCCATGTCCGCTTGTCGATTCTGGATATCTGTGCCGGACATCAGCCGATGCACACACCGGAATCCGTCATTTCTTATAATGGTGAGATTTATAATTATATTGAACTGCGTGAAGAACTCAAACAACAAGGGGTATCTTTTAACACCAACAGCGACACGGAAGTCGTGATCAAAGCTTATCAGGCATGGGGCAGGGAAGCCTTTCCGAAATTTAACGGACAGTTCGCCTTCCTGCTCTGGGACAAAAAAAATAAACAGTTGATAGTCGCTCGCGACCGTTACGGCGTTCGCCCCCTGTTTGTCACAAGATGGCATGGTGATTGGTATTTCGCGTCTGAAATGAAGGCTTTTGACAGCTTGCCCGGGTTCAGACGGCAATATGATATTCAGCATTTATTCGAGCACGGGTTGCTCTGGAATACCATCGGATCCGATACGGTTTATCAAGGGATCCGATCCGTTGAACCCGGCACGATGGAAATATATGCGGCTGAGTCAAGCCCTTCTGTGTACAGGTATTACAGCCTGGGCAGTATGCCACAAAAGCCTCCAGCCTCTTTGAATGAAGCGCAGGAAGAATTGCGTGAGCTGCTGCGCGATGCCGTGCAACTGAGATTGCGAAGTGATGTCCCGGTCGGCATGTATCTCAGTGGAGGCATCGATTCATCAGTGCTTGCGCTGCTGACCTCTCAGATTATGGGCGAAAGATTCAAATCATTCTCCGTAACGTTCGACGATCCGGATTTCGATGAAAGCTCCTATCAAAATGAAATGGTTGATTTTATTCAGTCAGAGCACCATGCGACCCGGATAGATTATGATACGATTTGCGATAATTTTCTGGAAACCGTTCGTCACACGGAACGGCCGCTTTTTCGTACCGCGCCGGTGCCACTGTTTATCCTTTCGAAACTGGTCCGCGCAAACGATATCAAAGTCGTCATTACGGGGGAGGCATCAGACGAAATATTATTCGGATATGATTCCTACAAGGAACTCAAATTGTTGCACTTCTGGGCACGTTCACCTCAATCGTCAATACGGCCCGCCTTAATCAAGCGCCTTTATCCCCATCTCCGGCATTATGCCGATACCCGGGCGTATGGACTGATGAAGCTTTATTATGAAGATTTTCTCGCCACACACTCTAATGCTCTGGTCGGATTGAACATCAGGATTAAAAACAATACAGCACTGGCATCGGCTTTCAACAAAGAATATGGCGTGAAGTTTAACGAGGAAGATTTGATCGGTAAAATCACAAAGACCTTTCCGTCAAATTACGGAAACTGGACCCTTCTGCAGCAGAACCAGTATCTGGAAATGAAAACCTTGTTGGACGGTTATTTGCTGTCGTCTCAGGGGGATCGCATGTCACTGGGACATGGCATTGAAGGCCGTTTCCCGTTTCTTGATCACCGGCTCGTGGAACGCACCTTTTCCTGGCCTGATTCATATAAGCTCAATGGTTTTTCGCAAAAACATATTCTTCGCAAAGCGTTTCGAGGGCTGATCCCCGATTCGATCATTGACCGCCCCAAACTTCCCTATCAAGCGCCAGACTTAAGGGCGTTTATCCGGAATGGGAAACCGGTGCAACTGGTTGAGCAGCATTTGTCACCGGAAATGATCCGGAAATATGGCATATTTGACGAACGCTATGTTGCTCGTTTTCTGCGACGTTTCTTAGAACGTCCTTCTGACAAGGTAGGATACCGTGACAATATGACGCTTGTGTTTATTTTATCCACGCAGATAGCCCAGTACTGGGCAAACAATCCACGGCAAATATTTTTAGATAACCGGTTGCGTACTGTTGACATAATGGAACAATCTGAAACAAATTAATAAAAGGAGGAGTCCATAGGAGTGTCAACCGAAAAAGATATTGAGGAAAAGCTAATAGCCTTTATTTGCCGCAATTTTATGGTGGAACCAGATGAATTCAGCCTTGAAGAATCTTTGGTTGATCAAGGCGTGATAGATTCCTTTGGTTTAGTAGAAATTTCTGCATTTATGTCCCATGAATTTGGTTTAAATATCACCGAGAACGATATGAACCGAGAAAACTTCGGAACTGTCAAAAAAATGGTTGCATTTATTATGCGAGTGGGGGCCCTGTGAACCAGGAATGGAAACGGTGCACTCAGTGTGTCATCTCCGCGGCATTTCCACGAATCGAATATGATGATAAAGGGGTATGCTCATTCTGCCGTAACCGCACCTTCTATATAGCTGAAAACGATGCCATCGAACAGGCGCGAACTCAGGTTGCAGAACTTTTTTCCAGTCTCACTAAAGGGGGTGGGCGGTATGATGCTCTGGTTTGCCTAAGCGGTGGCAAGGACAGTACCTATACACTAATGCTGGCAGTGCAGAAATATGGACTTCGCACGCTGGCTTTTACTTTCGATAATGGTTTTCTTTCAAGATTTGCATTAGACAATATCCGAGGTTCCGTCAATGCGCTTGGAGTTGATCACATTATGGTACGTCCATCCTTCGATACAATGAAATCCATCGTTCGCGCAAGCGCAATGCACCAGATTTATGCGCCGATGACACTCACTCGAATTTCGGCTGTCTGCAACTCCTGTATCACAATGGTTAATACAATAGCAGTTTCTTTGGCACTCGAAAAACGGATCCCTTTCGTGGTGGCAGGTTTTACCTTGGGTCAGATTCCGACCAATGCCGTAATATACCGACCCAACTACCGTTTTATTCAAGAAAGCAGGGAGAAGGCCTTGTCGACGCTCGAAAAATATTCTGGAAGACCTTTGACAGAATATTTTTCTGTGAGAAGCGAGCTACTTAACCTGCCATCCCCTTGGCATGTCAACCTCCTTTGCCTAGAATCAATCAGGGAGGATAGACTCATAGAGGAAGTCATCAAAATTGGTTGGCAGCAACCAGATGATGTCGATGGATGTTCATCGAACTGCAAACTTAATGCATTCAATAACTATGCACATGAACTGGCATATGGTTATAATCCATATGAATTAGAACTGAGCCATCTGATACGGAAAAATTTACTCACTCGTGAACAGGCTCTAAAAAAACTCGATGAAAAGTCAGGTCAACAATTAGATTCTATCATCGCTGAACTGGGTATAAGCCGTCAAGATCTATGTAACGTCACAAAAACGTTGGGCGCATCACCTGTGAAAAAAAAGAGAGAGAAGGTGCATGAGTAAGAACATCCCTCCAGAAATTGTTTTTCGCAATAATGATACGTACCCGGCATCGATGATACAGCGGCAATTCTGGGTTCTGAATAGTTATGATCCGTATTCATCTGCATATAATTTACCAATGCTCAGTGTGGTTGAAGGAGACCTTAATATAGCCGCTTTGAATAGCGCAATTAATGCCCTGTTGCGTCGTCACCGTATTTTTCGGGCCACATTCGACGTTGATGATCATTCAGGAAAACTTGTCCAGAGATTCGAAGTGTGGAAAAACAGGCCTCTGAGCACAGTTGATCTGCGCCCCTCGTCAGGTGCTGCCTCGGAATCAACTATTATAGGACAGGCAGTGTCTGAGGAAATCAGGAAGCCGTTTAACCTAGCTATGGGCCCGCCTCTACGTTTCAGACTTTTCCGTACAGGTGAACGAACACACCTCTTCTTAATAACAGTTCATCATATCGTTTTTGACCTTGCAACCAAGGACTTGTTTGCTGAAGAACTCGCCAAAGAATACAAGGCGTCTTTATTGGGACTGACGGCAACAGAGACAACTGAAGTAAATGATTATGCGGCCTTTTCCCTCTGGCAGGAACATTGGTTGCAAAGCGGTGATTGCAAAAAAATGGAAGCAGCTTGGCGACGGTGCCTTGACAGTGCGGAACCGATCCTGAACCTTCCATTAAAACAGCCGCAAGCTAAACAGAATATGAGTCGATCAGGAGCGATAGTTCCCATCAGGTTGACATCTGAAATGTTTGAGCAGATTAAATCATTTTGCCATAAAGAGAAAGTTATGCCTTTTCTGGTCTTACTCACAGCTTGGACATTGACGCTTGCACGAATATGCGGACAGACAAAACTTTGTGTGGGAGTTCCGCGGACCAACCGACGGAAAGATGAATTCAAGCAAACAATGGGCTGCTTCGTTAATATTCTTCCCTTAGCCATTGATATATCTGATAATCCAACGATGCATGAAGCACTCCACCGTATTCGGTTAGCGATGTTGCAGATGCATCGAATGCAGGAAATGCCTTATTATCATCTTGTACAATTGATGCGTCATACAGGCAGAGCATCGGACAATTCACTGTTTCAAGTTGGATTTACCTTTGAACCTCCAATGCACTTAAAGCTCGAAGGAGTATCCGTTAAGCCAAAATATATTCATCATGGAGGCGCTCAGCTTGATCTGTTTGCAACGTTCTGGGAAGAAGATGGAGAAATGTCTGGTGTAATCGAATACGATAGCAACCGATTTGATTCGTTTACGGTGAAGAGCATCGGCCAAAGTTATCTGGGTACTATTGATGAGATTTGCTCTGGGGCTCAACGTAAAGTGGACACCATTATAATTCCAATTTATCACAGCCATCAACCAATACAGAGTATTAATTCTGATCCTACTCAGAGCCTATCGGAAATGCCCATCATCACGGGTGATGATCGTCATAAGTTGCTCGTCGCTTGGAATGACACGAAGACTGACTATCCAATGGAATCTTGCATCCATCAATTGTTTGAAGAACAAGCGCGGCTGACGCCGAAGGCGGTTGCAGTCGAATTTGAAGGTTGTCAATTGACTTACGCTGAATTGGATACCCGTAGTAGTCACCTTGCTGAACATTTGCAAGCACTGGGTGTCGGACCGGATGTATTGGTTGCTTTGTATATAAATCGTTCTCTAGAAATGGTGATTGCACTGTTGGCTATTCTCAAGGCGGGAGGTGCCTATCTACCCTTGGATAGAATATTTCCACGTGACCGGTTGGCCTTTATGCTGGAAGATGCAAATCCACCAGTGCTGATCACACTGACAAGTTTGCGGGATGAAATCTCCCCTCACCACGCAACTGTGGTTAACGTTGATGATTTTCCGCAAAGAACCGAAACTCATTCACCTGCCAATGGCCCGACTTCGGAGAACTTAGCCTACGTCCTTTATACATCGGGATCAACAGGCAAACCCAAAGGCGTAGAAATTTCTCATCGTGCCCTTGTCAATTTCATCAGTTCGATGCAAAAAGAACCGGGGATCAATGCGCATGACACTCTTTTATCAGTTACAACAATCTCATTCGACATATTAGGCCTTGAGTTGTGGCTGCCACTTTCAACTGGAGCCAAAGTCGTAATCGTATCGCAGGAAGTAGCCATGGATGGAAGGCAACTTGCCAACGCAATGACAGATTGCAACGTCACGATGATGCAGGCCACACCTGCCACTTGGAGATTATTGCTTGAGTCAGGATGGGAAGGGAATCCCGGACTGAAAATTCTGTGCGGTGGAGAAGCATGGTCTGCGGAACTCGCGAAGTCTTTGCTATCACGATGCGTTTCACTCTGGAATATGTATGGACCGACAGAAACAACAATATGGTCGGCTGTTTGCCAAATCCGGGACGGAGAACCCATGTCCCTGGGACGCCCGATTGCGAATACGCAATTCTATGTCGTTAATCCACAATTGCAGCTGTTGCCGGTGGGAACGCCGGGTGAACTGTTGATCGGCGGTGATGGACTGGCGCGAGGCTACAGAAACCGCCCTGAACTGACAGCCGAGAAATTCATTCCCAATTCCTTTAGCGAAGACAAAGAAACACGATTATACCGCACCGGCGACACAGTACGTTATCTACCTGACGGCAGACTGGAGTATATTGGGCGTCTGGACCAGCAAGTCAAAATCCGCGGGTTCCGTATCGAGTTAGGCGATATTGAAACCGTCTTATGTTCGAAAACAGACGTAAAGCAATCTGCGGTGGTCGTTTCTGAAAATGGGGAAGAAAAACAACTGATCGCCTATATCGTGCCAGTAGCAAATGAAAAACCGACAGTTGCTGATTTACGGGCTTACTTAAAGCAAAAGCTGCCCGACTATATGATTCCGGCTATCTTCGTCTTTATGACTCGACTGCCACTCACCCCTAACGGAAAGGTGGACCGTAAGGCGCTGCCGGAGCCCGAGGTAAAGCGGCAAGCGCCAACCGCCGCCGCATCCATGGGAGAAATTCAACGGCGCATTGCGGCAATCTGGCAGGAGGTGCTCCCTCAGGCAGAAGTCGGACTAGACGACAACTTCTTCGATCTCGGCGGTCATTCGCTGCTGTTGGTTCGCCTGGCCGGCAAACTTCATGATACGTTTCATGCTGATGTGCCGGTGCTTAAATTATTTCAGTTTCCGACCGTGCGTCAGCAGGCCACGCTCTTCGGCGGAAAGCCTAATGAAGACGCTCTACGGTGGGACAAACAATCCACGGCATCTAAAGCCCATCCCGCTAGTCAAACTAACGTAATGGCACAGACGCAAGAAAGTATTGCCGTCGTCGGAATGGCCTGTCGTGTTCCAGGCGCTGACAATGTTGAACAGTTCTGGCAAAACTTGGCAGGCGGCATTGAATCGATTCGTCAGTTCACAGACGATGAGCTGGACACCTTAGGTGTACTTCCGAACATTTACAATGCATCCAATTATGTCAAAGCGGCGCCTGTGCTCGATCATATAGACCAATTCGATGCAGCTTTTTTTGGTTACAGCCCCAGGGAAGCTGAACTCATCGATCCCCAGCAACGTCTTTTTCTGGAGTTAGCTTGGCATGCGCTTGAGCATGCAGGATACGATCCTTTCTCCTATCGCGGAATCATCGGAGCCTTCGGCGGCGCCGGCTCAAACTATTATGGCGGGGGCCGCATGCCGGGTGCAAGCAGAGACACCGTGGCGGAAACCTATCAGTGGGAACTTGGAAATGAAAACGATTACCTGATAACGCGTTTAGCTTACAAACTGGGGTTTACAGGCCCAAGTCTCACTATTCAGACTGCCTGTTCCACATCGCTGGTCGCAACGCACATGGCCTGCCAAAGCCTTCTTTCGGGTCAGTGCGACATGGCTTTGGCGGGCGGCGTGAGCGTAAACATCCTCATCAAAGGCGGCTATTTCTTTCAGGAAGGATTGATTCTCTCGCCGGATGGTCATTGCCGCGCCTTCGACGCGAAGGGACAGGGGACCGTCCACGGGCAGGGCCTGGGCATTGTCATCCTCAAAAGACTGACCGACGCACTGGCCGACGGCGATAAAATTCATGCAGTCATCCTCGGCAGCGCTGTCAACAATGATGGTGCTGCGCGGGTTGGATTCACAGCGCCCGGTGTGACCGGGCAAAGTCAGGTCATCGTGGCGGCACAAGCTGCTGCCGGCGTTGACCCTGAAAAGATCAGCTATATCGAGGCACATGGAACCGGGACCCGGCTTGGCGATCCGATAGAAATCAAAGCACTGACCACGGCTTTCCGCTTCTCCACTGACAAACGCGGATATTGCGCGATTGGATCCGTCAAGACTAACATCGGGCATTTGGATGCCGCTGCCGGTGTCGTGGGATTAATCAAAACAGTATTAATGCTGAAGCACAGGATGATTCCACCCAGCCTGCATTTTGAAAATCCCAACCCCGCTTTGGAACTTGAGAGCAGTCCGTTTTATGTGAACGCGCAACTCAGTCGGTGGGGCAGTGCCACATCACAGCGATGTGCGGGCGTAAGCTCCTTCGGCTTGGGAGGAACCAACGCTCATCTGATCGTCGGAGAAGCACCACCTATCGAACCATCAGATCCTGCCGGAGGGCGGCACCTTCTTTTATTTTCCGCCAGAACACGCGAGGCGCTCGACACTTCCATAATCAAGATGGCTGATCATCTGGAGAAAAACCCCGAAATCAACCTTGCGGACGTCGCCTTTACTCTACAGACAGGCCGCCGATCCTTTCCATATCGCGGAACGCTGGTTTGCCATGATGTGAGTGACGCCGTGGAAGCTTTACGTTGCTCTGATTCTAGGCGCATCACCAAGACCGTTTGCCAGACAGGGCATAGAGACATCGTCTTCATGTTCTCCGGCCAGGGTTCACAATATCCCAATATGGGGTTGGATCTATACAAAGATGAACCTGTCTTCAGAAACGAGATAGATCACTGCTCTGAAATTCTGAAACACGAAATCTCGGCTGATCTCCATCAACTCCTTTATCCAAAGCAAGACCAGCTTGAGGCAGCGGCGGATATCCTCAATCAAACGGCCGTCACGCAGCCTGCCTTATTTGCCATTGAGTACGCGCTGGCTAGACTTTGGATAGCATGGGGCGTTCAACCGCAGGCATTTGTGGGACATAGTATCGGCGAATACACAGCCGCCTGTCTTGCCGGGGTTTTTTCACTTGAAGACGCGCTCACACTCGTAGCCGCCCGCGGCCACCTGATGCAGGAAATGCCGCCGGGCCGGATGCTAGCCGTTTTTCTCACAGAAGAACAACTGGTCCCTTTCATGAATGATGCATTATCCTTGTCCGTTGTCAACAATCCGGGGATCTGCGTTGTATCGGGCGATAACGACGCAATCGAAAACCTGGAGAACGTCCTTTTGGAGAAACAAATTATGTGCCGGCGGCTCCATACATCGCACGCCTTCCATTCCAAAATGATGGACCCGATTCTGGCCCGCTTTACCGAACTAGTCAGGCGCGTCGGCCCCAAACCCCCTATGATTCGTTTTCTCTCGAATGTATCCGGCACATGGATTACCCGTGAAGAAGCAATGGATCCCAGCTATTGGGCAAGACATTTGCGCAGCACCGTCCGTTTTGCCGACTGCCTGCGGGAACTATTCAAAGAACCCAACAGAGTGTTCCTTGAAGTCGGCCCGGGGTCCACATTAAACATGTTAGCGGAACAGCACCCTGCGAAAGAAAGTAACCATGTCACCTTCTCTTCCATCCGCCTGCTGAAAGAGCGCCATTCCGACAGCGACTTCATCTACGAAACGCTGGGCGCTCTTTGGCGTTCGGGGACTGCAATAGACTGGACGGCTTTTCATGGCGGCACCAAACGGCAACGACTGCCCTTGCCGGTCTACCCGTTTGACGGCATGCGGCACTGGATCGAAGCTCGTCGCCCTGCGACTTTGCTGGAATCGCAAGTGTCCAGCGATAAACAGCCTGTCGAAAGCATCCGTCCGCTGCCGGACAGGCGCAAAGAAGTTGAACTTCAGATGTCGCGCCCAGAGACCGAAAAGATATTGACGGATATCTGGCGTGATTTACTGGGTCACGACAGCATCAAACCTGACGATGATTTTTTCACACTGGGGGGGCACTCTTTAATCGCCATTCGATTATTTTCAAAAATTGAACATATTTTCGGTAGACGCTTGCCTCTATCTGCCCTGATAGGTGCGCCGACCGTGGCGAAGCTCGCCGACCTTCTCGTCGAGGATCATTTTACCCCGTCATGGACGTCCTTGGTGACGATTCGCGCCGAAGGATCGAGGTCGCCCTTTTTCGCAGTACATTCGGAAGGCGGAAACGTCCTTGAATACACTAAACTAGCTTCTTACATGAATTACGATGTCCCATTTTACGGCTTACAGTCACTTGGTCTCGAAGGAAATCAAATCGTTGCTATGTCCATTGAAGAAATGGCGTGCCGTTACATAAGTGAAATAAAGACGCGCCAGCCGAGCGGACCTTATTACATCGGCGGATACTGTCTGGGTGGCATAGTGGCTTATGAAATGGCTAGGCAACTAGAAGCCGCAGGTGATCAAATCGGTCTTCTGGCAATGATCAGTGCGACCAATCCGGAACATCTTCAGCGGCAACTGTTTTGCATATCTCCGGTCCGGCGGTTTCTATATCAGATGCTTGAGCGAATCCAACTAGAGCGGGATAATCTGTCTGTGCTCAATGCCAGAGAAAAATTCTCTTATGCAAATGATAGAGTATGGCGCCTCGGCTTGAATTTGCAAATCATTTATGAAGACATTGCCGACGCGCTAAAAAAGATGACCGGATTCGCGCCGTATCGTCACTCCCGGCGGTATATTCTGGAACAAACCCGGTGGGAGCAGGACAAGGCTTTTTTCAGCTACAAACCCTCGCCTGTTAAAACAGGTATTACACTCTTCCGAGCTAGCAGGCAGCCCAGAGGCATTCTTGATGATCCGGCACTGGGCTGGGGAAATCTCTCTAAAAAGGGAATAGCTGTTTTCGAAATTCGGGCATTTCATAAAAACATTTTAAAAGATCCCAATGTCAAGCCGTTAGCGCAGAAACTTCAGGAATGTTTAGACACAACGCAAAACTTTTTAAGCAAGCGTTCGAAAAAAAATTACCAGACCCATGGATATTCAAGGCCCACAACTGATAATAATAAAAACCCATTCACACCGGATTGTAATTATTGAGTCGTCACGCTGGTGTGTCTGCCACCCATGAAGCTCTTTAAGTCCAAAACAATCTTTTGGCCGACATGGCAAGGCTGGACGATGATATTCCTCATCACATCAGGACTTCTTCTTGTGGTCATTTGGAATGTTCATCAGTTCCTCGCAATAACGAACCGGGTAACAAATTCAGACATTCTCGTAGTAGAAACTTGGGTGCCAGAGATTGTAGTGCGGGCAACAGCCAGGGAGTTCAAGGAAGGCAATTATCGACTCTTGTTGATCAGCGGCATACGTGAATATAATAGTCAGGACAACCTGCCACAGAACGTCAGGAAATCATCTGTAGCCAATCGTATTGTTGCCATGGGCATCTCAAGAAACCGAATTATTGAATGCTATGCTACTGAAACGGATAGTCAACGTAGCGAGGCCATGGCCATTGCGGTACGTGACACGCTGCTGCATGGCGGCATTGCCACAAAAGGCGTAAACCTCATTGCTCCGGCCGCACATGCCCGGAAGACTTGGCTGGTGTATCATCGGACACTGGCATCGGAAGCACCAGTGGGAATTATAGCAGTTCCAACCGGGGATTATGATCCTGCACACTGGTGGAGAACAACTCAGGGAGCAAAGTGGGTCATCAGTAACGGTATCGGCTGGGTGTATGAGTGGTTTGCGGGGCCATGATTATTGGTATATGAAAAATACGATTATTTATTTCACAGGTACCGGAAATTCACTTGCTGTCGCAAGACTCCTTGCAATTAAATTAGGCCAGATAGACATCTTTTCCGTTACAGAGATGCTTAAGCGTTCTGATTTACGGCTTGACGCAGAAACCTGCGGATTCGTTTTCCCCGTCTATTGCCAAAACGCTCCTGAAATAGTGACACGCCTAGTGCGTCGGATGCAGTTACCGGCTAATGTTTATATATACGCGATTGCAACCTACAATAGGGATGTTGGATATTCCCATTTCACCCTGGACAGAATTTTCGGAAAAAGGGGGCAGCGCCTTCAGGCAGGTTTTGCCGTGCTCATGCCTGGCAACAGCATCACGCCATCTAATTTAACAAATTCAGAAAATGAAACGCAGCGGCGAATTAAAGCGGCGTCATCCCATATTGCTCAGATTTCGGAAGACATTTTGAAAAAAGCATCGCTTCCTTTCGAAGGGTCCGGATCATTGAGAAAACATCTGAAAGGATTCCGCAATATGTTCCGGCATCAAGTGGTGTTTAATGTACCGAAAAAATTTTGGATTACAGACGCTTGTAACCGTTGTGGCTTATGCACCAGGATATGCCCGGAAAATAACATACGCGTCGATTCTGATACCCTGACCTGGGGTAAACACTGCCAAATGTGCCTGGCCTGCATTCACTGGTGTTCTAGGCATGCCATCCAAAACGGCAAAGGTACACTTAACCTCAAACGGTATCATCATCCTGATATTTCAATTGATGATATGTTTTGCAGAGAGTAAGAATAACTTGAAAATAATCACCCCAAGGATTCGTTAGGGAAAATAATGCAACTAATCAAGAAGCATGAAAAATGAAAGCGCGATAATATATTAACCTATCGTTAGCATTTCATGAAGGAACAAAATGTTATCATTGACCTCTTTTACCATCTTTAAACCTTTTATTCCCAGGCGCATGCAGATCATACTCCGCAAGGTGTTAGTCAATGCGAATTTGCCGTCGTATAAAGACGTTTGGCCTATAAATCCAAACTCCGCTAAACCACCGGAAGGTTGGAAGGGCTGGCCAGAGAATAAAAAATTTGCATTGATCCTTACCCATGACGTGGATACTCAGTACGGCCATGATGATTGTTTTAAATTAGCCGAACTTGAAAAACGGCTGGGTTTTCGTTCGTCTTTTAACTTTGTTGCTGAAGACTACAACATATCCAGAAACACCATTCATCAGTTACATACCGATGGCTTTGAAGTTGGTCTGCACGGCATTCATCATCAAAACCCTTTTAAATCCTCGAAAAAATTTCCGGAAATGACGGTTAAAATCAATCAATACCTGAAAGAGTGGAATGCTGTAGGCTTCCGCAGTCCCAGTATGTATCACAATCTAGATTTGATGCATTATTTGAATATTGAATATGACGCTTCCCTTTTTGATACAGATCCCTTTGAACCTCAACCGGATGGTGCGGGCACCATATTTCCCTTCTGGGTACCGGGCAAAAACAATAATGAAGGATATGTGGAACTTCCATACACTCTGCCTCAGGATTTCCTACTCTATGTCCTCCTGCAGCAAAATAACATTGACCTATGGAAAAAAAAACTGGATTGGATTGCTGAGAATGGAGGCATGGCGCTGTTTATAGCCCATCCCGATTACCTCAACTTTAACCATAATTCACATTACGAGAAATACCCGGTTCAATATTACGAGGAATTTCTCACCTATATAAAAACAAAATACGAAGGGCAGTACTGGCATGTCCTCCCAAAAGAGATAGCGCGTTTCTGGTCAGCGAACTATAAACGTCAAGAAAGTCGCCCCAGAAAACGCAGACACATCTGCATGCTTGCTTATTCCTTTTATGAATCAGACAATAGGATTATGCGTTATGCAGATGCTCTTGCCGAAAGGGGCGACATAGTTGATATTATTGCGTTAAGGAATAAAAACCTTCCGCAATATGAAGAGATTAACAATGTAAATGTTTATCGCATACAAAAGAGGCTTATCAACGAAAAACATAAATTCACTTATTTAATCAAATTACTAATATTCCTATTCAGGTCTTTTTTGTTCATATCCAAAAAGCATCTGCAAGAGCCATATGATATTGTTCATGTACATTCCGTACCAGATTTTGAAGTTTTTGCAGCACTGATCCCGAAACTGCAAGGCAGTGCAATTATCCTTGATATTCACGATATCGTGCCGGAGTTTTATGCCAGCAAATTTTCCGGTAGTAAAGAAAACGTATTTTTTAAAGCTTTAGTTAAAGTTGAACAGCTTTCGATCAAATTTTCTGACCACATTATTATTTCTAACCATCTCTGGTATAAAACGTTAACATCCCGCTCCGTAAGTGAAAGCAAATGCACCACAGTAATGAATTATCCCGATGAATCCATTTTTTATCAGCGGCCAAGAACCAGATTCGATGATAAATTTATTATGCTTTATCCCGGAACGCTTGGTTGGCATCAAGGTTTGGATGTTGCTATTCAAGCATTCGAAAAAATAAAAGACCAGGCACCACAGGCTGAATTTCATATTTACGGTCTTGGACCAGAAAAAAATAATCTGGCTGCGCTCATTGCAGAACTCCATCTTGACAACCAGGTTTTTATCAAAGATCTGCTGCCGATAAATAAAATAGCCGACGTTATGGCTAATGCCGATTTGGGCATTATACCCAAAAGAAATGATCCTTTCGGCGGAGAAGCCTTCAGCACAAAAATACTTGAGTTCATGTCTTTGGGCATACCCGTTATTGTATCCAGAACAAAAATTGATGAACATTATTTTAATGATTCAGTCGTAAAATATTTCAATCCGGATGATGTGAATGATTTAGCACAATCCATGCTCGCAATCATTAAGGACAAGAAGAAAAGGGATACACTCCGGAATAACGCGCTTTGCTTTGTCGAAGATTATCTCTGGTCAAAAAAGAAAAATGAATATTTTGATTTGGTTGATTCATTGATCTGTCAACATAACAGGAATCAGAAGAAATAGAATCGTGACTCGTTTCCGTTTAGATCGTGCTTTAACACTTTACCTTTTCCGGTATATTACAAAAAAGCAAATATCGGGCGGTGATAAGCAAATCCCCGTTCTCATGTATCATGGTATTTCAAATGAGAAAGAAAAATCTTATCCCTATTACCATGTGAATACATCACCGTCAGTTTTTGACGCGCATATGCGTTACCTTCATGAAAACAATTATTCAGTCATCAATCTTCGGGATTTAGAAAAAAGTTTCGATACGCGAGATTCATCTAAATATGTTGTCATTACTTTTGATGACGGCTTTCGTAATTTTTTTACAACCGCCTTCCCTATTTTAAAAAAATATAACTTCAGTGCTACTGTATTTTTACCAACCGGATTTATCGATAATGAAAGATTATCTTTTAAAGACAAAGAATGCATGACATGGGATGAAGTGCGACAGTTATGCAAAGATGGCATTATATTTGGTTCACATACAGTAACGCACCAGCAATTAAATAATTTAAAAGAAGCAGAAATTGAGTATGAAATTAAGCATTCAAAAGATTTTATTGAACAAAACCTTGGATCAGCAATTGATGCTTTTTCTTATCCTTACAAGTTTCCGGATGAAGACAAAACATTAAAAATAACACTGCGTGACCTACTCAGCAAACATGGTTACAGATATGGGGTTAGTACCAGAATCGGAACAACTTCAAAGAAAGACAATACATATTTCATGAAAAGACTGCCGGTTAATTCGAACGATGATATATCCTTTCTTCAGGCAAAACTTAACGGTAAATATAATTGGTTATATTACGCACAAACTTTAAATAAGTTCATACGCGCATAGATTCCATAATGGTTAAGAACGAATCACAGGCAAATTATATTATAGTATCACCGGTCAAGGATGAACAGGACTTTATCGAAGATACAATTAAATCTATTATCGCTCAAACTTTAAAACCGACAATTTGGGTCATTGTCGATGACTGTTCACAGGATGCAACATCTGCAATTGTGGGAAAATATTGTATCGAAAATAAGTGGATTAAGCTCGTCAGAACAATACGAGAAGATAAGAGACAACCTGGTGCACCTGTTATCAACGCTTTTAATAAAGGTTACGAAATTATAAATAATCATGAATACGATTTCATTGTAAAGGTAGATTGCGATTTGCGTTTCGAAACAGATTATTTTGAACGTTTGATTTTAGAATTTAATAAAAATAAAAAACTGGGTATTGCATCCGGCATATACATGGAAATGGAGAATGATAGATGGGTACCCGTAATGATGCCATCTTACCATGCCGCAGGTGCATGCAAAATGGTTCGTAAGGAGTGTTTCAGTCAGATTGGTGGGTTCATACCTTCAAAAGGATGGGATACCGTTGACGAAATCAAGGCACAGTGTAAAGGGTGGGATACATGCCATTTTTATAATATAAAATTTTTTCATTTAAAAGCAGAAGGCTCAGGTATAGGCAATACGAGAACAAATATGATGCATGGTGAGATTTATTATGTAACAGGCGGAAGCCTTCTATTTTTAATTTTTAAAATCGTTCATAGAATGATTTTTGGACGTCCGCTTTTGATAGGGGGGATAATGATGTTATTCGGCTATATACAAGCTTTGGTGCTTAGGAAAAAGCGGCTCGTCAGTAAGGAAGAAGAGACACACTATAAAAAATTATTAAACAGCAGAATTTTGACCAGAACAAAAACCCTTTTTGACAGATTACAATGATGGGGAAAGATATTTATGTGCGGTATTTGCGGAATATTTAATTTCAACAATGCTCCCATAGACAAGGAACTTCTCCGCACAATGACTGCAATCATTAAGCATCGTGGTCCAGACGGAGACGGTAGCTTTGTTTCAGAAGGAGTTGGACTTGGGCATAGACGCTTGAGCATTATAGACCTTGGTGGCGGTGCGCAACCAATATCCAACGAAGATGATACCATTCATATCGTATTTAACGGCGAAATATATAATTATATTGAGCTCAGAGAAGAATTAAAACAACGCGGCCATATATTTAAAACACAATCAGACACAGAAGTCATCGTTCATGGATACGAAACATGGGGCCTTGATTGTGTCAAGCAATTTAATGGCATCTTTGCATTTGCAATATGGGATGCCAAAGTGAAACGCCTTTTTTTAGCAAGAGACCATTTAGGTGTTAAACCATTATATTATGTTCAATTGGGAAATAAATTATTGTTTGCTTCGGAAATTAAATCTCTATTGCAAGACAAAAGTGTCCCGCGTGAGGTTGATATCAAAAGTCTGCAAGAGCTATTTACATTTCGTTATGTTCCTTCACCCAACACGCTTTTTAAGGGCATTGCTAAACTGCCACCGGCAAATTGGATGACCTGTTCGGCAAATGGAACACAAACCAGGAAATACTGGGAATGGACTCCGGCAATTCATCAAGCTCGTGATGAACGCCAAATTGTGGCAACATACCGGGGCCTGCTGGAAGACGCCATAAGACTGCAATTAAGAAGTGATGTGCCGGTAGGATTGTTCCTAAGCTCCGGTATCGATTCAGCTGCAATTCTGGCTATCATGAGCCAATATGTGTCACAGCCCATCTACACCTTCACCATAGGATTTGAAGGAGGAGAAAAAACCAATGAAACAGATGACGCCAGAAAATTGGCCATGAAATTCGGTGCCAATTACACAGAGATGATTGTCACCCCTGAAGACTACGAAAATTACTATGATCATTACCTTTGGGACATAGAAGAGCCGGTCGGCAATGAAACTGCTGCTGCATTTTATTTTGTCAGCAAACTTGCCAGCCAGAAAGTCAAAGTCGCTTTAACTGGACAGGGTGCGGATGAACCATGGGCCGGATATCATCGTCACATTGGTGTAAAATTATCAAGCCTGTATAGCCGCTTACCCGGTTCTGTGGCTGAATTTGCAAATAAAGTTGTTTATATGCTTCCCCGAAATGCAAGATTAAAACGAGGCGTTACTGCCTTACATGAGCCGGATATATTGACACGTTTTGCAAAAATTTATTCTTTTTACAGCGCCGAAATGAAGAATAATATTTTACAAGAATGGGTCAAACAGGACATCGCCGGCAATAAATATGAAGCTAAGGAAGCCCTGCGACACCTTCAAAACGATGTGTGTAATCTAGATCCACTCACACAAATGCTTTACATTGATACAAGGGCAAGCTTGCCGGATGATTTACTTATGGTCAACGATAAAACATCCATGACGAATTCCATAGAAGCAAGAGTGCCCTTTTTAGATTACAGGCTTGTAGAATTTATTGAGACAATACCTTCAAATCTGAAATTAAAAGGGTTACGGGGCAAACATTTACACAAGAAGGCCGTGGAAAAGTGGTTGCCGAAGGGAATGATCTACAAAAAGAAAAAAGGTTTTGCGAATCCCATTGATCAGTGGTTACGCGGTAAAATGCGGACATACATAGATGATTGTTTGTTAAGTAAGGACGCGGCCATTGGACGATATTTTAACAAGAAGTACGTTGAGCAATTGGTTATGTTGCATGAACAGGGACGAGAAGATTATATGAGACATATCTACCTTTTAATATCTTTCGAATTGTGGCATCGAAAATTTATCAATTAAAGTGATTTTAACATGAATGTATCTATCTGCATAGTAAACTGGAATACGAAGGATTTACTTCACGATTGCATTAAATCAATTAAAGAAAAAACAAGCGGTATTGACTACGAAATTATTATAGTTGACAACGCATCCAGCGATGGAAGCGTTGAAATGATCAGGCATACATTCCCGGATTGTAAGCTAATTGCAAGCGACCAGAATTTGGGTTTTGTTAAAGGAAATAATTTGGCAATTAAAGAGGCCTCCGGCAAATATATCGTTTATTTGAATCCGGATACGACACTTGTAACAAACGCAATTACTGGTATGCATAACTTTCTTGAAAACAATAGGGAGTATGGTGCGATTGGTTGTAAATTAATTGATCAGAATGGAAACATCCAATACACTTGTGCTGCGGCATTTCCAACACCCTTTAATACATTAAGTCCGCTGCTTTTATTAGATCGCATTTTCCCAAAGTCAAAATTATTTGCGGCACGTGAACTTGACTACTGGAATCACGAAGATAGCAGAGATGTCGAATGCTTATCCGGTGCGTGCATTATGACGCGAAAAAATATCATTGATGACCTAGGTGGTTTTGATGAAAATATTTTCATGTATTCTGAAGATATTGATCTCTGTTACCAAATTCTCAGAAGGAACTGGAATATTTTCTATCTCGCTTCAGAAATAATCATTCACCATGAGGGTGCAAGCACGAGGAAGAAAAAAAACCGTAATTTTGCGCCGCTGATGCAAAAAGCCTCTAACTATTATTTTATTCGAAAGAACTTTGGCCAATTAAAAGCAACACAATTTAGGATTGCTGTCTGCATTGGTTCCTTATTTCGAATCATACTCATGACGTTATTGTATCCATTATTAATAATAATACGACATTCAGATTCATCTGTCATGTTGAGCAAGCATTTTTATATTTTTCTATGGTCTATCCGAAATAGAATTATTAAGTGAGTCATCCCAATAAGATTTTTCATTTATGAATCAATTAGGTATTGCTTTAATCACAATCATCGGGATATTAGTTTTAACGCTGCCGCGACAAATGGTTTTTATACCGTTTCTCATGGCAATTTGCTATATAACCTTTGAACAACAGTTAATTATTTTTAATCTTAATTTTACTCCTATCAGGATCTTAATATTTCTCGCTTGGATTAGGGTGATATTGCGCGGAGAGATCTGTGAGATTAAATTAAATACGATAGACAAGGCAGTTATCTTGTGGCTTGTGATAAGTTTTATTACCTATACGCTTTTGTGGCAGACATCTGAAGCGCTTATATACCAATTGGGTCAGACATATAATGCAGGCGGACTATACTTTTTATTTCGCATACTGATTCGGAATATTGGTGAGAGTGAAAATTTAATAAAGATATCTGCCATCATCATCTTGCCGCTTTCGATAATGATGATCTTCGAACTATTTTCTGGAAGAAACATTTTTTCCATCTTTGGCGGCGTTGCCGAAACATCATGGATTCGCGGAGGCTCTGTTCGCGCGCAAGGTCCTTTCCTCTATGCAGGTCTTGCCGGCACATTTGGCGCAATCATGATGCCATTCTATGCAGCTCTCTGGTTCAATGATCACGCCAAAGTCAATGCCATCTTCGGATTTATTGCTGCCACCATTATAACCATAGTGTCCCATTCAAGCGGTCCATTAATGGCTTATTGTGCAGGAATCGTAGGTCTAATGATATGGCCATTTCATAACCGCATGCGGATAATTCGATACATCATTTTGTTTACTTTGATTTTGTTACACATTGTAATGAAGGCCCCTGTTTGGTTTGTACTTGCGCGCATGGGGCAATTGGTAGGGGGCGATGCTTTTCACCGTTCAGCATTAATAGACGCGGCGATTAAGCATTTCAATGAATGGTGGCTGTTTGGAACAAAAGATACAACTGGTTGGGGACTATCTCTCCTGCAGGACGGAGATAGATATTTTGCAGACATAACTAATCAATTTATTAGAGTAGGTGTCAATGGTGGTATTCTTTCAATGATATTATTTATTATTATTATAATAATGTGTTTCCGTCAGATTGGAATTTCATTGCGACTGAATGAAAGGCAGCCGTTCGGCATGCGAATCATCTTATGGTCATTAGGTGTTTCTTTGTTTGTCAATGTAATTGCATTTTTTTCAGTTTCATATTTTGATCAAATATTTATTGCCTGGTTCATGTTACTTGCAATGATATCTTCAACCTGTATTCAAAAGCAAAATAGCTCAGATTTGACAATTTAGGGAAAAAGTTGACCGTTTTGAAAGAATTTGATTGTTATACAATGAAGCCGCTGCTAGAGATTTAAAACTTACATTAGTATGCCCTTACAGAAAGAGGGAGTGCAAAAATGTTAGAAAAAATCAAGACTTTAATATATTATTTGAAATATATACCACAATTAGATGCCGCTGTTGATATTCTAAAGTCCAGGTATGATGTAAGCGATGATCTCTTTTACGAATTTCAGCAAGATCGAACATCAAAAAGCTACATGGATGTTTTTGACAAAGCATCTCCTTTAGTCTCCTGCTGCATTGCAACCTATAATCGGGGGAATCTGCTTATTGAACGATCTTTGAAATCATTATTAAATCAAACATACAAAAACATTGAAATCATAATAGTTGGTGATCATTGCACTGATCAGACAGAGAATTTGATAAAAAAAATCAGTGATAAAAGACTTCAATTTATTAATTTACCTGCACGCGGTGATTATCCCAAGCGACGGGAATGGCGATGGATGGTTGCCGGTACCACACCAGTAAATTATGCCCTCAAAATTGCGAAAGGTGATTTTATTACCCATTTAGACGATGACGATGAGCACGATCTACATCGCGTCGAAAAATTGGTCAAATTTATTCAAGAAAAAAGGGCAGATTTTATATGGCATCCATTTGTGAGAGAAATTAAAAATGGTGATTGGTTAACGATATCAGCAAAACGTTTCGAGAAAAATCAAGTAACATCATCATCAATATTTTATCACAAATGGTTTCATAAAATACCATGGGATATTAATGCATATATGTATCGTGAACCTGGTGATTGGAATCGATTTCGAAAGATAATATATTTAGCTGCCACTATGGAGCGTTACCCGGAACCTCTCTTGAAACATTATATGGAAAGAAATCAAAAAACGACATAAAGTAAAAGAAGAAATCATATTATGATAAAACCTTTTGAAAAACCGATTTATGTGACGAGTCCTTTTTTACCTCCGCTGGAGGAATTCAGCAAAGGTCTCGAAGAAATATGGGAATCAAGATGGCTAGCCAATAACGGCCCTGTTACACAACGATTTAATCATTTATTGTGTAATTATTTTGAAACGGATAATCTGTGTCTGTTTAATAATGGTACCCTGGCACTGCAGATAGCCTTACAGGGAATGGGCATCTCGGGTGAGGTCATCACCACCCCATTTACATTTGTGGCGACAACCCATGCGTTATTCTGGAACAAGATCCGTCCTGTCTTTGTAGATATTGAACCGAACTATTACACCCTCGATCCTGAAAAGATTGAAGCAGCAATCACACCGTGGACGACAGCCATTCTTGCAGTCCACGTCTATGGTTATCCCTGTAATCTGAACAAACTAGCAGATATTGCCAGACGGCATAACCTGAAACTTATTTATGATGCTGCTCACGCATTCGGCATAACGGTAGGTGACAAACCTATTGCTCATTTTGGTGATTTGAGCATGTTCAGTTTCCATGCCACCAAACTGTTCCATTCAATAGAGGGTGGGGCGCTGATTTTTAAGGAGACCGGATTGAAGGGTATCTTTGATTATCTGAAAAACTTCGGTTTTAAAAACGAAGTTGAAGTGGTCATGTCCGGCACCAATGCCAAAATGAATGAAATGCAAGCCCTGATGGGCATACAGGTTTTGAAATACATCGAAGAAATCATTCAGAAACGTTCCGAAATCACTAAGCTATACAGGGAAAGACTTAAAGAAATTCCAGGTATCCACCTGACACCGAATGTTTCTCCCGACATCAGATATAACCATGCCTACGTGCCTGTTGAGGTGGATGAAAGGGAATTCGGAATGTCTCGGGATGCTTTGTATGAAAGACTCAAATATTATAATATATTCACCAGACGGTATTTTTATCCGTTAATCTGTGATTTTTCCTGTTATAAGTCGGTATCAATTACGGATCCGCTTCTTATAGCCCGGCATGTTGCTAACCGAATACTAACGCTTCCCATTTACGATAGCTTACAACTACCTGAAGTAGAGACAATCTGTGACATCATTCAACACATTCACAATAATCATTAGGGTGTTTTTTATGGAGTTTCCCTATGTCATATTACACATTAGAAGAACTGACCGAATTAGGAATTGCTAAATTCGGCAGTAACGTGAGCATTTCACGAAAAGTATCTTTTTTTAACCCCAGCCGTATTTCTATTGGGAGTCATGTGCGCATAGACGACTTTTGCGTACTTTCAGCAGGATCAGGCGGCATTGAAATAGGTAATTATGTGCATATCGCTGTTTTTTGCTCATTAATGGGAAAAGGGAAAATCACACTTTCTGATTTCTCTGGTCTTTCCTCAAGAGTATCGATTTATTCCAGTAATGATGATTATTCCGGTGAATGGATGACTAACCCTACGGTGCCAGCTGAATTAACCAATGTGATGTATGCAGATGTAACACTCGGGAAACACGTCATCGTAGGGGCTGGCACGGTAATTCTTCCCGGTGTATCTATCGAGGAAGGTACGGCAATCAGTGCGCTCAGCCTGGTAAATAAGTCCTGTCCCGCTTTTAAAATTTATGGTGGTGTGCCTATCAGACATATTGGAGAACGTAAAAATCGCGTTCAAGAATTGGAAGCTGCTTTATTAAAATCGATAACGATGGGATAATTTATAATGCACCTTTTGCAATTATTCTGTTTATATTGGTTTATTCCTTTAGCATAATGATAGACTATCGTTTTCTTGGAAGTGCTCAGTGATTTGAACCGAAAGTTCGCCAATACCTTCAATTGCAATGACATTTTAATATGACAGAAAGTCTCAAACATAAAACCCTTCGGGCGCTTTCCTGGAGTTTCCTCGAAGCGATAGGGATGCAGGGACTTCGTTTCATCATAGGACTTGTGTTAGCCCGACTGCTGCTTCCAGAGCAGTTCGGCTTGATCGCAATGCTGATGATCTTTATTGCGGTATCACAAGCACTTTTAGACAGTGGCTTCGGGGCCGCACTGATTCAGAAACAGGCGGCCACACAACTTGACAACTGTTCGATTTTTTATTTCAACATCGTTATAGGTCTGGTGGTTACTGGCCTATTATTTTTGCTTGCTCCCTGGATCGCTGAATTTTATCAACAACCCGTTTTGACACTTCTTACACGGGCAATCTCACTAACCATTGTGATTAATTCGTTTGGACTGATCCAAAATACTATCTTCACTAAGCAACTCAATTTCAAGAGCCTAACTAAGGTTAGTCTGATTGCAGACACACTGTCCGGTATCATCGGAGTAGCCATGGCCATCATGGGTTATGGTGTATGGAGTCTGGTTGTCCAACAAGTTTCCAGAGCATTTATTCGGATGTTTTGTCTCTGGATATTCAGCCCTTGGCGGCCAGCCCTTATCTTCAGTTTAGACGCACTGCGGGGAATGTTCGGTTTCGGCTCGCGCCTGTTGTTATCCAACTTGCTTAATCAGATTTTTGATAACATTTATTATCTGGTCATCGGCAAGATGTTTTCAGCATCTGATCTGGGTTTTTTTACACGTGCCCAAACTTTGAACGATCTGCCTTCACAAACATTGTCGGGAATAGTAGGCCGGGTCACTTTTCCAGTATTCTCCAGCCTCCAGAATGACATACCCCAGTTGAAGAGAGGAGTAAAAAAGGCGTTGAGGGTTTTGGTCTTAGTGAATTTTCCCATGATGATTGGTTTGGCAATAATCGCGCATCCATTAATAGTAGTAGTCCTGACGGAAAAATGGACGCCTTGCGTTCCTTATTTACAGTTATTTTGCGTTGCCGGGTTGCTGTTCCCTTTACATGCGATAAATTTAAATGTTTTGCAGGCTTTGGGACGATCCGATTTATTTTTACGCCTTGAGATTGTTAAGAAAGTTCTGATCGTCATCAATATTGCCGTAACCTGGCGATGGGGTTTGTCCGCAATGATTTGTGGAATAATAGCTATTTCAATCATCTCTTATTACCTGAATAGTTATTATACTGGACATCTGATCGATTACCCCATTCTGGAACAATCAAGCGACCTGTTCTCCTCCCTGATCATGGCTATATTGATGGGTATTTCAATATACATGGTTGCGTTATTGCCATTTCCAAATCTTTGGTCTCTGCTTTTTGTGCAAGTAATGATTGGATTTTTTGTATATCTTTTCTTTTGCAGGATCTTTCGAATAGCAGCCTTTATGGAGATTTGGCAAATGGGCTGGAATAATATCCGGTCGAACGCTGGAAATAGAGGATAAATTAAGACAAGCAACCATGGATAAACCGAATTTAGAAAGCGTCATTAAAGGGCGTGAAAATAATCTGAATATTATACGACTGCTGGCGATAACTATGGTGTTGTTTTCTCACTCTTTCGCTTTATCGGGCAGCCCCGAACCAACACCTCCATTTTTCAATGGAAGTTACGGAGCATTAGGTCTGGATATTTTATTTGTCATGAGCGGGTTGCTCATTACGCAGAGTTATCTGAGAGAGCAAAATCCCAAACGCTTTATTTGGTCGAGAGCACTTCGCATTTTTCCCGCTCTGTTTTGTGTCGTGACATTAAGTGCCTTTGTTTTAGGTCCACTGGTAACAACCCTTCCGCTCGATGAATATTTCACTGAGCGGCAAACATATGGATATCTTCTGTCATTTACACTTTTAACTGTACATTTCCGCCTGCCCGGTGTCTTTGCACAAAATCCTTACGCCTTTTCCGTAAACGGATCTCTGTGGATGCTGCAATACATGATTGCCTTCTATGTGTTAGTCCTGTTTCTCGGAATTACCAAAGTGCTGGATAAAAAGCGTATCATTTTTATGTTGTTTTTTCTATGCGTTGTTCTCCATCATCTCAACGCAGGAAAGTCTTTATTTCTATTCGGATTCAGTATTGAACAAACGCTAAGATTGTTCACGTATTTTGGCTTGGGTATGGTGGCATACCTTTACAAGGATTTGCTTACGATGGATATATCATGTTTCGTTTTTTGTGTTCTTGTGCTTGTACTCGCTTCGGTTAAGGTGGGGTTGAACGAATCCCTGTTCGTATTTGTCTTGGCCTATATGGTACTCTACTTGGCATTCAACAAAAAGATCTACCTGTCATGGTTCTCGAAGATTGATGATATTTCTTACGGTGTATTCTTATACTCATTTCCCGTTCAACAAACTGTCGTACACTTGTATGGCGGGAAGATGCCCCCTTGGCTTAATTTGTCGATATCCATTGTTGTTTCGCTTGCTCTGGGCGCATTATCCTGGTACGCGTGCGAAAAGCATTTTCTCAAATTGAAGGATCTTCCATTTTCCCGTCCAAAAAAGACGATACCTTTGCCAATTTAAAATTCAGCAATAAAAAATGAAAGTATTTCCAGGAAATTGATGGCTTGCAAAAATCATAAAATTATTTTGAGCACTTATTTTAAGTTATACGGCATCAATATTTAAACCGTTGAATCTATCAACATTCAACTGAGGTAACACTATTGTTGAATCCAAAAGCACTTGGTGCAAAAGCAGTGGAGGATAAGCATCACTGCCTTCAATGCTTTTAACGGCGGAACTCTCATGGTTGTGTAAAATTCTCAAAAGTTAACGATGATTTATCATGATTCGATCAATCTTAAAGAATCTTGCTAAGAAAAAGGGTGTTCATTATTTGCTTGCCAGATACGGAAGTTACCGCATCAAACAGATATGCTTTAATGAGAAATTTCTCAACGGGACATGGCATTATCAAGCCGAGCCCGGCGATGAATTAGCAACAATTGTAGCGAATAAAGCCAACAAAGGAAAAATTTTGATATTAGGTTGTGGGACAGCGACGATTTGTCAGGTATTGCCAGAAGATTGCTATGAATCAATTTTGGGGATTGATTTATCCACGGTTGCTATTGAAGAATCGATGAAACATGCAAAACCGGGCATGAAATTCGTTGCCTCAGATATTGTCAATTATAAATATGTTGAGACATATAATGTTATCCTATTTTCTGAATCCATTTATTATCTCACAAAAAAGAACCGCACTAGTTTGCTCCGAACTTGCCAAGATCACTTATCGCAAGATGGCGTGATAATAGTAACCATAGCAGACAGCAAACGGTATGAGAATATATTATACGAAATACGGGATCATCACTCAGTATTAGAAGATCGTAAGTTTGAAAACTCTAATCGGCATCTCATAATTTTCAGATAATATCGAGATTTAAACATAAACCGATTTTCAGCAATTTAGTCTTCTGTTCGGTATCAGTCAGTCACTAGCCGGTCGCGTCGGTCTTATTCATTCTACCTTTTATGGAGGCTTAACAAGGAAAGTATTTTCATTTATAAAAAAATGATCAGCATAGAGACATCTAAGAAAAATGCAGAAAAATATCAATAGGCGGTGAACATGAAAATATTTAGATTTCTAATCATTTTCTCTCTTCTGGTTCCGTTTCCCGTCTATGCGGCCGATTACTATATTGCCCAATCAGCAGCAGGTAATAATGATGCCACAAGTTGCGTCAATGCAAAAGCAATTTCCTATCTTACGGGTAGTTGGTCTGGAAAGGTATCAGCAGGCGATACACTTCATCTTTGCGGAACTTTAACATCTACTCTTACCATAGGCGCAAGCGGAACTAATCTGGCCGCAGGAGCCATCACGGTTAAGTTTGAGCGTGGGTCGAAGTTTTCCAAAAATTATTGGACGACCTATGGCGCTATAACAGCAACGGGGAAATCGTATATTATTATAAACGGTGATAATACTGGTGTAATAGAGTGCACTGACAATGGTGATTCCGCTAGTGGCAAAGGTAATGACCAATTAGCATCCGCCATTAATTTTAATGGCGGCTCAAATATTATTATTAAGAATTTAATTATCCAAAATATTTATCTACACACATATAACACCAAAAACGGCACAGGAGCAGAGTCTTGCGGTATTAAAACAGCAAATACTTCAAATGTTTGGATATACGACAATACGGTAAATAATTGTAAAACGGGAATTTTAACAATTACGTCTGGCAGCAATATTAGTAATATCAACATTTACGGTAATACAATATCTAGTTGTTCGACAGCTATTATTCCTTCATTGGGTGATAGCAATACAATGGATACGGTTAATATTTATAACAACGATATAACTATGGGGCTAAATTGGTACGATCCCAGTGACGCTAATCATGTAGATGGCATCCATATGTGGGGGTACTCAACCTATACGATCACTAATGTTAAAATCTGTAATAATTATTTCCACGGCGACCCCGGTGGGCATTCAACCGCTGCATTATTTACTGAAGGAGAAGTCATAAGTCCACTTATTTATAATAATGTATTTACGAGTACGACCAATGGCAATACCAATGGGTTTCTGTGTCTCAAAGGGGCCACCGTGGCTACGACGCCACGAATATATAACAATACATTTGTTGGTGTTGGTATTTCAATCGCTATCTATCTGGAAGGCACAAATTCGAATACAACGCCTATTATAGAAAATAATATTATAGACAATGTTGGTGTAGGAATTTATAAAGATTCCACAATGGGAACGATTACCTCGGACTATAATGATTTTTATAATACACCAGCCATTGGAAGAATATTCTCATCATATTATACAACACTGGCTAATTGGCGCACAGCACTTGGTGGTTGCCCCGGAACTGGACATGAGTGTAACAGCATTGCATCCAACCCTGACCTCAACGCAGATTATACGCCAAAAGGCACATCACCAGTTTTGGGTGCTGGTGTCAATCTGACAAGCCTTGGGATTGCTGCACTCAATAATGATAAAAATGGTGTTGCACGACCTGCAACTGGAGCCTGGGATATTGGTGCATATGAATATCCTTGGTACAGCTTAACTATAAATATTTCACCTTCGGGATCAGGTTCTGTCACCAGTAGTCCTTCTCGAATTAGTTGCAACTCGATTTGCTCCGCTAATTTCGTTTCCGGAACATCCGTGGAATTGGCCGCCACGGCTAATAGCGGATATACTTTTACCGGTTGGTCGGTAAGGGATTGTTCAGGTACAAGAACTTGTAATGTAGATATGACGGCAGCGCAATCTGTTATAGCAACCTTTACTTCTGATACTACAAATACTAGTGACCGTGACAACGGTGGTGGTAGTGGAGGATGCTTTATTGCTACAGCTGCCTATGGTTCTTATCTCGATCCTCATGTTTGTATATTAAGAAACTTCCGAGATAATTATTTATTAACCAATTACTTTGGTAAAAAAATTATTGCATTTTATTACAGGCATTCACCAATAATTGCAAAATATATAGCGTCTAATGAAATTTTGAAAAAAGTAACAAGATGGCTATTAACACCTGTCGTTTATGTTGCAGAATACTTTTCCGGGAAAAAATCCATCACCAAGGTAACGATTTATGATGATTGTGAGCATTGAGACCCGAAAGTACAAGAACTTATTCCTGTTAAGCCACCTTGGGAATAAGTCCTCGTACTTTTTCAGGGCAAACGCTATTGACGCACAAAATATGCTTTAACAGTTTTAGATGCATTTATCGATACAGTGCAAGTACCTGTGCCAGAGCATGCTCCTGTCCATTTAGAGAATTTATATCCCCTCCTCGGTGATGCTGTTAAAGTCACTGCATTCCCTGAACGGTAATAAGCTCTACAGGTTGAGCCGCAATTAATGGTACCATCACTCGCAATAACTGTTCCTGCTGTAAGGATATTTTTGCTGACGCTTAAGTAGTATGTAACAGATGAAACAGGTAAGGCAAAATTTGCTGTCACAGATTGTGCTGAGGTCATGGTTAAGATGCAAGAGCCCGTTCCGGAACATGCTCCTGACCAACCGGTAAATGTGGATCCGCTAGCCGCAGAAGCGGTCAACGTCACCGATTTTCCGGATTCATAGTTTGCTGAACATGTGTAGCCGCAGTTGATAAGGCCGTCACTGCCGGTTACGGTTCCTGTTCCCGTGCCGGGTTTTGTAACGGTCAGGTTATACACTGCTGTGGCAAATGTTGCTGTAACCGATGTTGCTGCAGTCATCGGTATGCTGCAACTCCCTGTTCCTGAGCATCCTCCTCCCTGCCAGCCGGTAAAGACATATCCAGTATTGGCCGAAGCCGATAAGGTTACTGATGTTTGCGGATAATAATTTGCGGAGCAGACCGAACCGCAATTGATGGCACCATCACTGCTGGTGACATTTCCCGCTCCGGCAATAGATTTGGTGACGGTTAAATTATATACGGATAGGAATGTTGCTGTAACAGATTTTGCCGCGGTCATTGTTACGATGCAAGGCCCGGTTCCTGAGCAAGCTCCTGACCAACCGGAAAAGACCGACCCGCTAGCTGACGACGCAGTCAAAGTCACTGCTTTGCCAGACTCATAATTTGCCGAGCAAGTGGAACCGCAATTGATAAGACCGTCGCTGCCGGTAACAGTTCCTGAGCCTGTACCAGCTTTGGCGACTGTTAATTTGAATGAAGGTATGGCGAAATTTGCTGTAACAAATTTCGCTTCGTTCATGGTTACGGTGCAAGTGTCTGTGCCGGAGCAAGCTCCCGACCAGCCGCTGAAAATGTATCCGCTATTGGGCACGGCGGTCAAGGTAACGGATGTTTCCGAATCATAATCTGCGGAGCAGGTTGTGCCACAATTGATACCTTCCGGATTGCTTGTTACTGTACCATTAGATGATGTTACGACCAAAGTAGATTGAGCCTTGTCTATCCCATATTCATATGCGCCGATATCCCAAGTTCCAGTGCGGGTATTGCCAAGTTTGTCAGCTGTAAAATATGAACTTAGTGACACTCCCTTATCTTTGGCAACTGTGTCGCTTAATAATGGGACGTAATTGTTATCCAGTGCTGGATTGCTGGTACTGGTCGAATGAGCATCGTATCCCAACCCTTTCCATGTTGACCATGAACTGAACTGATACCAGTTAGCAACACCATAATAAACATTATAATCTATTTGGTTGACATTATTGAGAGTAAGTGTACCCGTTACATAGATTCCATGCGTATAATTAAAAATAATGTTATTTTTGATTAATAAGTCTTTATCGCTTACATTACCAATATAAATAGCATTACCACGCGTTGTTCCAGATTTTACAAAAGTATTATTAAATATTCCATACCCCGTGCCACTGCTTGAGCTTTGCCGACTTACAATTCCGTTTGTTGCCCCATAACCGGAAGCAGTGGTAAAAAGATTATTGTATATCCATCGGTTATTTCCTTTTGCCTCATCAAAAATCCAACCACTTGTGGAACTATCACCCGTGTCCGTTTTCATCGCAGCGTAAGGGCCGAAAGCGTTACCATATATCTTGACGTTATTCATATATCCACCAGCATCAGTGTGTATATGGATATATTCACTATGCCACCGATCTCCAGAAGGATAATTCCAGTGGATTCCCATATTGGCGATGTTATTGTAAATATTGAAATTATTAATGGTAAAATTACCTGTGGGTGCTGACCATATGAAACTGTTTCCGTTTTCAAATGTATTATTATAAACAGAGTATTCTGAACCATTCGCCCCGAAATATAGTGACATACCTCTAGCGCAATAGGTGATATGGTTATCATGAATACTGATGTTGCTACCGCCACCCATACTGAATATGCCCTGCGAACTATCTGAACATGCTGAAGCATAGTCGATATCCGATGAACGAACATACATATTCTGGATTGTGACATTCTTGACTTCAACATTACTGCCACCAGACAGAGATATTCCCAGAGTGTTTTGTTGGTACGCAAGCGCTGAACCATTATCGGTATTTTCTATGATACCATTTGTGCCGCCATCAATTATAATATAACTATAACTCCCGCCTACGATAGCGGGTGAACTCCAAACCCAATAAGCCTTTGAGAATTTTGCACCTGGTTCAAATAGAATGGTAATAGGACTACCAGCAGAACCGCTTGCTCCTATGGTAAGGGTAGAAGTTAACGTCCCGCAAAGATGAAGGGTATCTCCTGCCGCTACCTTTCCAGACCAGCTACCTGAATAATAGGAAATGGGCGTTGCATTGGCGCAACTATCACCGTTTCCTGATCCTGACGCATATTGGGCTACGTAGTGTTGGACCCCACCGGCTGCCGGCGGGGCACATAACAGTTGTTCCTGGATTCTTTGTTGTTCCCAAAACTGTTCTTCCTGGATTTTTAGTTCTTCCTGTATTTTAGCATACTTGCTCATAGAGCAACCAAATATGAACAGCAAACTCAAGCATAATAAAAGAAATTTTGATTTATTCATGATTTTATTCTCCTTGATCTAAATGATAATGAATATTTCATATTTTTGATGTGCTTTTTTGCCTCATTAGTCATCTTTTTTTTAATTTTATACCTCTAAATTATTAATACAAATTAAGTGCCATTCAGTATGAAAATGCCATAAATTATTACTTATTTCATAATTTACAGTTATTATTAGCAATTTATTACAGTCTCTTTTGATAAGCAGGATTTTTTGTGAAGGAATCGTCAATAATTACAACAAATCGTCGGAACTCTTTACAACAGTAATCTTCCAATAATGAGTAAAGGTGGATATGAATAAATATTCTCTTGCTGAAAAAATCAAAGAATTTCTAAACACCAGAAACGTTTTCTTTCTTTTTTTTACCGTCCTCTCATTCATCATAACATACATACCCATCAGGGCGCTTTATTCATCCGGTCAAAGAGAATACTATTCACACATTGTCTTAATACCTTTTGTAAGTATTTATCTTATCTTCATCAAACGCGAAGAAATCTTTGCAAAAGTAAATTATTCATTTGTTGCGGGTATTCCCGTTTTACTTCTAGGCATTGCCCTATTTTCAGGCGGTTATTTATTGGGGGCGTCTTTAGACAAAAACAATTATGCATCCCTTCTCGCTTTGGCTGTCGTCATCTTTATGAACGGAGCTTTTATTCTTCTTTACGGCAGACAGGCTTATCGAAGCGCTTTATTTCCTCTTCTCTTTTTGATTTTTACCATTCCAATTCCCACCATGCTGATGAACACCATCATTGACTATTTACAGGTCGGTTCCACGGAATTTACCAATCTGTTGTTTCTGGTTTCAGGAGTGCCATTTGTGCGGGATGGCTTTTCCTTTCACCTGACAAATATAAGTATTGAAGTCGCTAAGCAATGCAGTGGCATCCGGTCAGGCCTGGCTATTTTTATTGTCGCTGTTTTGGCCGGTCATCTGTTTCTGAAATCATACTGGAAAATAATTTTTCTTGTTATTTGCGCTGTATTGATTGCCATGTTTAAAAACGGAATCAGAATCTTAACGTTATCATTGTTGGGGAATTATGTGGATCGGCAAATTCTGGAAAGCTCGCTGCACAGAGAAGGCGGCATTCCTTTTTTTATACTCGCGCTACTATTATTGGCCCCTGTCCTTTTTTTATTAAGAAAATCGGAAAAGACGTGATATAATTTTTCAAAAGAGGACGCTCCTTTTCTATTTGCCGTTAACAATTAATCATTAACCAGAAAATAGATGTTAGAAGTTACGGATGAATCATGACTTTTAATGTTGAGCTCTCATTTGTGGCAGTGTGTGTTACGATCGCAGTGATTGCCGTCGGCATTTACCGCGGGCCACGTTCTTTTGTTCAAGGGGTATTCGCCTTCGGCATGTTGCTTCTGTCTGTAGAGGCTGCACTGACGGGTCTTGTCTATCAGTCCAACAACCTTTCGGATTTTATTTTCCGGCAGCAGGTCAAGTATATTACAGCATCCCTTATACCGCCTCTCTGGCTGTTCTTCAGCATCATTTTTGCCCGTGCTAATTATTCCGAACAAGTATCTAAATGGAAATGGGTATTGTTGCTGTCTTTTACTGCGCCACTTTTGCTGATCACTCTTTTTCATCATGACTTTATTTCTATCGTGATGACACGGGACA
Organism: uncultured Smithella sp.; assembly: GCA_964479225.1. Classification (GTDB taxonomy): domain Bacteria; phylum Desulfobacterota; class Syntrophia; order Syntrophales; family Smithellaceae; genus Smithella. The sequence continues at coordinate 35,125 of CAYZLL010000006.1, forward strand.
ATTCACCAACCATGCTTATCCGCTTGGAATGGCCCGGTTATGTGTGGCACCTTATTTCGATGATCATATCCATAGCGATTCTTATGAATCTGGAAAGAACTTTCCGCCATGTTTCCGGGCACATTCGCTGGCAGACGAAATTCATGTTTCTGGGTATCGGCAGTATCTTTGGAATACGTATTTTTACGGACAGCCATGCCGTCCTTTTCAACGGTGTGGAAACAGGTCTTTATGTCTTGAATATGGGCGCTCTTCTGATAGCTGATATCCTGATTTTACGGTCGCTGTTTCGCGGTCGACCGCTCAATGTCGGAATTCAGCTTTCACACCAGTTTCTTTATAATTCCTTTACTGTCCTGATTGTTGGAACCTATTTTATAACCCTGGGAATCATGACCTGGGTCTCTCTGCAGTTCGAATGGTTCAGAAATATCAACCTGCTGATCTTCATGGTTTTTGTTACGATTCTTGCGATGGCTGCGTTTCTGCTTTCCGACCGCTGGCGAACAAAAAGAAAACGTTTTATCAGCCGGCATTTCAATCGTCCGCAATACGATTATCAAAAAATATGGGAAGAGTTCACCCATAGAACTGCGTCGGTCACCAGGACTGATGAGTTGTGCAGTAATATTGTGAAGATGGTGTCAGACACACTGGAGATCCTTTCCGTCAGCATCTGGCTTGTTGACGAAAAGCAGGAGAAGTTATCTTTTGGCGGTTCAACGGTGTTCACGGCGGCTCAGGTTGAGCAAATGCATTTATCCCAAGAGGGTGGAACGAAATTGATCCGCGCCATGGACAGTCAGAGTATGCCGCTTGACCTGAAAGGAAAGGAAGATGACTGGGTTTCCGATCTTACGCATGCCTATAAACTGGAAACAAAGGAATCGCGTGTCCGGTACTGCCTTCCGCTGAATGCCGCAGGACAACTTATCGGGATAATGACCTTAAGTGAAAAAGTGTTTTATGAAGCACTGACATTTGAAGAAATGGACCTGATGAAAACGATTGCCGATCAGGCGGCGGCCG